>NZ_JBANRL010000001.1:985064-1313419 GCF_037154015.1 Altererythrobacter aquiaggeris
CCAACGCCTCGACAACGCTGCTTACGAATCTCGGCTTAAGCGTGTTTTCGCCGTCCAGCCTGTCATCATCCACGCGGTCATCCGGGCGCGGCTCATGCTCCGCTTTCTGCGGATCGAGCAGTACAAGATTGTCGCGGTCTTCCTCAGCCATGCCCTGCGTCTAGGGCGTAGCGGCCCAAAATCAACTTTTACATGTCTTTCCGGCGTGTGATTTGCCGGGGGCGGGTGACATTGGCGGTTGGCACATTATATCGGCGTCAACCAAAAGGAGATTACCGCTAATGGCCGACCAGAAATTGACCCTTACCACCGAAACCGGCGATATTGTTATCAAGCTGCGTCCTGATCTGGCGCCGGGCCATGTCGAGCGGATAACCCAGCTTGCCAAAGCCGGATTTTACGACGGGGTGATTTTTCACCGCGTAATCCCCGGCTTCATGGCGCAAGGCGGCGACCCGACGGGCACCGGCATGGGCGGTAGCGACCACCCCGATCTGAAGGCCGAATTCAACGCCGAGCCGCATGTTCGCGGAACGTGCAGCATGGCACGCAGCCAGATGCCCGACAGCGCCAACAGCCAGTTTTTCATTTGCTTCGACGATGCCCATTTCCTCGACGGTCAATATACCGCCTGGGGCCAGGTGGAAGAAGGCATGGAACACGTCGATGCGCTGCCCAAGGGCGAGCCACCGGCGAACCCCGGCAAGATTGTGAAAGCCACTGTCAGCTAGAACGGATCGATAATGATAAAAAGGGGCGCTTCTGGCGCCTCTTTTTTTGTCTGGCGTTCTGACGTAGCGTTGGGCCGCTGGCCGACGGATCAGCTATTGGGAGACTCCGCATCACCGACTTCCTGCTGCTGGCTTTCATCTTTCTCGTCGCCGGGGTCGCCGCAGTCCCGCTGGCCTCGCGGCTGGGGATGGGTTCCGTGCTGGGTTATCTGATCGCAGGTATCGTAATCAGTCCGGCACTGGCATTTTTGAACGTGGACGTGGTTTCGATCCAGCACTTCGCCGAATTCGGCGTAGTCATGATGCTGTTTCTGGTCGGGCTGGAACTTGAACCGAAACTGCTTTGGTCGATGCGCTCAAGGCTGCTTGGCCTTGGCGGTGGGCAGGTTGTGCTGACCACAGCGGCCGTAATGGGTGTCGCTATGGTGCTGGGGCAAGCATGGTCGGTCGCACTCGCAATCGGGCTGGTGATGGCTCTGTCATCAACAGCGATTGTTCTCCAGTCGTTGGGCGAAAAGGGGCTGCTGAAAAGCGACGGGGGACAATCGGGCTTCTCCGTCCTGCTGTTTCAGGACATCGCCGTGATCCCGATGCTGGCACTGATCCCCTTGCTTGCGCTGCCCGAATTGGCGCAAACCATGTCCGGTGCGCCGGGTGCTGAAGGAGAACACGGCGGCGGCGCCATCAGTCTGGTTGCCGGATTGCCCGGCTGGGCTGCGGGGCTCGTAACGCTGGGCGCTATCGCTGCAGTGATCGGGACGGGTTCCTACCTCACCGGCCCGATATTCAGATTTATCGCCGCCAGCCGAATGCGAGAACTGTTTGTGGCCGCTGCGCTGATGATTGTCGTCGGCATCGCGCTGCTGATGTCGCTGGTCGGCCTGTCACCTGCTTTGGGCACATTTCTTGCGGGTGTCGTGTTGGCGAACAGCGAATATCGTCACGAGTTGGAAAGCGATATCGATCCGTTCAAAGGCCTGTTGCTGGGCCTGTTTTTCATGACTGTGGGCGCGGGTATCAACTTCGCCCTGCTATTTGATAATTTTGCAGTCATCGCAGGATTGACGCTTGGTCTTATCGCCTTGAAGGCCGCGATCCTGTTTGTTCTGGCGGTGGCTTTCAAAATCGGCGGGGCCGATCGCTGGCTGTTCAGCCTCGGACTGGCGCAGGCGGGCGAGTTCGGTTTCGTATTGCTGTCCATTACGGTCGCCAGCGCGGTTATTCCGGGTGATCTGTCTGACAGGCTGCTTTTGATTGTGGCGCTATCGATGCTTCTCACTCCGGCACTATTCATTATTTATGACCGGATTATCGCGCCGCTCTATTCGGGCGGTAAGGACCGCGAGATGGATGCAATCGAGGAAAATTGCGAAGTCATCATCGCGGGACATGGCCGGGTCGGGGGAATTGTCAGGCGTATTTTGCGCGGCACCGGGCTGGAGCCTACGGTTATCGATTTCAGTTCGAGGCAGCTGGAACTGCTCAAGGCATTTGATGTCCATGCCTATTACGGCGACGCAACCCGTCCCGATATGCTGTCCGCGGCGGGTATCAACGATGCCAAATTGTTCGTCATCGCGATTGACGGCAAGGAACAGATTACCGGGCTGGTCAAATATATGATCAAGCATCACCCGCGGGTCCACATTGTGGCGCGTGCGGTCGATCGCAATCATGTTTACGACCTTTGGTATGCCGGATGCCGCGATATTATCCGCGAAACTTATGACGGTTCGCTTAGGATGGGACGATCGGCAATCGAGGCGCTTGGCTATTCGCGAGACCAGGCTGACCGGATGGTGGCGACATTCAACGAAATGGACCGCAGCACAATGCGGAATGCTGCCGATCATTACGATCCCGACGTACCTGCGCATGAAAATGAGGATTATCTGGCAAGTATTCGCGAAATCAAGGGCGGTTGGGAAGCGGAACTGACATCGCGGATGGCGACAATCATGGCAGAAACAAACGAATGACTGCAACGCCTGCGGAAGCCAATGGTCAAATCGTAACGGTTACCCTTTCCTGATTTTCGAGCCGACATCGGAACTTGTCTGGTTGTCACAAGGCATACCGCTGCCATCCAGCGAACGGCGCAATATCCGGCGTTTCATTTCATCATCGCTTTGGCCGATAGCTTCGCACTTGTCAGCCGCACCCACAATGTCGGCAATATCCTCTATTGCATCGCCGGCATGGTCCAGTTGCCGGCAAAGATCGGCGCGGCCATTCAATTCATGATCGAGGTTTTCCAGCATTCGCTTCACGCCCTCCAGATCTTCCGACAAGCGCTGCTCGATTACATCGTCGGTCCTCTCCAGATCTGGTTTGCGAAAAAATTCGCGCATCGCGCTGAGCTGCTGTGCGGGGAGCGCGCGAATATCTTCTTGCGTTACCGCTCGTCCGCCAGAAAATGCTTTGCTGAAATCATATGTCATACGGCTATCCAAAATCATGCTTTCTGGAAGCGGTAAGACAATCAAGTTAATCGAAATCTAACGCCGGCCTATAAACCTGCGCCGACCAGCCAATCATGGAACAGGCGCACGGGGCGCAGCTCCAGTTCTTTCGGGCGGCAGATGAACCAGTAACTGTACGGGCTTTCTACCGCGATATCGAAAAGTTTGGCCAGGCGGCTGTCTGCGGCCCGCGCCATGTGATCATCATGCATAATGGCAATACCCAGACCTTGGGCTGCAGCTTCCAGTATCAGCTGCCCGGAATCGAAGTGGTCGATGGCTACCGGATCGAGATCGTGCATCCCCACAGCATCTTTCCATGCTGTGAAGCTATCGGGCAGTTCCTGATGGATCATGAAAGTTTGCCGGTTCAGGACTGCAATCGCCGGGCTGGCGCTGATCTGATCGACCAGAGCGCGGCTGCAAATAGCGTGGACCATGTTGTGGTCGAGCCGCACAGAGTGCATTGCGGGGTCGGGTTGCTGCGTAAGAATAATCGCCGCATCCAACGTATCACCAACGCGCTCGTCCAGATGCGGACCGGTGTCGATATCGATATGCAGAAGCGGGTGCAGCTTTCGCAATTCGGGTAAACGCGGGAACAGTCGCTGACTGCCGAACAGGGGTAAAACGCCCAGTCGCATCCGCAAAAGTCCCAGATTGTCCGACTGGCTGCCAACAGCCTCCGCCAAGGCATCAAGATGCGGCGAGATCGCAGCGAAGAAAGCCCGGCCCTCGTCTGTCAGGCCCATCGACTGGCTGGCACGGGTAAACAATTTCCGGCCGGTAAATTCTTCCAGATTTGTTAGCCGCCGCGATAAGGCGCTGGGGCTAAGTCCCAGTTCCGCAGCTGCTGCCTTGGCCGAACCAAGGCGCACCGTGCGCATGAAGGCTTCGAGTGCCCGAAGAGGCGGGAGGATGCGGCGGCCGACCATGGCCTATAGATAGGCGCTAACTATTCGCTGTCGAGCGGCATTGTTGCAAATTTTCGAACTGAACGGTTGCCGTCAATTGTAAATTCGCTGTTTGCTGCGCTAGTCAGCTTCCGCATCTTCGCTTGGCGGGTGAAGCCGCAGACGCTTGACATGCGTTTCGTCGGTCGCAGTGACTTCGATCTGCCAACCGCTGTCATGTTCCAATATGTCGCCCACTGAAGGGACCTGGCCAGCCAGCACGAACGCCAACCCGCCAAGCGTATCAACCTGGCCTTCGACCTCTGCAAGACGCGGATCGACTTGCTGGGCAAGATCGTCCAGCTCGACCCGGGCGTCGGCATCCCACATTCCCTCACCAATCGACGCGATCAGAACTTCGGGCACCTCGTCATGCTCGTCTTCGATATCCCCGACGATTTCCTCGACCAGATCCTCGATAGTGATGAGGCCGTCTGTGCCCGAATATTCATCCAGCACGACCGCCAGATGCATCCGGTGCGCGCGCATATCGGCCAGCACGTCCAGCGCGCCGCGTGCCTGCGGCACGTACAGCGGCTGACGCATCAATATGGTCCAATCAGCGGGCGGGTCGGTTTTGCGAGCAAGGAAGGGAAATACGTCCTTGATGTGGATCATCCCGATCACTTCATCCAGTGTGTCACGGTACACGGGGAAACGCGAATGACCGTGCTCGGCAAAATGTTCGACCAGGTCTTCCCACGATGCAGAGGCAGGCACAGCAATGATTTTACCGCGCGGTATCGCAACGTCGTCAGCATCATGTTCGCTGAAATGAAGCAGGTTGCGGAGCATTTGCCGCTCAACGCCGGATAAATCGCCATTCGGGGCAACGGTATCATCGCCCGGGTTTTCATCCTCATGTTCGTCGATCGCTTCTTCGATCTGCGCGCGCAGACTTTGGTCGCTGACACCGAATTTAAGGAATTTGCGGATGGCGAGCCAAAGCCCGTTGCTACTCTCCGCTTCTCCATTAGTCCCGCCAGAGGGGGAATCAGTTTCGGGCATGGCCCTCAATTCTCTCCATTTGTTTCACGGTCCCCATATGGGTCCGCCACCCCCATCAGTGCAAGCGCCTTTGTTTCGAGCGCCTCCATTTGCACGGCATCATCGGTGGATATCTCATGATCGTAGCCCGCCAGATGCAGTAATCCGTGGATGATCAGATGCGCGGCGTGATCTTGCAGCGCGATTCCTTTTGCGGCAGCTTCGCGCGCGCAGGTTTCATGCGCCAAAGCGATATCGCCTAGCAATTCGGGTGGACCTTCGCCTGTTACCGCCAATAAGGCATCACGTTCAAGCATCGGGAAAGACAGGACATTAGTCGCTTTGTCACGATTGCGCCATTCGCGGTTGAGCGAATGCACTTCGGCGTCCGAGGTGAATAAAAGGCTGGTATAGAGCCGCGGCTCGGAAAGCTCCGGCGCGGTCTCGCCGGCAGCTTTGGCAGCCTGTCCGGCAAGCGTTTCCCAATCACCGCCGGGCCAATGCTCGATATCGATTTCCAATATCATCGGTTCAGGCGTCGGGACCTTCGTAAGCCTCGACAATGCGGCCCACGATGGGATGCCGCACCACGTCTGCGGCGCTGAAGCGAGTGACGGAAATGTCTTCAATTTCTTCCAGCCGTCCGACTGCATCGGCTAACCCGCTCATCCTGTCACCGCCGGGAATATCGACCTGTTTGGGATCGCCGCACACGACCATGCGGCTGTTCTGGCCAAACCTGGTGAGAAACATCTTCATCTGCTCGCGTGTGGTGTTCTGCGCCTCGTCGAGGATGATGAAACTGTCTGCCAATGTCCGCCCGCGCATGAACGCAATTGGCGCTATTTCAATCTCGCCGCTGGCAATCCTGCGTTCGACCTGTTCGGGCGGCATACAATCATTCAGCGCATCATATAGCGGGCGCAGATAGGGATCGACCTTGTCCTTCATGTCGCCGGGCAAAAAGCCGAGTTTTTCGCCTGCCTCCACGGCCGGACGCGAGAGTATCAGGCGCTGTACGCTGCCCGTAATAAGCTGGCTGACGGCCTGTGCCACCGCGACATAGGTTTTGCCGGTACCCGCTGGACCCAATGCGAAGATGATATCGTCGCGCGCAAGCTGCTCCATATACTGGGCCTGCTTGGCCGAGCGCGGCACGATAGTTTTGCGGCGCGTGCGGATCATGATCGGCGGATGGTCGGGTGTGCCCCTCACAATCCCTTCAAGCGTGGGTTCATTCGACATGGCGATGAGCGAATCGATCGCACCAGCATCAAGTTCCTGCCCGATCGACAGCTTTTCGCGCATGGCGTCGAGCACATCACGCGCTCGCGCTACCGCTTCGGTGGGACCTTCGATCATGACCTTGTCGCCGCGCGCAGCAATATACACGCCCAGGCGATTTTCCACCTGCACGAGATTGGTATCGAATTGTCCGAAAAGCGGGACCAACAAGGATTGGTCTTCGAATCTAAGCTCCACCGTCGCGCGCTCGGCAGCGGCGTCATTTGCGGGTCTTGCTGGCGCGGTGGAAACCGCGCGAACTGTCTTGCGAGCCATAGGCTCCTTTCATTGGCGTACATCAGTGTACGAGTCGGAAAGATAAGCCATGTTTTGCGGCAAGCAAGATTGGCCGCGTTTTTGGAAGTGGAAAGTCACACAGATGTAATCTGTTTGACCCGGTTGATTCAAACGCCGACAGTTTCCAGAATTCTGCCGCTGAGCGAATTTTGCCCGGCGCCGAGCAATTCCACCTTGACCAGATCGCCGACAGCAGCATCTGCGGTAAAATGCACCGATTGCAGCCAGGGTGATTTACCGAGCCACTGGCCGTCCAGCTTGCCCTTGCGTTCCACCAGCACTTCGCAGACCTTGCCAACGCTTGCGTCGTTGAACGCCTGCTGGCCGGCGCGAAGCGCTGCCTGGAGCCGCTGCAAACGGTTGTCCATCACGGCAAGCGGTACCTGATCGTCCATCGTCGCAGCGGGCGTGCCCGGGCGCGGCGAATATTTGAAACTGTATGCCTGCGCATAACCAACCTGATCGACGATCAGCAATGTGTCTTCGAACTCTGCCTCGGTCTCGCCGGGGAAGCCGACAATAAAGTCACCCGATAGCGCCAGATCAGGCCGCGCTGCGCGGAACCGTTCGAGCAGACGCAAATAGCTTTCCGCACTGTAGCTGCGGTTCATGGCTTTCAGGATCCGGTCGTTACCCGATTGAACCGGAAGGTGAAGATAAGGCATCAGCTTCTCGATTTCGCCGTGAGCGGAGATGAGGTCCTCGTCCATGTCGGCTGGATGGCTGGTTGTATATCGGATGCGCGCCAGGCCAGAGATATCAGCGACAGCGCGGATCAGACCGGCCATACCGATCTTTCTTCCGGCATAATCCTCACCGCTCCACGCGCTGACATTCTGGCCCAGCAGGGTAATCTCGCGGGCGCCGCCATCGACGAGCATCTTGGCCTCATCGACCAGCGCGGCGAAGGGGCGCGAAATTTCTGCACCGCGGGTATAGGGCACCACGCAATAGGTACAGAATTTGTCGCATCCTTCTTGGATTGTCAGAAATGCGGAAGGGGCAGACTTGCGCCGCTGCGGAAGGGCGGAAAATTTTGCATCGGCAGGCATGTCCGTATCGGTTACGCGCTCCCCTTTAACTGCGCTGGCAATCATTTCTGGCAGCCGGTGGTAAGCCTGCGGACCAACCACCATCGAAACGGATTCGGAGCGGGTCATGATTTCTTCGCCCTCCGCCTGCGCGACACAGCCGGCGACCGCGATCATCGGGGCCTTTTTCTGGGTTTTCCCTTTGGTCAGGCGGCCAATATCCGAATAAACCTTCTCAGCGGCTTTTTCGCGTATGTGGCAAGTGTTGAGCACCACCAGATCGGCATCTTCTCCATCGGCTGCCGGGGCAATACCGTGCTCGGCCAGCAATTCCCCCATCCGCTCGCCATCATAGACGTTCATTTGGCAGCCAAAGCTTTTGACCCGGTAAGTTTTTGGTTGCTGAGTGTTACGCATGGCGCGGGCCTATAGCCGCACCGCGCCGGTTTCTAAAGCGCTGTCTGCGTTATCACGCGGTGCGTAGCGGACGGGCGCGACTTCGAATGCGAATTCGCGCAGAAAAGTACCAAGAATTTCCTCCAGTTTGTCGGAGATTTGCCGATACGCCTCTGCGCCGATTTCCTTGCGGCCGCCATGCGCCCCTGGGTCGAACGGTTCCAGGTAATGAAGCGTGAGTAAAAAAGTCCCCTCGCGTGCCAAAACCCGCTTGAAATTATTGATCCCGCTTTCGTTGCCAATCCAGCCAATCCATTCGGCGACTGCGCCGTAATCGACCACGACCGGCTGAACGCGGACTTCCGGTGGCGCGGGGTCCAGAACTTTGAGCATCGCGGTTTTGAACGGCAACAGCGACTGGCCGTCGGTCGTCGTGCCTTCGGGAAATACGGTTACTGACCAATTGTCGGCCAAGGCCCGCCGCAAGGCCATAATTTGCCCCGCCACACCCATCCGGTGTTCGCGCTTTACATAAACGGTGCGGTTGAGGTTCGCGAGCCAGCCGACAACGGGCGTATCGCGTAGTTCCTGCTTTGCGACAAATGCTGTCCCGCTGGCACCTGCCAAGGCCAGAATGTCCACCCAGGAAACATGGTTCGACGTAAAGAACACGTCGCGCCTGAGAGGTTTGCCGCGCAATTCTACCCGAGCACCGACGATGCGCGCCGCCCAGCGAAGGAAATACATCGGTAGCGGCGAACCATATTTGAACATGCGCCAGACGTAATGGAACGGGACCATCACGATCAGCATTAGAATGATCAATTGCAGCCTGGCGATCAGCCTCAGCCAACCGCGCAGGCCGATAGACGTGGGCGCACCTGCGGCAGTTGCAGCCTTGAGCCGCGCCCGCGCATCGGCGGGATCAGTCTTCTCGGTCGAGCCGGACGCCATAAAGTTCCATCCGGTGATCTACGAGGCGATAGCCAAGTTTTTCGGCAATGACTTTTTGTAACGCTTCGAGTTCAGGATCGACAAATTCGACAACCTTGCCCGTTTCGACATCGATCAGATGGTCGTGATGCGCCTCGGGAGCGGCTTCGTATCTTGCGCGTCCATCCCCGAAATCGTGACGGTCAAGGATACCCGCCTCTTCGAACAACCTTACAGTGCGGTACACAGTGGCAATGGAAATCTTGGGATCGATCGCAGATGCACGTTTATGCAACATTTCCACATCCGGGTGATCATCACTGCCAGACAGGACATTGGCGATGATCCGGCGCTGTTCGGTAATCCGCAAGCCGCGGTCCGCACAAAGCTGTTCGATGTCAATTTTTTGCTGCACGAACATGGTCCAAAAAAGAAAACGCCCCGCAGCCTTAGAGGCGCGGGGCGCTTATCTCAAGTTACCATAGACCGGTTACGCTCAGGCAGCTTTTTTGGTGCGACCACGCTTCTGACCAGGTTTGCGGCCAAGGCCGATCTTTTTGGCAAGCATACGGCGCGTTTCGGCGTAATCGGGCGCGACCATCGGATAGTCGGAGCCCAGGCCCCAACGTTCCCGGTATTCGTCGGGAGTCATGCCATGATCTGTCATCAGGTGGCGCTTCAACATTTTCATCTTCTTGCCATCTTCAAGACAGACGATGTGGTCTTTTTTGATCGAGGCGCGAACAGAAACCGCCGGGTCGGGCAGTTCTTCTGCTGCATGGGCTTCGCCCAAGCCGGCCAATGCATGGAATGTCTTGGTAATCAATGCCGGGACCTGTTCGACGCTCACTTCATTATTGCTGACATGGGCAGCAACAATATCCGAGGTCAGCGTCAACAGCGTCTCGGACATATCGTTCTCAAGAATATTCATACGACTTCCTAATGGTGTCGCAGGATGAACGAGTTGGGCACGCGAAGCGCCGGGTATACGTCCGTCCTGCAACTGCAACGGGTTTGGGAAGGCTTGGGGGGCAAACCTTCCCGTTACTACATATGAACAGATTGTACGGACTAATCAACTACAGTTACTAACTATTCCCCAATTAACTAAAACTTTCGCTGATATTACTCAATTTATCAACATTTCGAGCGTAAGTTATCGCATCGACGAAGTTGCCATCGCGCATCTTGTAGTAACCCATTCTCTTGCCGACGGGCTCGAATCCAAAAGAAGTGTATAGCGTTTTCGCAGGATTATTAGCCCGCATTTCAAGAAAAATTCGTGAAATGCCGGATTCGCGTGCTTTTATGACAAGCTCCTGAATTAATCGCGCGCCGATACCACGTTTGCGGTAGGATGGATCAACTGCGATTAGCAGCAACTCTTCTTCGTCGGCCACGCGGCGGGTAAGAGTAAACCCAGCCGCAGGCAGATCTTTTACTTCAAAATTTTCTTCGCCATCGATCAGTTGGTAATTGGTGTATGGAAATTGCAAGGCATCGAGTACCTGCCGCCGTGTCCAGGCTTCGCCCCAATGCGGATCGAAGGCTGCGTCCATCAGTCGCATTATGTGATCGACATCGTCCACCCTCATGCGCCTGGCGGTAGCGAGGCGTCGGGAGGTCGGCCATAACGGGGAGTTACATCATCGGAAATCAAGGTGCGCGGTATCAATGGAAAATACTTCGCATCCGGATGAAGCATTGCTGAAATCCCGTCGCCCCGCAATTCCGCCAGTTTTTCTGCCTGTGTACCGGCGATAACGTGATGGACAGTCTGCGCCGCCAGATCGTCCGGGTGCAAGGTAATATCACATGCCTCCGGCAGGCCATCGGCTCCGAAGTTGTTGAAAAACCATTCGCCATGTCCGCCCGTCATTGCGACGCTGACAGGCTGTCCTTGGTAGCGGTACCGCGCTGTGGCCGCGACGAGCGCCAGCGTCGAAAATCCGACGACGGGAACGTCCCATGCCACGCCTAGCGCGCGCGCAGCGGCTATGCCCACGCGAACTCCGGTAAAGCTGCCCGGGCCGAGCGAAACGGCAATCCGGTCGGCCCTGCCGTTTTGCGGTAGGCCGGCAATCATCGGAACCAGCCGTTCGGCGTGACCCCGACCCAGAACCTTGTGGTCGCTGGCCACAAGATCGCCATTGTCCAGCAGCGCAACACTGCACGCTTCGGTCGCGCATTCAATAACCAGTGTTCGCACAGAAATAGCTGTCGGCCCTTAAGAATCAAGCGATAGCGTTGAACTTGCCAAAGTCAGGGCGCGGGCTGCGACCAAAAATCGAACTGTCATCGCCGTATCCGATCGAACAGACCCAATCTGCCCTTACGCGCGGTTCATCAGCGTAAAAGTCAGCGGTGACCGCGTCCAGATCAACACCGGACATGGGCCCGCAATCCAGACCGAGCGCGCGTGCGGCCAGCATCAGATAGGCGCCTTGCAATGCCGAATTGCGGGATGCAGCTTCCTTCCGGCCTTCCTCGTCACCTTCGAACCAGCTTTTCGCATCGGTGTGCGGGAACAGTTCAGGCAGATGCTCGTGAAAATCGATATCATAACCGATAATGACGCAAACCGGCGCAGTGTTGATTTTTTGCTTGTTGGCGTCCGATGCATGCGCGGCCAGCCGATCACGCGATTCCTGTGAATGGCACCAGATGAACCGGCCTGGCTGCATATTGGCAGACGTCGGCCCCATTTTGGTGAGTTCGTAGATCGCCTTGATCTGGTGTTCGCTTACGGGTTTGTCGAGCCAGCCATTATAGCTGCGCGCATCGCGGAAGAGCTGGTCCAGCGCGGCGGCGGTGAGTTCATTGTCGTGATATTGTTTGGGCATCGAGTTCCAGTCTCCTTCAGGCGGCTCGAACTTCGTCCACCTCTGGTATATAATGTTTAAGCAGGCTTTCGATCCCGTGCTTCAACGTAGCAGTGCTCGAAGGGCAGCCCGCGCAGGCACCTTGCATCTGCAAATGGACGATACCGTCCCTGAAGCCGCGGTAAACGATATCGCCGCCGTCATTGGCGACAGCCGGACGAATTCGGGTTTCGAGCAATTCATGGATTTGCGCCACAATCTCGGCATCGGCGGGATCATCTTCGACAACCGCTTCGTTTTCCGCAGGAACCGAAATCCCGTTACCGCCAGCTTCGTTAAACAGCGGCGCTTCTGACACGAAGTGGTCAAGCAGGACCGATACGACCATACCCTTCAGCGCCGACCAGTCAGCGCCAGGTGCGGCGGTCACCGCAATAAAATTACTACCGAAAAACACATTCACCACTTCGCCGGTATCAAATATCGCCTGTGCAAGCGGAGAGGCTTCTGCGGCTTCGGGAGACGCGAAATCCCGCGTGCCGGATGGCATGACATTCTGGCCCGGCATGAATTTCAGCGTGGCGGGGTTGGGTGTCGTTTCAGTCTCGATATACATAAGTCATTATGTAGGCGCGAGAAGCGCGTGCCACAAGGGGATCGAGCGTGTGACCCGCGATCAATTGATCTGGCCGCGGCCAGGAATTTTGCGTCATTCACTTATCCTTCACCGTCGCAACTCCTATATCCGGCGCATGAAAGTTTTTTCGCGCAAAATGCGCCATTTCGTCCTTGTCCTTCCGTTGCTTGTGCTGGCGCCAAGCGGCCATGCACGAACAGCGCAAGAAAATACTCCGCTGGCAGATCCGGCTGCCGTGCAGACAAGCGAAGAAACCCCTTGGCTATATCGCGGCAGCGACATTCCACCCGATCGCGAGTGGCATTTTGGCGAAATGGAAAACGGCCTGCGTTATGCGGTGCGTAAAAATGGCGTCCCTCCTGACCAGATATCGATCCGCATCCGCATCGATGCCGGATCTCTGCACGAGACCGACGATGAAAGAGGCTTTGCCCATCTGATCGAACACTTGCTGTTCCGTGAAAGCAAATATCTGGGTGAAGGTGAGGCTATCAGGGTTTGGGAGCGGCTGGGGGCCAGTTTCGGCAGTGATACCAATGCCGAGACAAGCCCGACCCAGACTGTTTACAAACTGGATCTGCCCAACGCGACACCTGCCAGCATCGAAGAATCGCTCAAGCTGCTGTCCGGGATGATCCGCGAGCCGGCCCTCACGGCTGCCAATGTCAAATCCGAAGTGCCGATTGTGCTGGCGGAAAAGCGCGAGCGCGGCGGTCCGGGGCAGCGGATAGCGGATGAAACCCGCGCAACATTATTTGCTGGCCAGCGGCTTGCCTCGCGTAGCCCGATCGGCACTGTCGAAACGCTGGAAGGCGCTACGCAGAAAGGCGTCCGCGCATTCCATAAACGCTGGTACCGGCCCGAAAATGTAGTGATTGCAATTGCAGGCGACGCTGACGAGAAAATGCTGGCTGCTCTTGTCGAGCGCTATTTCGCGGACTGGCAGGGCGAAGGACCGCTGGTTGCCGCGCCTGATTTCGGCGATCCGGTCGCGCCCGACGGGGCAGACTCAGCCAATCCTGTTGGCGAAACTGCCGTGCTGGTCGAGCCCGATTTGCCGCGCTCGATTACGGTGGCGGTTATGCGGCCATGGCGGCCGGTCCAGGACACTATTGTCTATAACGAGGGGCTGTTGCTGACATCGGTTGCACAGGCGATCATCAATCGCCGGTTGGAATCACGCGCCAGGGCAGGCGGCAGCTATTTGTTTGCCCAGGTCCGTCAGGACGATGTCAGCCGGACATCGGACGCCACGTTCCTTTCTGTCGCGCCATTGACTGCCGATTGGCGAGGCGCGCTGAACGATGCGAGAGGCGTGATCGCCGATGCAATTGCGAACCCACCTACCCAGGAAGAAATTGACCGCGAAGTGGCAGAGTTTGATGTCGTTTTTGCCAGTCTGGTCGCAGAACGCGCGGTCAAACCGGGGTCGGAACTGGCCGATGATATCGTTAATGCAGTGGATATCCGCGAAACGACTGCCGCGCCCGAGACGGTGCTGGAGGTTTTTCGCGGCATGAAAGGCCGGCTTAATCCGGCTGAAATCCAGCAGCATACGCGCGACCTGTTTGTCGGAGATGTGATCCGTTCGGTATATGTTACGCCTGCGACCGGTGAAGCTGATGCGGCAAGGCTCAGGACAGCATTGCTGGAACCGATCGAAGCAGATGGTTCGTCCAGACTTGCGGCAAGTTCGATCAATTTTTCCGAACTTCCCGAAATTGGCGCGCCGGGCACTGTCATTGCCGAAGGCGGCATCGGGCTGGTCGGAATCGAAGCGGTACAACTGAGTAATGGCGTGCGTGCGATATTGTGGTCGAATGGCGCCGAACCAGGCCGGGTGGCGGTCAAGGTGCGCTTCGGATCGGGCTACCGTGCATTCTCGTCCGAAGACGCGGCATATGCCAGCCTGGGCCAATTCGCGCTGGTCGGTTCAGGTATCGGTCCATTGGGCGAAGAAGATCTGGACCGCATTGCGACGGGCCGGAAACTGGCTTTCGAATTCGATATTGATGAAGGCGTTTTCACGCTGGATGCAGAAACGCGCGATGAAGATCTGGCTGACCAGTTATATCTGTTTGCCGCAAAGCTGGGGATGCCGCGCTGGGATGCCAATCCGGTACTTCGGGCCAAGGCTGCGGGCGAACTGGCTTACGAGAGTTATTCGACCAGTCCCGGGGCCCTGATGCAGCGTGATCTTGAATTCTTGCTGCGTAATGATGACCAGCGTTTTGCCACGCCGACGCCTGAAATGCTGGCTAAGGTAACACCCGAACGGTTCCGCGAAGTGTGGGAGCCGCTGCTGAAGCAGGGCCCCGTTGAAGTCCTGATCATGGGCGAATTTGACAAGCCCGCTGCGCTGGAAGCGCTGAAGCGCACTTTTGGCGCGTTGCCGCCGCGTGAAATGATCCCTGCCGCCGCCGAAGCGCGTAGTCTGGAGTTTCCGGCACCAACCGGTGAGACGAAAATCTTGCGTCACCGCGGCGATGCCAATCAGGCTGCAGCGGTGGTGGCGTGGCCCAGCGGGGGCGGGGTCCCCGGTACGCGCATATCGCGGCAGCTGGAAATTCTCACCAGACTTTTCAGTAACCGGCTGATGGACGAGATGCGCGAGCGTGCCGGGGCCAGCTATGCCCCGCAAGTGGTGTCCGATTGGCCGGTGGATGTGCCGGCAGGCGGCAAGATCATGGCCCTGGCGCAGTTGAAGCCTGAAGATGTACCGGCATTTTTCGCCGCGGCGGACGCCATCGCGGCAGACCTGGCCGCCAATCCGCCAAGCGAGGATGAACTTGTCCGAGTAACCGAACCGCTGAAACAGCTGATTACCCGTGCATCGACGGGCAACCGCTTCTGGCTATACCAGCTTGAGGGGGCGAGCTTTGATCCGCGCCGGGTCGAAGTCATGCGATCAATGCTGCTCGATTATACGGAAACGACACCCGAGGCGATGCAGGTGCTGGCCAAGCGGTTCCTCGCCTCGCGCGAGGGTTTTCGGCTTGCCGTCATACCCGAAGGTCAGGAACTTGCGATTTCCAGCGCGCGCGTACCTGCAGCAGCAAGTGCGCCCGTCACCGGCCGTTGATCTATCGGCCCTGTTCTATCGGCCCTGTTCTATCGGCCCTGTTCCATCGGCGCTGTTCGTTCGGCACTGTTCTATCGGTGCTGAAAGAAAATTGCGCTTGCGGCCCTTGCGGCTTTGCATTTGAATGCGCGCGAGCGTAGAGGCGCGCGTTTGCACGGCGGCCAACCGGCCAACATCGAGGTAATATCGTGAGTAAGAACTGGACCCCGGATAGCTGGAAATCTCACGAGGCCCGGCATTTGCCGACGTATCTCGATGGCGGCGCGCTGGCTGCTGCCGAACAGACACTTGCGCATTATCCGCCGCTGGTTTTCGCGGGTGAGGCGCGCGCGCTCAAATCCAGTCTGGCTGAAGTTGCCAATGGCAAGGCTTTCCTTTTGCAGGGCGGCGATTGCGCGGAAAGTTTTGCCGAGTTTCATCCAAACAACATCCGCGACACATTTCGCGTATTGTTGCAAATGGCGGTTGTGCTGACCTTTGCCGGCAAACTTCCGGTGGTCAAAGTGGGCCGTATTGCCGGCCAATTTGCAAAACCGCGCAGTTCGGACACAGAAACCAAAGACGGCGTTACCTTGCCGAGCTATTTCGGTGACAACGTCAACGGTATCGAATTCGATGCCGACACGCGGCGCAATGATCCCGAACGCATGGTGCGCGCTTATTCGCAAGCTGCAGCCACCCTTAACCTGCTGCGCGCCTTTGCGGGTGGGGGTTACGCTAATCTGCGCCAAGTCCACCAATGGACGCTCGACTTCATGGGCCGCAGCCCGTGGGCGGAAAAATTCGACGAAATATCGGAGCGTATTGGCGAGGCGCTTGATTTCATGGAGGCCTGCGGTGTCGATCCGGCGACCGTTCCGCAACTGCAGGGGACCAGTTTCCACACCAGCCATGAAGCGTTGCTGCTGCCCTATGAGCAAGCAATGACCCGCCGGGACAGTCTGACGGGCGACTGGTACGATTGCAGTGCACATATGCTCTGGATCGGCGACCGCACACGGTTCGAAGGCAGCGCACATATCGAATTCGCCCGCGGCATCGGTAATCCGCTTGGGATGAAATGTGGCCCATCGATGGAACCGGATGTGCTGTTGAAACTGCTCGACACGCTGAATCCCGCGCGTGAGGCCGGGCGGATCACTTTGATTAGCCGGTTCGGACATGACAAGGTCGAGGCCGGATTGCCGAAGCTGGTTCGCGCGGTAAAGGCGGAGGGGCACCCGGTCGTGTGGTCATGCGATCCGATGCACGGCAACGTGATCAAGGCGGATAGCGGTTACAAAACGCGGCCGTTCGACCGGATCATGGCAGAAGTTCAGGGCTTTTTCGCCGTTCACCGGGCCGAAGGCACTCATGCGGGCGGGGTGCATATCGAGATGACGGGGCAGGACGTGACCGAATGCACGGGCGGCGGCGTGGCTATCACCGATGCCGGATTGTCCGATCGCTATCACACGCATTGCGACCCGCGGCTAAACGCAGCGCAGTCACTGGAACTGGCTTTCAAGATTGCCGAACTGCTGAATGAAGAAGCGACGGTGCGCGCAGAACTGGCCGCTGCATGACCCGTTAATGCGCCCAAGCTGAGGAACATATTGGCAGTCAACCCTTTAATTGGGTATGAAAATCGGCCATGCCCCCGATTACGACTGGTTCGGAGGAAATGGTGGCGCAGGCCCGGCAACAACACGCGCAAACAAAAGCGCGTTCTCTCATGGAACGCTTTGCCGACATGCGCGCGGCGACTGCAAATCTAGCTGTAAGATTGGGCGATGCCGACGCGACCCTTCAGTCGATGGAAGATGCCAGTCCGGCGAAATGGCATCTGGCGCATACCAATTGGTTCTGGGAAACTTTCCTGCTGCGCGACCATGCGCCTGATTACCGGCTGTTCAACGAAGAATGGCCGTTTCTTTTCAATTCCTATTACGAGGCAGAGGGCGAACGGATTGACCGTTTCTCCCGCGGATTGCTGTCGCGCCCCACGCTGGACGAAATTGGCGATTGGCGGGCCCATGTGAGTGACGCGATGGTGCACCTGCTGGACGATCCAGCGCTAGGCCATCTGGTCGAACTGGGCATTGCGCACGAACAGCAACATCAGGAATTGCTGCTAACCGATATCAAGCACGCGTTTTTCCACAACCCGCTGGCTCCGGCAATGTGGGACGCGGCAGATATCCCGGTCGCACAGTGCGGTGCAGCCGATTGGCACAATCATCCTGGCGGGATCGCATTGGTCGGTCATGATGGCGCTGGTTTCGCGTATGACAATGAAGGGCCGCAGCACCGCGTGATACTTGAACCCTTCGCGCTCGCGCCATCGCTGGTGTCGAATGCCGAATGGTCTGCGTTTATCGCGGATGGCGGTTACGACAATGCTTCGCTCTGGCTTTCCGACGGGTGGGCCTGGGTGCAGCAACAGCGCATCTCGGCGCCGCTTTACTGGGATGACGCCTGCCAGTTCACTCACGCCGGTTGGCAGACGCGCGATCCGCACGCTCCGGTCACCCATATTTCCTATTATGAAGCGGATGCCTTTGCGACATGGGCAGGTGCGCGGTTGCCCACCGAATTCGAATGGGAAGCTATCGCGCAGGAGGATGATTCTGAAGCCGGCAACCAGTTCGATGGCAACGGCGGTATGGTCATGCCGGTCGGCAGCGCCAGTGTGTTTGGCGATTGCTGGCAATTTACGCGCTCGGCATATTTGCCCTATCCGCGGTTCCGTATCGCGGACGGTGCGGTGGGCGAATATAACGGCAAATTCATGTCCGGACAGTTTGTGCTACGCGGTTCCAGCTGCGCCACCGCGCGCGGTCATTCGCGCGCAAGTTATCGCAATTTCTTTTACCCCCACCAACGCTGGCAGTTCACCGGGCTTCGCCTCGCAAAGGATTTATGATGGCCCCAACAGAAGGTTTGAAACTTGTCGAGCGTGACGAAGACGGTATCGACACCGCATTCCGCGCCGATGTGCTCGCGGGACTGGCGCAAGACCAGAAAGCGGTCCCTGCGCGGTGGTTGTATGATGACGCCGGTTCGCAGCTGTTTGAAGATATTACGGGCGTGGAAGAATATTATCCGACCCGCTGCGAGACTGAAATCCTGCGAGAACGCGGAGCGGAATATGCCGCAGCAATCGGGACTGGCCGCGCAGTGGTCGAATTTGGTTCGGGCAGTTCGGTAAAAACCCCCTTGTTGCTGAATGCGATAAAGCCGGGTGCCTACGTGCCGCTTGATATCTCGGGAGACTTTCTGCGCGCGGCGGCGGCTGATCTGGCCAGGCAATTTCCGGGCTTGCCAGTCTATCCCGTCGAAGCCGACTTTACCAAACATGTCGCTTTGCCCGGCGAAGTGTCGGAAATGCCCAAGCTGGGGTTTTTCCCGGGTTCGACGATCGGCAATATGGTTCCGCGCACCGCGGTCGATCTGCTGCGCGAAATGCGCGGCACGCTGGGTAGCGAGGCGATGCTGCTGATCGGGATGGATTTGATCAAGGATGTCGCTGTCCTTGAAGCTGCCTATGACGATGCGAAAGGCGTGACCGCCGCGTTCAACCTCAATCTGGTGCGGCGGATCAACCGCGAACTTGGTGGCGATATCCCGGTTGACAAGTTGCGGCATCTTGCGCGTTGGAACGATTTGTATGCTCGTGTCGAAATGCATCTGGTCGCGCAGGAAGACATGGAATTTACAGTTTCGGACAGCAAATTCGCGATGGCCAGCGGAGAGACAATTCATACCGAAAACAGCCACAAGTTCGATGAACGCAGCGGGTCGGTACTGTTGCTATCGGGCGGCTGGACGCCGCTGGAGCGTTGGACAGACGGCGAGGGGTGCTTCTCGCTGATCTTGGCAAAGGCGGCAATCCCGCGCAGCGCACCTTAAAATACGTTCATGGCATAGATGGTTTGCCAAACCTATATAGCTCGTATGGACGTTAAAACTCTTTGGGATGCAGCGGCGCGGTTGGTTGCTTCCGTGCCGCAATCGGGCTTGTTGATAGCGGTTTTGGCGGCATTGCTGGTCGGTTGGGCCGGTGCGGTGCTGATCAGAAAGGGGTTCGTTCTGGGCCGTTTTATCCGGGCCGGCAGCACGCTTGCGCTCATCGCGATCATGCTGACTGTCGTGCTGCAACTCGCCCGGTTTGATCCGCGCTTCGATATGGTCATGCCGGAAAGCATGGCCGCGCGGCAGCAAGTAACCGGCGGCGAAACGCGTATAACATTGGCGCCGGACGGCCATTTCTGGTTGCGTGCCTCGGTCAACGGTGAACCGGTGAAATTCATGGTCGATACAGGCGCGACTTTGACCGCGCTATCACAAGGGGCAGCGGACCGGGCCGGGCTGGAACCCCGCCGCGGCGGCATCCCGATCCGGTTAAACACCGCAAACGGCGCGGTCGCCGCGCAGCTCAGCACAATCGACGAGCTGCGATTTGGCAATGTCGCCGCGCGCGGCCTCGATGTCGTTATCGCGCCCAATCTGGGCGAGACGAATGTTATCGGGATGAATTTGCTGACACGGCTGGCAAGCTGGCGCGTGGAGGGCCAGACGATGATTCTGGTACCCGGCAATCCCGAGCCCGCGATCGCTGTCGAACAATTGGAATAGTCAGGGCCGATTTTTGAAACAGTAGCTGGCTGGGGCGGCAGGGATCGAACCTGCGAATGCCGCTACCAAAAAGCGGTGCCTTACCACTTGGCGACGCCCCAGCAGCGGGCGCTTCTATAACGCGGCCAGCGACAAAGGAAAGGGGGCGTGGGCCCCCTCATCCAACTATTTTCAAATACCGGTGTTCAGAGGCCTTTTCCGGCGAAGTCGTCCGATCCGTGACGCTCGGGTAATCGACCGTCTTCATCGCCCCAGGTGCGGTTGACCATCTGTGCGCGTTTGATGGCGGGGCGTTCGCCAATTTCCTTTACCCAGCGCGCAACGGATTCGTATTCCCCGATCGAAAGGAAGGTGGTTGCCTCGCCATATATATCGCCGGTGACAAAGGGCGCCAGCCATGGATATGCCGCCATATCGGCGACGCTGTAGGCATCCCCGCCTAGATAGCGTGCGTCTTTCAGGCGTTTATCGGCGACATCGAACAGACGTTTTGTCTCCATTGCGTAGCGGTTGATCGGATATTCGTATTTTTCCGGCGCGTAGGCGTAGAAATGCCCAAATCCGCCGCCGATGAACGGGGCGCTACCGACTTGCCAGAAAAGCCAGCTGAGTACTTCGGCGCGTTCTGCGCCCGCGCCGGGCAAGAACTTGTCGAATTTTTCCGCCATATGCATTAGAATGGCTCCGCTCTCGAACACACGGACCGGCCGGGCCCCTGTGTGATCGACCATGGCCGGAATCTTGGAGTTGGGGTTGATATCGACGAAGCCCGAAGTGAACTGCGCGCCTTCACCGATATTGATCAGCCACGCGTCATATTCTGCATCATTATGGCCCGCTTCCAGCAGCTCCTCGAAAATAATATTGGCTTTCACCCCGTTCGGGGTCGCCAGCGAGTATAGCTGGAACTTGTGCTCACCCACCGGAAGGTCTTTATCCTCGCGCTTACCGGCGGTTGGCGAATTTATAGCAGCAAATTTGCCGCCGTTCTCCGTATCGTTCGTCCATACTTCAGGCGGTGTGTATGCCGGGTCGGCCATCGAAATTTCCTTTTATCTGCTCGCTCCAGTTGGGCAAATGCGCGCGGAACCGCAAGGGCCGGGCGGTGTTTACTATTTCATGACCATGCCCAAGCTCATCTATGTCGACGATTCGCTGCCGGGTATGAGCCGCAAGCGCGCGGGGCGCGGCTGGGCATATTATACCGCGACCGGAGAGCTTGTCAGAGACGCGGCAGAGAAGCAGCGTCTCAATGCAATCGCGCTGCCGCCAGCCTATATTGACGCCTGGTTCTGCCCCGCCGCGAACGGCCATATTCTGGCGACGGGTATCGATGCGAAGGGCCGCAAGCAATATCGCTATCACCCTGATTTTCGCACGATGCGCGAAGGTGAGAAGTTTGACGGCTGCGCGGTCTTTGGCAATTTGCTGCCGTTGGTCCGCAAGCGCGTGACCGACGAGTTGAGAGGGATCAAATTAACACAGGAGCGTGCGATTGCCAGTGTCGTAAGGTTGCTTGATCTGGGTGTCGTGCGCGTTGGTAACGAGGCCTATACCAAAAGTAATGACAGTTACGGCGCGACCACGCTGCGCCAGCGCCACGCCGATATCTCCGGCAACACACTGCGGCTGCGCTATCAGGCGAAGTCGGGCAAAACGCGCGACATCACGGTCAATGACGGCACGCTGGTCCGGTTTGTTAAAAAGATGCAGGATTTGCCGGGCCAGAATCTGTTTCAATATGCCGGCGAGGATGGCGAAACCCACCAAGTGGGATCGTCCGAAGTAAACGATTTTTTGTTCGAGGCGATGGGCGAACGGTTTACTGCAAAGAATTTTCGCACATGGCATGCCAGCGTTCTCGGGTTCGAGATATTGGCCAATGCAGACGAGAAACTTTCGATCAAGGCATTGCTTGAACAAGTGGCACAGCGGCTTGGCAACACGCCCGCGGTTACGCGCAAGAGCTACATCCATCCAGCCGTGATCGACCTCGTGGACCGGCAAGAGGACTGGCGAGAAGGCTTGCGGCTGCCACGCAGCACACAGTGGCTCAGCCGCGAAGAACGGGGCTTGCTCGAACTACTCGAGCAAAGCCCCGATGCTGCGGAATTGCTGGTGGCTGCGTAACTAACCAAGTTTCGCGGCAAGGGTTTCCATTGCTGCGGCCAGCATTGCCTTGCGAGAACCTGCCCCGGCATCCACGAGATGCCCCACATGTACCCGCAGTGCTGCTGCAGTTGCACCATCCTTATGGCCCGCCGTAACATGCGCGTCAGCCGTTCTGATCAGCGCGATGAGACTGGCGGCATCGGCGGGCGCGAAGTCACCGCTGCGCGCAAGCTGATCGACATAAGCCATCGCAACCACAGGCGAATGCGGCCAGCTGACCGGAAACTGCTGCTGCGGATTGAACGTGCTGCCCATGTCGGCCATTTTTGCCGCAGCAATCTCATTTTCTGACAAGTGCTCACTCGGCGTAAGTTCCAACACGTCCAGACCGCGCGCAATTTCGGTGCCGTAAATTTTGCCATTGTACCAATAGGTTGACCAATAACCGCCGACTACGGCTGTTTCATCGCTAACTGGGCCCCGGTCGAAATAAGCGATCTCTTTCGGGTTTGCGCTATCGGTGAAATCAATCACCGACACGCCGCCCTGGTACCAGGCCTGCACGAATATGTCGCGGCCCGGAACGGGAATGATCGAGCCATTGTGCGCGACGCAGTTTTCTTTTTCACCCTGCGCGGCGGGCAGCTTGAAGGTGCCGCCATAAGTCAACTCGCCGCCCTTGATGTCATAGATTGCATCGGCGCCCCAGTTGCGGGGATCCTGAACTCGGCAGCGGGGCCGCGTGCCGCCGCCCCATTCGTCGGTGAAGATTACCTTGGTGCCATCATTATTGAACGTGGCGGAATGCCAATAAGCAAAACCCTTATCGATCACTTCATCAATGCGCTTGGGTGCGCGCGGGTCGCTGATATCGAAAATGATACCATTGCCCGAACACGCGCCTGCTGCGAGGTTCCTGGCCGGGAATACGGTAATATCGTGGCATTGATCGGTGGTGCTGGTTTCCTGCGTACCTTCTCCGTGATCGCCTTCAAGCCACAGGCCAGCGAGACGGCCGGTTTCGGGATCGGCAAATACAGCCGGGCTGTCTATGATGCGCGATTTCGACGGGTCAGCCAGCGGAATTTCAATCACGTCGATACGAAACAGGGCGGTCCGGTCATCACCAGGGACATCGCCAATGCAGCCGGCGAGTTCTTTTTCGGGCCGAACGCCCGCTGTGCCCGAGTTGTAGACTACGATGGATGTTTCGTCCGACGAAACAACCGAATGCGTGTGCGATCCGCGGCAGGTCTGGACCTGGCCGACCTGGCGCGGGTTGGTGAGGTCGGAAATGTCAAAGATGCGCAGGCCGCGGAAGCGGTCAGGACTTACATCACCGTCGATCCCCTGGCCGCCGCAATCGGTTCGCGCGCGAGTCTGCTCGACCGACATGATCAGCATATTGCCGACAATCGACACGTCGCCTTGTCCGCCAGGGCAAACGATCGAGCTGACCAGCTGCGGCGTAGCGGAGTCGGACAGTTTGTAGATGTTGAAGCCGTGAAAATTGCCGGTCACCAGAACGTCGCCGGAAAAGGCCATGTCGCTTTGCATAAAATTCAGCAGTGGAGAGCGGTCGCTGAAAACTGTTCCGGCTTCGGGATCGACATCATTACCGCGTTGCGGCGTTTCGCCCTCCTCCTTTGCGGGCTTCTTTGGCGCAATGCCGGTAGGGTTGGCTGGATCGAAGAATCCGTCCGGCTTGGGCAGGCTCGCGACCAGCACCATGTTGTTGGCGGCCTCACCTGCATCGCGGAAACCCGCAGTGAGCGAAGCACGCGGATCGGCGGACAGCGCGCCCAGCATGGCCGTCATCCGTTCGATTTCGGACTTCTGTTCGGTCATGATCTCATTGGTAAAATCGAACAGAACCGGATCGTAAAGCGAGCCGGATTTCTTTTGCAGTTGCTCGACCATGGCCACTGCTCCTGCATGGTGCGGGATCATCAGCGACAGAAACTGGCGGTCGAATTCCGCGCCTTTGGCATTGGCCAACGCAGCCATTTGGACAGGCGATGCCATGCCTGCCATCACGCCCGACATATCCATCATGGAATGGGCGGCCGGATCAGGCCTCGGCTGGCGGCGTTCGGTGAGCCAGCCTTGCATAAAGGCTATTTCGTCTGCCTGTGAGGCGTCTATCCGGCCAGCCAGTGCGATAATATCGGGATTGTTTGTGCGGCCTTTTACCAGAGCCGACATTTGCGTTGCCTGATAATGATGAGGGATCATGTCCCGTATGAACTTCACATCATCTTCGGTAAAGCGGGTGTCCGCGATCGTCACTGCCTGCTGGGCAGTCAATACTTTTGCATCCTGACCCGGTGCGCCGGGTTGGAGGATTTTAACATCTTGCGCAGCAGCGGTGCCAGCGGCGGCCAGCCCAATCAGAGCGGCGGAATAGCGAAGCCTGGTAATGGTTTTCATGACAGTGTCCCCGGGTTGAAATCGCAGAGAGCCCTTTCACACCGCCGCCGTCAAGCCGGCTAGTCCAGCTTCATCACCCAGTTGTGTGTATCATCCACAGTACCACGCTGAATGCCAACAAGTTTCTCGCGTAATTTCGCGGTCAGTTGTCCCGGTCCGCCTGACCCGATGTCAAATCCGCCATCAGGCCCTTCGACATGGCCCACGGGTGTGACAACCGCCGCGGTGCCGCACGCGAAACACTCGACCAGTTTCCCGCTGGCCGCATCAGCGCGCCACTGGTCGATGGTGTACATTTCCTCGCGGATACTCAGGCCATCGTCGCGGGCGAGCCGGATCAGACTGTCGCGGGTGATACCGGGCAGGATCGTGCCGCCCAGCGGGGGCGTAATGACGCTGCCGTCTTCGAAGCCGAAGAACAGGTTCATGCCGCCAAGCTCCTCGACGTATTTCTTTTCGACTGCATCGAGAAACAGCACCTGGTCATGACCGCGCGCAAAGGCTTCGCCCGTGGGGACCAGGCTGGCTGCGTAATTACCGCCGGTTTTTGCTGCTCCGGTTCCGCCGGGGGCCGCGCGCGAATAGTCGCTGATCCAGATCGAGACGGCTGGCGCGCCGGACTTGAAATAATTTCCCGCTGGGCTGGCGATAACGATAAATTTGTACTGCGTCGCAGGACGCACACCAAGAAATGCCTCGCTCGCAAACATAAAGGGCCGCAGATAAAGCGAACCGCCTTCGACTGCGGGGAACCAGTCCTTATCCACCTCGACCAGCTTGCGAACCGATTCGATAAACAGCTCTTCCGGCAACTCGGGCATTGCCATGCGCTCGGCAGATCTGTTGAACCGCGCCGCATTGGCTTCGGGACGGAACAGGGCCTTGCCGCCGTCAACCTGCTGGTAGGCTTTCATGCCTTCGAAAATTTCCTGCGCATAATGCAGCACGGATGTCGCGGGATCGAGCGCGATTGGACGCCGCGGACCAATTGTGGCGTCATGCCAGCCGCGCCCTTCGGTGTAATCGATCATTACCATGTGATCGGTGAACAGCTTACCGAAGCCCGGATCGACCAGAGCAGCAGCACGCACTTCCGCAGGTGTGGGGGCGGGATGGACGATTTGGGTAAAGGTTAGCGGGGCTGCCATCGCGTATGTCCTCAAAGCTCTGGTCAGCGCGGTTAAGGTGTCGCGAGTTTAGGCGCAAGTCCTGTGCGGATGCGTGATACTATACATACCCAAAATGAGAAGGGCCGCGCCGGCAGATGCCAGTGCGACCCTTCACATGGTCAGCGGCCGGAAGTGCCGCCCACGTCGACTTTATCCCGGGTTACCGGCGATAATTCTCCGTGCGGAACTGTACCGACCCTCTTTCTGAACCATGAGACATCGGATCACCTCCTTTCGCGCTTTGAAAGCCAAGACTCCGCCGATCACCGGAGAAGCCAAGACCTGCGTGTACCGCTGGCCTTGCAAAGAAGATGAGTCATCTTTGTTTCAAACGCAAGACTTGAAATAGACTTTTTCCCCGTCAGAATAGCACGCTCCGGAGAAAGGGCGGCTGAAGCTCTAACGGCAATCTTCCATCACACGCGTCACTTCGGGCCAGGCTGGCAGGTACAAGGTTGCCATACCGGGCACTTCGATACCGAACCTTCCCTTGGAAAAAGCCATTGCATCGATCAAAGGATCCTGCGCGGGAACTGCCGCGCTTACGGCTGCGGTGTCATTGGCTGGCTGCGCGGTTACCGTGCGGTCGGCCGTCTCTGTTCTGACAGTCATCAGAACATCGGACGAAGCCTGCGCGCCGTGGCGCGACAGGATAATCCGGCGCGATGCTGCCATGCATCCGAGACTGAACTGGCGCACGCCGGAAGGCGTCACGAAGTTGGCAATTGTCCCGCCATCGACCGCATTGTACGACCAGTCACCCGCCGTCGCAGGCATATCCATCCAACTGGTTAGGGCCGGCGTTGGCAGCGGGGTCGCCGCAGGAGGCTGCGCAGGCCTGGCGCTTGAGGGCGGCGCTGGCGCAGGCGCGGGCGGCTTTGCCGGCGGAACGCAGCAAGCCAATGTCAGCACGGTCAGAATTGCGCCTGCACGTTTGGTTTTATTCGAATTGGTCATTTTTGCTCCATCGGTGCGATCCGGGCTTGGCGCAAGTCAACAATGCACGGTAGGGCACTTCGGGTCCATGCCAACCAGAATTCGCCTCGATCATTTGCTTGTCGCCCGCGGCCTCGCGGAAAGCCGTACCCGCGCACAAGCGCTGGTTATGGCGGGTCTGGTATTTTCCGGTGAGACAAAGCTGCTGAAATCGGGCCAGCAAATGGCCGAAGATGCGCCGCTTGACGTGCGTGGGCGCGATCATCCGTGGGTAAGTCGCGGCGGGATCAAGCTGGCTCATGCGCTGGAAAACTTCGCGCTTGATCCAGTAGGGGTTACCGCAATGGACGTAGGCAGCTCGACTGGCGGGTTCACAGACGTTTTGCTGCAAGGCGGGGCAGACCATGTTTTGGCGGTCGATTCCGGCACCAATCAGCTGGCCTGGAAGCTGCGCCAGGATGCCCGGGTTACCGTGATGGAGCAGACCAGCGCACGCATACTCACCGCCGGTATGTTGCCCCGCGCCTATAACTGGGTGGTATGTGACGCATCCTTTATTGCTTTGCGTAAAGTGTTGGAAATTCCGCTTAAACTGGCCATGCAACAATGCCAGTTGGTCGCCTTGATCAAGCCGCAATTCGAAGTCGAGCGCGGCGAGGTGGGCAAGGGAGGGGTCGTCCGCGATCCTGCATTGCACGAACGGGTTTGTGCCGATGCAAGCGCTTGGCTGGGGGAAGCGGGTTGGGACATTCAGGGCATAACGCAAAGCCCGATCACAGGGCCGGAAGGTAATGTCGAATTCCTGATTGCAGCGCGGCGGGGCTGAGTCATCCCGGTGCGGAACACTCTGTTACTGCAAGTTGCGCGTTACGCACAATCACGACACTATCGTTTGCGAATCAGTGCAAGGGTATTTCCATGAGTGTATTGGCGTCTCCGGGGCAATTACGGGCCAGCTTCTTCCGCTGGGCGCTGTTTACTGTGCCGCTAGTCATGTTGCTCGGGTTTATGTCCGGACGGATCGTTCAGGGCGGCCCCGGCAACGAATGGTTCGATGCTTTGACCAAGCCGGAAATTTTCCCAAATCCCGCATTATTCGGAATTGTGTGGACCGTGATGTTCTTTCTGATGGGACTCTCGCTGGCTCTGGTTTGCGCAGCCTGGGGGGCAAGGGTACGAACCGCAGCGATTACGGCCTTTGCGGTTCAATTCATGTTTGTGCTGGCATGGACACCAGTATTCTTCGGCGCTCATGAAATCACCGGCGCCCTCGTGGTGATAGGCGTGCTGGTGATACTGGTCATCGGCACCACTGCTCTGTTCTGGCAGGTCCGCAGGCTCGCTGCTTTGTTGTTGTTGCCATATCTCGCATGGGTGATTTTCGCGGCGACATTGAATTGGCAGTTCCTTGAACTCAACCCCGATGCCGATGGTGCAGAAGCGCCAAGTTCGGTCCAGCGTTTCGAAATATAATCCTTCCCGGCCAAAATGGACTTGCCCAAACGCGCCCGGATGACCACATAAAGACCATGCAAAGCCACAACCCCATGATTTCCGACTTCGTCAAAATGATGAACTCCGCCGCCGGCACTTTTGCCGGTATGACCCGCGAAGCCCGCGAGGCGGCGCGTGAACGGGTGAAAGAAGCGGTCGGCGGAATGGAATTTGTCAGCCGCGAAGAATTCGACGCGGTAAAGGATATGGCGGGCAAGGCACGCGAACAGAACGAAGCGCTGGCTGCGCGTGTCAGTGCATTAGAGGCCAAGCTTTCAAAGTAAGCTCCCCCTTACGGCGCCGGACTTTATCTGGGGCCGGCATTGTGCCATTCTTGCCCGGCAGCATATCCAGTTGCGTATCAGGGGGAACGACACATGAGCAGGGAAGACGAAACCAATCAACTGGTCGATGACGGGATTGGCTTTGCCGAAGATTTGCTTGTCAAACATGGCGAATTTTTGCCTTACGGCATGGTCATGAAGTTGGACGGCGCCACGCAGTTCGTCGCTGCCGACACGGGCGAGGAACAACCCGCTTCGCAAGATGCGATCGACGCTCTGCGCGCAATTTTCCAGACCATGGCGAAAGACGGCGCAATCCGCTGCAGCGCGGTGTTTCACGATGTGAAGACGAAACTGCCCGACAGCGGCGAGGATGCTGACGCCATCGCCGCAGCAATCGATCATATCGATGATTATTCGGTCACCGTGCTGTATCCCTATCAGGTGATGGGCGAACAGGTGGGTTATGCGCCGTGTTTCGCCGTCGCGGGGAAAGGCGGCATTTTCGACTAATCTTGCCGCTCGAGAAATTCCGCCAACGATGCGAAATAACGTTCGGTATCGTCCCGCATCGACAGATGGCTCCCCTTGAGGGGCATCGGCATATTCGCCCGCAGGCATTTCCATTGCCATTTTCAAAATATGGACTGGATCCATCGTGTCATGACGGGCTGCGATAACCAGCTTGGGGACAGTTGTTTTTTCGAGATCGGCAAAGCGATCCCATAGCGCCAGCAATCCACATGCGCCCAATTCGCTCGTGCCCTGCATCGGAAAATATCTCGAAATGTTCGTGGGTCGCCCCGGTCCCCTGCGCAGCAGGAGCAGCTTCAGTTGCGGATTTGCACCGACAGGGTTGGTCCAGACTTCGTGCGGACTATCGGGCGTTTGAATAGTTATGCGCTGCTCGTTAGACGCCTCATCCGCGAACGCGGTGGCAGCCGGAAACAAGCAGCCGAGCGAAATTCCCGCTACGCACCGTTTTCATAAATACTATCATCCCGGTATTCCCCTCGGGCATAAACTTGAACAAACCCAGTCAATGGCAAGGCGGTGCGCAGCATCTTGCTTGTGCGGCCCGTTCGCGCCACATCAACGCCTATGAATTTGCGCGCTCCCGCCATCATGCTTGCCGCGCGGCTGCACGGCGAAACTGCTGTAATCGGACGGTTTCTGACTGCCGAGCATGGGCTGCTGGCTGGCTATGTCGCGGGCGGACGTGGGCGCAATCTGCGGCCCGTCGTAATCCCGGGCAATCTGGTCGCGCTTGATCTGCACGCGAAATCAGACAGCCAGTTGCCCTTCGCCAAAGTGGAACTGGTGGAGAGCCGGGCACCATGGCTGTCCGAACCGCTGCCCGCAGCCGCCATCGAGTGGTGCTGCGCGCTGACAGCGACAGCCTTGCTCGAACGGCAGGCCTATCCCAGCCTGTACGAAGCGCTCGACGGGTTGTTGACAGCAATCTGCCACGCCCCCTCGGCACGCGGGTGGGCCAGCGCATTGGTCGGCTATGAGACGTTGCTGCTGCGCGAATTGGGATATGGCGGCGGGGTTCGGCTGGTGAGTGAAGACTGGCCGACAATCCTTATGGCGTTCGACAAGCTCGCGCTGCCGCTTGAACGCTACCTGCTTGCCGACCGGCGCGGCGATGTTATGGCGGCGCGTGCGCTGCTGAGGGCGCGGCTGGGACGGATTTCCGAATGAAGATAGCATTGCTCCCCGGTGACGGGATCGGTCCTGATATCATCGAACAGGCGCGCCGCGTGCTCGACGCCTTGCGTTTGCCGCAGGTCACATGGTTCGAAGGTGATGTCGGCGGCGCAGGCTATAAACGCCACGGCCACCCCCTTCCGCCCGAAACGCTCGCAATGGCAAAAGCTGCCGATGCGGTATTGTTCGGAGCGGTGGGTGATCCAGAATGCGATGCATTGGCGCGGCAATTGCGGCCCGAACAGGCCATCCTCGGCCTGCGTCGCGAGCTGGGGCTGTTTTCTAATTTGCGGCCGGCTAAAGTGTTCGCCGGTCTGGAAAATATGTCTGGCCTGAAGCCTGAGCTTGCCGGTGCTATCGACCTGTTGATTGTCCGCGAGCTAAACGGCGATGTCTATTTTGGCGAAAAAGGTCAGCGTATAACCGTGGACGGGCGCCGCGAGGGCTGGGATGCGATGTCCTATGCCGAGGACGAGGTTCGCCGGATCGCGCATTCGGCATTTCGCGCGGCGGGCAAGCGGGGCAATAAATTATGCAGCGTGGACAAGGCCAATGTGCTGGAAACCAGCCAGCTGTGGCGCGATGTCGTGATCGAAACCGCTGGGCAATATCCCGATGTCGCGCTCAGCCACATGTATGTCGATAATGCCGCGATGCAGCTGGTCAAGGATCCGGGCCAGTTCGATGTCATCGTGACCGGCAACCTGTTTGGCGATATTCTGTCCGATCTCGCGAGTATGTGCGTCGGCTCGATCGGCCTTCTCGCCAGTGCCTCGCTGGGGGAGCGGCAGACGCAGTTCGGAACGTTTGGCCTGTACGAGCCGATCCATGGCAGTGCGCCCGATATTGCGGGCGAGGGCAAGGCAAATCCGATCGCGACGATCCTGTCCTCCGCGATGATGCTGCGTCACAGTTTTGGACGTAAGGATGATGCCGCACGGATTGAAGCAGCGGTGGCGAAAACATTGGGCGACGGCATCCATGGCGGCGATCTGGGCGGAAGCTACGGCACGGTCGCAATTGGCGACGCGGTGCTGGAGCGGCTGTAAATTCTCGACCTGGCGATCATCCTGCCCACGTTGAACGAGCGCGGCAATATCGCGCCGCTGGTTGCGCGGCTTGATGCGGCGCTAGTGGGACTTCGCTGGGAAGCGATTGTGGTTGATGACAACAGTGCTGATGGCACCGCCGAAGCGGTTCGCAAGCTGGCGCAGCGTGATCGGCGGATCAGAGTGATCGAACGGTTTGGCAGGCGCGGATTGGCTTCAGCCGCAATCGAGGGAATGTGCGCCACCGCAGCGCCATTCGTTGCGGTCATGGATGCGGACCACCAGCACGATCCCGCGGTGCTGAGAGCGATGCTGGAAAGCGTGCGCGAAGGTCATGCGGAAGTGGCAATTGGCTCGCGTTTTGCCGAAGGCGCGGATGCCGATGGTTTGGCGGACACCGCGCGGCAAAGAGTATCCGTTCTGGCCAACGCGTTGGCGCGGCGCATCACTGGCACCAGACTGACCGACCCGATGAGCGGATTTTTTCTGTTACGGACGGACTTGGCGCGCAATCTGGCGCCGCGACTGTCAGGCCTCGGATTCAAGATTTTGCTCGATATTCTCGCCGCCGCGCCTGCCCCGCTACGCGTGAGCGAATTTCCGATCCGCTTCGGTGAACGGCTGTCTGGGGCCAGCAAGCTCGACCGCGCAGTTGCGTTCGAATTTCTGGTGGGAATTTACGACCGTCTGTTCGGCCGGGTCATCCCCACCCGTTACGCGCTGTTCGGCACAGTAGGCGCGCTGGGAGTGCTCGTGCACCTTGCTGTGCTGGGGATGGTTTTTCGCTTCGCTGGCGAAGGTTTCGCAATGTCCCAGGGGATTGCCGTGTTGGCGGCGATGACCTTCAATTTTTGGCTTAATAACTGGCTGACCTACCGTGACCAGCGGTTGAGCGGTTTTGGCGCGTTGTTCAGGGGCTGGTTGGGGTTTTGCGCCGCGTGTTCGGTGGGGGCATTCGCCAATGTTGCGGCAGCCAGCCTGCTCGAGGCCCGAGGGGTATATTGGGCGCTAGCCGCTCTGACAGGGATCATGCTGGGGTCAGTCTGGAATTATGCGCTGTCGAGCCGTTTTGTGTGGGGCAGGTTCCGCTAGATCCAGCTGTCGAACCATGTCCAGTTTTTGAAACTGCCAGGACCTGCCAGAGCAGCCGCGGTCAGAATCGGATAGAAATATCCGAAAATTGCCGCGCTGGACGCCAAAACAACTGGTCCAGGCCAGACTTGCCCACGCTTCCACGTTTCGCCGAGAACCAATGCCAATGCAGCGAGCAAAAAACAGCTCGGAAGGAAAAAGTGGTAGTAAAACTGGACGGGTTTCGCCGCGATAATCCAGAAGCCGAAGCTTACAGCGAAGAGCACGGCCACCGCCAGTGCATCGCGGCGGCCGCGGAAAATCCCGACCCAAGCGCACCAGAGCAATGCTGGCAAACCGAGCAGCATCGTCAGCGGATTACCGATCAGCATCACGCCTCTTTGCGCGCCATCGACCGGATCCCACAAATACCAGATTGCGCGGCGGTTGATGATCCAGTCCTCCCAATTGCTTTGGTAAGGATGCGCGCCTTTGACGCCTTGTTGCAGATCGAGAATGACGTGCTGGAACGCGATAAGATCGTCCGGCGAGACGGCGTCCTTTGCATAGAAAAATGCAGGGATGAACGTGGCCGCATACACTGCCAGCGGTAAAATTCCCAGCCACACCGCAGCCTCCGGCAATCCGACGCCCGGAACGGGTGCGCCGCGCGTGTTCAACAGCCGGGAGAAGCCGCAAGCTTGCCAGCGAATGACCAGAAACGAGATGCCCGGCAGTATAGCCAGCGCGGCGGCGTTCCACTTCGATCCCATCGCCAGACCTAGCGCAGCGCCTGCAACAGCCAGCCGCAGCCTGCCATTTTCGGGTTCCCGAATGGCTTTGGCAAACTGCCATAGGGCGATCAGGCAAAACGCCACCATGAAAACATCGAGCATGGCAATGCGCGCATGGATGATCAGGTGGAAACCCGTGGCGAGCAAAATTCCGAGCGCGATTGTGGCAAACCGGTCACAACTGCCAAACCAGAGCGCGCGCATTGCGGCATAAAGAGCAACCGATCCCGCTATCGCCGAAATTATCCTCCAGCCGATCGCATTGTCGCCAAACAAGACAATGCCGAGCGCGATCAATTGCTTGCCGAACAAAGGGTGTTCGCGATTGAGCGGCTCGGACAATTCGAGGATAGCCCGCGCGGCAGGCAGATAGTGCACCTCGTCAAAATATGGCGTGGTCGGAATCCCGAGCCGGATGAGCGTCAGGCCAAAAAACAACAACGCCAGCATCCGGCACCAGCCAAGCGGGTCGGCAGGTCTGGCAGGCGCTTGGCTCATCGCAGACGAGCGATAGGTGGCGTGCGGTGTCGCGGCAAGCAGATAGCGCGATTCAGCCGAGCGGATGCCCAAACCGACGAATTGTTCAGTCTTGTGCAATGTTCCAGCGGAGAAGGGCGTACATTCCATCGTAATGCGGAACTTTTCGTTTCCGCGTTGGTTAGGTCATTGAATATCATGAAAGAAGGTCGCACTATGAAACTTAAATCACTCACTCTCGCAACCGCATCCGCTGCGCTTGCACTCGCTCCTGTTGCTGCGCAAGCCGCTTCGTCGGATCGTTCGGCTGCACCCTCCGCGCAGTCCAGCGAACTGGGCCGTCAGGGCACCATTGGTCCCGCTTTGATTGTCATCGCCCTCGCGGCTATCGGCATGGGCATCCTGCTCATTTCCGACGATGATGACGACAGCCCAGCCAGCGCCTGATCCTGCGCAGACTGCATATCGTGAAAGCGGGGCGATTTCGCCCCGCTTTTTCGTTGCCCGCCAGGTAGGACCGCCGCTAGGACCGGCGGAATGAAACAGACCACCGGCACAGATCGCTCGATAACCCGCAAATGGCGACCTGCCACACAGGCAGTACGCGGCGGCACCTGGCGCAGCGGACACGGCGAAACTTCGGAAGCTCTGTTCCTAACCAGCGGTTATACCTATCCTGATGCCGCGACAGTGGCTGCACGCTTTGCCGGTGAAGCCGAAGGGATGACCTATTCGCGGCTTCAGAACCCCACTGTCGCGATGCTGGAGGAACGCATCGCCCTGCTGGAAGGTGCAGAGGCGTGCCGCACACAGGCCAGCGGCATGGCGGCGATGACAGCGGCGCTGTTGTGTCAGCTATCCGCCGGCGATCATTTGGTTGCGGCCAAGGCGGCATTTGGTTCGTGCCGCTGGCTGGTGGACGAACTTTGCCCGCGCTTCGGGATCCAAACCACCACGATCGACAGCCGCGACAATACCGCGTGGGAGGCTGCGATCCGGCCCAATACCAAGGTATTCTTCTTCGAAACGCCCGCCAATCCGACGATGGATATTGTCGATATGGAATATGTCTGCGCGCTGGCGACGGCGCATGGGATCACCAGCGTGGTCGATAATGCCTTTGCCACCAGCGCGCTGCAACGTCCGTTGGAATTCGGCGCCGATGTTGTGGCATACAGCGCGACCAAGATGATGGACGGGCAGGGCAGAGTGCTTGCCGGCGCAGTCTGCGGATCGGAAGAATTCATCAACGAAATGCTGCTGCCGTTCCAGCGCAACACGGGGCCGAATTGCGCTCCGTTTAACGCTTGGGTTGTTCTGAAAGGGCTGGAAACGCTAAGCCTGCGCGCGAACCAGCATAGTGTTAATGCACTAGTGGTCGGCAAATTTATCGAGGAACGCGTGCGGAAAAGCGGCGGACAGATGCTGCATCCCGGCTTGCCCGGCTACGCCCAGCACGACCTCGCGATGAAGCAAATGGACAGCTGCGGCCCGATCTTCAGCTTTATCCTCGATGGCGGACGGGTCCAGGCGCACGCTTTACTTGATGGTCTGGAACTGATCGACATCAGCAACAACATAGGCGACGCCCGGAGCCTGATGTGCCATCCCGCCAGCACCACTCACGCCGGCCTAAGCGAGGAAGCGCGGCTGGATATGGGCGTGGTCGAGGGAATGCTGCGGATTAACGTAGGGCTTGAGGATGTGCAGGACTTGATCGAGGACCTGGACGCGGCGCTCAAGGGCGCTGGAATATAGCTTAACGGGTTAGCTTGTATGTCGCACCTGCTCGGGCAAAAGCGGATCTAGAATACTTGGTCCCGCAAACCCAGCCATTTGCCCATCCAGAAACACCATCATGGTGAAGGCCGCGCTAGCAGTCAGATGGCAGAGAAAATCCACCGCAAAACCGTATTTCATCACGCGGCTTGACCAGACGGTCAACGCGAGCAGAGGAAATACGAAGATCAGAGGGACAACCCACCATTCGAGGTTGAGGAACAGGCTGACGCGGGCTTCGTCGTTGGGAATTGCAATTCCGCTCATCACCATCGCCAGAAAGCGTTGCATGAAGGCTACGAATATCAGTTCATAGCCCACCACAACATGCGTCATCTCATCCAGCAACATGGTCACGATATTTATCGCAAACATCGCTATGTAAAACGATATTTTTGGCTTGGCTGGCACAGCCGCTCCTCCGGCTTGCTGTATTATTCGAATGCTACAGCAAGGCAAGGACGGTACAACCCTAGCTGTTCTTCATATTCTCCAGCCCTTTGATGCCTCCGGCCTTCTGGCTGGGCTGCGAAGCGTTGGTTTTGACCTTTTCGGCCTTGGGCTTGCGGACTTCGCGTTTCGATTTTTGCTGTGATTTGGCCATTTTGTGTTCCTTCATAGGCGAAGTGAAAGTGAGGCTGCTCAGGATTCGCGTACCTTAACCGGCGCTGGGCATGCATGTTATGGGCGCAATTGCCGGTCAATGTAAGCGTGGTGTCGGTCTCGCGGTTGTGCATTGCAGCATAATTGACTAGGGAGCGCGCTCCCATTTCCATGCCGCGCGCGGGTTTTGCTGCGCGGCCCAATCCGTAGGTATTTCAATGTTCGACCGTGCAGCCGCGAAACGCGACTGGCTGGGCCAGCCACGCGCCGACATTTTGGCCGGTATTGTTGTTGCGCTGGCACTGATCCCCGAAGCAATCGGCTTTTCGATCATTGCCGGGGTCGATCCCAGCGTCGGTTTGTATGCATCGGTCGCAATTGCGATGATTATTGCCTTTACCGGAGGCCGCCCGGGAATGATCTCGGCAGCAACTGCTGCGGTGGCGGTTGTGGTGATCCCGCTGGTGCGCGATCACGGGGTCGAATATTTGTTCGCCGCGACGATACTGATGGGCATCATCCAGGGCATTGCCGCTTTGTTGCGGCTCGATCTGCTGATGCAGTTTGTTTCACGTTCGGTGATAACAGGCTTTGTCAACGCATTGGCAATATTGATCTTCATGGCCCAGCTGCCCCAGCTTGATCCGCGCGCCGACGGGGTAAGCTGGATCACCTATGCGATGGTGCTGGGCGGGTTGGCAGTCATCTATCTGCTACCGCGCATAACCAAAGCCGTGCCATCGCCGCTGGTCGCCATCCTGATCCTGTCCGCAATTGCGATCGGCTTTGGCGTGCCGGTCAACACGGTTGGCGACATGGGCGCCCTGCCTGACGGTTTGCCGGGGCTGCATTGGCCCGATGTCCCCCTGACGATGGCAACATTCTGGATCATCCTGCCATTTTCGCTGACGATGGCCGCGGTCGGTCTGCTGGAATCGCTGCTGACCGCGCAGATTGTCGACGATCTGACGCATACCGACAGCAACAAGCAGCGCGAGACCGCCGGTCAGGGTGTCGCCAATATCGTCGCGGCCATGTTTGGCGGGATGGGCGGGTGCGCGATGATCGGACAATCGGTGATCAATTACACCAGCGGCGGGCGCGGGCGTCTGTCGAGCTTTGTCGCGGGCGCAACCTTGCTGTTTCTGTTGGCGGTGCTTGGCCCGCTGGTCGGCAGCATTCCGATGCCTGCACTGGTCGCGGTGATGATCATGGTTTCGATCGGGACATTCAGCTGGAATTCCATCGCGAACCTGCGGCGGCATCCGCCCGCAAGTTCGCTGGTGATGCTGGCCACCGTGGTAACGGTGGTCTGGACGCATGATCTGGCAATCGGTGTGCTGGTCGGCGTGCTACTTTCGGGTATGTTCTTTACCGATAAGGTGCGCAATATGTTCAAAGTGGAGCGTATCCGCCGCCCGCATAGCGCAGTTTACACCGTCACGGGTCAGATTTTCTATGCCTCGGTTGACCGGTTTGTTCGCGCATTGGGCCCTGAAAGCGAATATGATGACGCCGCGCATCACGTGGTGATCGACGTGAGCAAGGCGCATTTCTGGGATATTTCCGCCATCGGAGCGCTGGACAAGGCCGTGGACCGGATGCGCCGCAATGGCCGGCACGTGCGGGTGGTCGGGATAAATTCGGCAAGCGCCGATCTGGTTGACCGGTTTGCCCTCGAGGACCGTATGGGGCTCGAAACCGGCCTGGCTCCGCATTGAGCGTTAGAGCCGGTCCATTCTGAGCAATTCACCGCTACCCTGCCAGATACGCCCGAGCACAGCTTCGGCGGCTTGCGCTTCCTTGAGATTACCCAGTTTGCGTTCTGCTTTGGCAAGCCCGTAAAGCGCCCAGCCATTGTTGGGTGTGTAGAACAGCGTCTCGCGGAAAGTCCTGGCGGACCCGGCATAATCACCCGCGGCATACAATGCGGCGCCCAGCGACTGGCTGACCGGATAATACCAATAGGCGGGTTCGGTGTAAGGAATGGTCCGCTCGATCTTGCTTGCCGCGCGGTAGTGATCTGCCGCTTCGCCAAACCGGCCCTCAGCATATGACTGGCGGCCGCGCGCCACATGCGCGGCGATGGCAATCAAATCGTCCGCGGGAAACCCGCCTTCCGCCATTTCGGCAAATACCGGCGATCCCGCAGCACTATCGAGAGCCGCAATTTCAGTGTTGAACCCGGCGTTGTCGCCGGCACGCGCATAAGCCACAGCGCGTGTATAGCGCCGCATCGCTTCGACATAATCCAGCGATGATGGCTCGGCGTTGAGCGCAAGAATTGCCGCCGGGCTACCATACTGGGCCTGCGCAAACATCGGGGCCGCGTGGATTGCCTGCACCCATGGCAAGGCGCGCGCGATGTCTTCGTTGAGAATTGCCGCCAGCCTTTCGCTTTCACTGGCCGTCGTTCGCACCGCACCGATCATCTGGGCAGATGTCAGCAGAAAATGCACATTGTGCGGATAATATCCAAAGCGGTACAACCCGTCATCGCCAACCTTTGCGAGATATTCCTCATCCGCTCGGGCCGCCGCGATATTGACCTTCATCGAATCCGCATACCGGCCGGCGCGGTGATAGATGTGCGCAGGCATGTGCACCAGGTGGCCAAGCGGTTTCGGGCCACTGTCACGCAACCGGTCCGCCGCATCTTCCGCGACTTTCGGGTTGCTGCTGTTTTCCATCAAATGGATGTAGAGATGCGATGCCTGCGGGTGCTGCGGGCTGCGTGCCATGACTTTTTCGATCAGCCCGATCGCGGCTGCGATCTGCGGGCGCGCCTTGCCGGTTTCGGGGTCCCAATAATCCCATGGCGTAGTGTTCATGGCCGATTCGGCCGCGAGCACCAGCAGATCATCATGATCGGGGAAACGCCCGGCCAACGCGATCATCGCCTCCGAGTATTTGGCTTCGAGAGTGGGCCGGTCGGCGGCCAGATCATCGGGGAAACGAATGGCCTGCGCTGCTATCAAGCCCTGTTCCAGCGGTGTGAGGCCGTCACTCAGCCTGACCGCTTGCTTGATGGCAGCAATCGCGGCGCGGTTCTGGTCTTCGGTCATCCCGGCATTGATATTCATGCCATGCGCCATCGCCTCTCCCCACCAGCACATGGCGCATTGCGCCGATAGCGCTTTTGCCGCGCGGAAGGACCGGATGGCAGCGGCGTGATTAAACCCGAATGTGAGTGCGATCGCCTGATCGAAAAAGGCGCGTTCGTTGCCGTTCAGGCCGGTGGCTGGAAGATCGGATTGAGCAAGCCCGCTGATGATCTGGATAGGCGCATTTTCGCCCGGCTGCATGGCTGCCATGTTCGTTGCCAGTTTCAGGCGGCTGTCCAGCGTCGCAGCACCAGCATCAAACCCCCGGCAAGCATCCCGGCCCGCACGGGTGGGATCTAGCGCCAACAATGCCGCGTCAGTAAGGGCTGAGTCTTGCGGCGCTTGGCCGGCGCCGTGTGCAAAGCCGGCTGCCGCCAGCAATGCGGGGATCGTAATTGTCTTCAACATCTGTTTGTCCTCGTACCAGGCGACCCGAGGAGATTGAGCAGCGTTATATACCACAGTCAGGATGACCTTCCAAAATCTGCAGTCGTAGGTTCGAAGCAGTTGGGGGCATTACCAACCGATGCCCTTGTCTGCGCGGCGCAGGCCGATTAGGTTCTGGTACTATGAAGGAATTGTTCCAGCACGCCGCGATTACGCAAGGTATCACTGTCAGGGTGGCGGTCAGCTTTCTGCCCGAACAGTCGCAAATCGAAAGTGGCAAATGGTTCTGGGTTTATCATATCCGGATCGAAAACGGCAGCGACCAGCCGGTGCAGCTGCTCACGCGGCATTGGCGGATTACCGACGGGCGCGGAATGGTGAACCATGTCGAAGGCGAAGGTGTAGTGGGCGAACAGCCGGTAATCGCGCCGGGCGCCGCACATGATTATGTATCCGGCTGCCCGCTGACCACGCATATGGGGTCGATGGAGGGGCACTATACCTTTAGCCGCGCTGATGGCTCCTTGATGGAAGCGGCCATTCCGCAATTTCCGCTTGCCGCACCCGCGACAGCGGATTGACCGTATCGCCGTGGGGGCCACATCACTGACCGGCGCGTTACAATGGCAATGAACGAAGATGTCGCCCGTCAATTCTATCTGGTACGTGCTGTTGAACGTGAGGACGCCGGCCACATCCTGCTGACCCGTGAAGACCGCGAACAAGCCGATCTGGCCGCGCGTGCGGAAGTTGGCGAAAAAAGCAGCAGGAAAGCACCGGAGGCATATCTGGCTGCCCGTGCGCGCTTCGCTGCTGCGCGGCTGTCTGCCCGAAATCCGGCGGTTGCGCGCGCGCTAAAGGGTATGAAATGGCCTGACTGGCTATCCGTCGGCCTGCCACTTTTCGGATTGTTTCTGGGATTGCTTACCAACGAACTTGGTAACGGAAGCAGGCTCAATCTTCTGGCATTTCCTTTGATCGGCGCAATCGCCTGGAACCTGTTCGTTTATATCGGTATCCTGATCGCCGCGGTCACGCGCCGCCGAAAGGCCCCGGGCGGTATGCTGTCCAGCCTGTTCAGGCGGATCGCCGGATTGGGAAATATCAGCGCCGACCAGGGCGGCCCGCTGGCCCGCGGTCTGGCGCGGTTTGCCGCCGACTGGACCGATGCCGCCGGACATCTGACCGCGCATCGCAGCGCGCGCACATTGCATATCGCGGCGGCCATGTTTGCGCTTGGCCTGATTGCGGGCATTTTCCTGCGCGCATTGGCGTTCGAATATCGGGCAGGGTGGGAAAGCACATTTATCGGCCCGGACACTGTCCATTTGATATTATCGTTCATCCTGTGGCCTGCCAGCCTGCTGACCGGTGTCGAGATCCCCGACGTTGGCACTATCGCCGAACTTCGCTGGACGGGGGCGCCGGGCGAGGGCGCAAATGCCGGCCCGTGGATTATCCTCTACACCGCCATCGCGCTCATTTTCATCATTGTGCCGCGCCTGCTGCTTGCGGCATTCTCGGCGGCGCGAACGGGCGTTGCAGCACGCCGTATCGCAATTCCGGGGCGCGATGATTTTTACGTCCGCAAACTGATGCGCGCATTTGGCGGGGCAGCGGGCGGTGTGCGCGTGACAGCCTATGCCTATCATCCGGCGGAAGATGCCCGCCAAAAGCTGGCGGCGATTTGTACGGAGGCACTTGGCGACACTGTTCGCCTGCAGTTTGACCCGCCGGTCGATTACGGCGCGGAAGAAAGCTGGCTCGCCGATGCCGCCGCGCGCGAACAGGATGATCACCACATCATTCTGTTCACCCTGTCTGCCACACCGGAAAACGAAAATCATGGCGAGTTCGTGAAGGGGATCAGGCAATTGGCAGGCAGCGGTCAAAGTGTGACCGCAATAGTGGACGAGAGTGCGTTCCGCGCGCATTTTGCCGGTCAAACGGGGCTGGAAGATCGCATCAAAAGTCGCACCGCCGCGTGGCAGGAAGTTATCCGCAACGCCGGTGCCGCGCCGCTGCTGATAGATCTGGCGACCGCCGATCCGGCGGCGGAGCGTGAGCGGATCGAGGCGGCCATGGTGCAAAACAGCTCGCTTGCGGGGCAAGGCTGATGGACGATACCCCGCTTCAAACCGGCACAAGTACGGGCACGGGCACGGGTAGCGGCACAGGTAGCGGCACCACAATCAACCTGAGCCTCGTCTCGCACACCAATGCCGGCAAAACCACGCTGGCACGCACGCTGCTGGGCCGCGATATCGGCGAGGTCCGTGATGCCGCGCATGTTACCGATATCGCCAGTGGCCACGTGCTGGTGCAATCGGGCGATGATACGTTGATGCTGTGGGACACGCCCGGCTTTGGCGATACCGCGCGCTTGCTGTCCCGCCTGCGGATGACCGGCAATCCGATCGGCTGGATGTTGACGCAGGTGTGGGACCGTTGGCGCGAACGGCCACTCTGGTCCAGCCAGCAGGCCGTCAAAAACGCCCGCGAGCAGGCCGATGTCATCTTGTATCTGGTCAATGCAGCGGAAGACCCCGCCGCTGCGCCCTATGTCGCGCTGGAAATGGAAGTGCTGGCCTGGATTGGCAAGCCCGTCCTCCTGCTGCTCAACCAGATGGGGCCGCCCAAGGAAAATGTCGCCGCAGACCTGCGCCGCTGGGAAAGTCATGTCGGCGAATATGCGGAAGTGGCGGGCGCGTTGCCGCTTGACGCTTTTGCCCGTTGCTGGGTCCAGGAAGGCGCGTTGCTGGCGCGGGTCGCGCCTTTGCTTGCGCCGGAAAAACAGCCGGCAATGGCCGGTCTGGCCGCGCGCTGGATGGAACTGAACCGGGCGCGCTTCGAAGCATCGATGGAAGCGTTGGCCAAACCATTGGCGCAGGCGCTGGCCGACCGCGAACCCGTGCCGACCGGCGATTGGGTCGATCAACTCGGTGCAACGCTGAAGGCCGGAAAGGGTGGCAACCGCGAAGCGCGCAAGGCGATGGAGGCGTTATCGCATCGGCTTGCCGAAGGAACCGGCACCTCGACCAGCGAACTTATCCGCCTCCACGGCCTGGACGGCAGGGCTACGCGCAAAGTGCTCGAACGCCTGGGCGACGATTACAAGCAAAGCGAAAAGGCTTCGGAAGGATTTTCCGCAGTTCTGGGCGGCTTGATGTCAGGCGCGGTCACCGGACTCGCTGCAGACGTCATGGCCGGCGGCCTGACGCTGGGCGGCGGGCTGATTGTGGGCGGAATTCTCGGCGCGCTCGGCGCAGGCGGAATCGCGCACGGTATCAATTTGGCCAAGGGCGAGGAGGGATCAAGCGTCCGCTGGTCAGAAAAGTTTTTCAAAAGCCTGTATGGTGCAGCCCTGCTGCGCTATCTCGCAGTCGCGCATTTCGGGCGGGGACGCGGTGAATGGGAAGAGGGTGAGCATCCGCAATTCTGGCTCGAATTTGTCGATAGCGAGGTCGAACGACAAGGCAGCGCGCTGGCCAGCCTTTACGCCAAAGGCAAGCGCACCGAACCAGGCGAACTTGAAAGCGATCTGGTTACACTATTGAAACAGAGTGGCGAGCGTCTGCTGCAGCGGCTTTATCCCGGTGCCCTGACCGGGGTTGTAACAGCTTCGACATCAGACTGATCTCTTTGTTGCACCGCAGTTCTGCTCAGCCTAAACGCCTGCGCCTATGAAGCGCACCCATCTGCCCCTGAACGCCCTGCGTGTATTCGATGCTGCTGCCCGGCACCTCAGTTTTACGCGCGCGGCTGACGAACTGGCAGTGACGCCCGCTGCCGTAGGTCAGCAAATCCGCGCATTGGAAGATCACCTCGGGACCGTGCTGTTTCGCCGTACACCGCAAGGGCTGGAACTGACTGACGAGGGTATCGCCGGACTGGATCCGCTGCGCGAGGGGTTTCTGCGGTTTGAAGAAAGCGTGCAGAACATGCAGTCGGGTCAGGCATCCGACCGATACACAATCGCTGCGCCGCGCGAATTCTATGCCCAGTGGCTGGCCTCGCGGCTGGCGAAGTTTCAGGCGCAAAATCCGGAGGCGCGGTTCCAGCTGGTAGCTGACGATAACGCCGATTTCACCGAAGCAAACCTGGACTGCGCGTTCCGCATGGTCGATGGTCCGGGCGATCTCGAGGGGGTGGAGGTGGCCAAGGCCTGCCGGGTAACAGTGGCTGCGCCGGGCGCTCCCGAAGTGTGGATCGGATGGCCACAGGGCGAGCCGCCAGACGGCGAAAACACGGTGCTTCAAGTAGCCAACGCAGGACAGGCTCTGTCGTCTGCAATGGCAGGAATGGGCCGTGCGATATTGCCGGCTCCGCTGGTCGAGGAGGCGATCGCGGCCAGCCGTCTTGAACGGATCGCCGGACCGGAAGAATGCCGTTTGGCGTATTGGCTTGTCGCTCCGCGCCCGCAATGGCGCCAAACCAAGATCAGGGCACTGGCGGCGTTTCTTTCGGACAATTGACCATGGATACACCTGTTCTGCAGACCGAACGCCACTATTTACGCCCCATCGAAATTGGCGATGTCGAAGCATTCTGGCCAACCTTCAACAATGCAGACGCGATGCGCTGGTGGAGCCGCGCGCCATTTACCGACAAGCAGGAGCTTGCCGATTGGTTGCTGGACACGGATTGGGCGGGGCGAACGTGGGTTGCCATCCCCGCATCGGGCGGACCCGCAGTTTGCAGGGTGGTCGCTACGCTGCACGAAGAAGGCGTGAGCGAAATCGGGTATCTTACCGTTCTCGGCGCGCAGGGGCAGGGGATAGCACGCGAATGCGTCGCCGCGCTTGTTTCGCAGCTATTCACTGCCGAGAACAACCGCCGTGTCTGGGCTGACGTGGATCCCGAGAATGCCGCTTCCAACGCCTTGCTCGAGCGGCTCGGTTTTACGCACGAAGGTACGCTGCGCGCGGCGTGGAAAACGCATATCGGGATACGAGACAGCTATATCTGGGGTCTGCTGGCCACTGACTGGCGCAACTAACCCGGCTTCGTAGCCTGTCTGGTAGGACCGGATTTGTTATCCCACGCATTATGTGGCAGTTTGGTGACGGTTTCACGAGAGGAACCTAATACTTCGCAACGCAAACCCCTCTGGCCGGGGCGTAAGCTTTGGTTTCCGTAAGGGAAAAGCAGGGTCACCCTTAAAGTCGCCAGATTTGATTGCTTCCCCCGAAGTTTGGGCTGAAAAGGTCATGGGCAATATAAAAATAATAAACGGGAGGGAAAATATGAAATTTAAAACCAGAAATGTTGTTTTGCTGGGCGTGTCGGCAACTGCGCTGATGGTAATGCCGGGCGCGGCTTTTGCCCAGGCAACAGGTCAGACCGATGATGCCGCTGCGGATGCGTCCGATCAAATCGTGGTTATCGGTAGCCGCGGCAAGCCTCGCACAATTACGGATTCTCCCGTTGCTATCGATTCGGTTGGTGCCGATGCAATCGCTGCCACAGGCGCGACCGAAACCGGCCGTATCCTCCAGGAACTGGTCCCCTCCTTCAATTTCTCGAGCTCGTCGGTTTCTGACGGCACGGATTCGCTGCTTCCGGCGACATTGCGCGGTCTTGGTCCCGATCAGACACTGGTACTGGTCAATGGCAAGCGGCGTCACAAATCGGCGCTTGTGCATGTCAACACCTCGGTCGGACGCGGCACCGCCGGTACCGACATCAACGCCATTCCCGCCAGCGCACTGAAGCAGGTCGATGTGCTGCGCGATGGTGCAGCCGCGCTCTACGGCTCGGATGCAATTGCCGGCGTGATCAATTTCGAGCTGCGCGATGATCCCGAGGCCGGCCATGTGACTGCCTCGGTCGGCCAGAATTACGAAAGCGACGGGCTGACGTATCAAGCGGGCGTGAACAAGGGTTTCGCGCTTGGTGATGGTTTCATCAATCTGACATATGAATATACTAATCGCGAAAATTCCAACCGCGCCGGTCTTTCGGCACAGTGCCAATATTTGTGCACGACCGTAGGCGGGCAGATACGTGCTGCCCCATCCACCCAAGCGCGCGAGATTGCGTTCGACCGGCAGAACTTCCGCATCGGCGACAGCGATTCCGAAGGGCATAGCATTTTCGTTAACGCCGGCGTTCCGTTGGGCGATACGGCAGAAGGCTATGCTTTTGGCGGCTGGAGCACACGGCGCAACGAATCCGCAGGGTTCTACCGCCGGGCCAATCAGGGCGCCAACACACTGCTGGCACTTTACCCCGATGGATTCCTGCCGCTTATCCGCCCCAAGATCGAAGATTTCTCTGCGGCGGCTGGCGTAAAGTTCGATGTGAGCGAGAATTTCAACATCGATACCAGCGTGAATTACGGCAACAACAGCTATAATTTCCAGATCGCCAACACCAACAATGCCTCGCTTGGACCCAATTCCGGGACGGTGTTTGACGCCGGTACGCTGGAGCTGTCCGAATGGAGCGGTAACATCGACGCGGTCTATCTGATGGGCAATTACAGCGCCGCGTTCGGCGTTGGCTACCGCAGCGAAACTTACGAACTGATCGCGGGTGAACCCGATTCCTACATAAATGGCGGCTTCATTAACACCGACACGTTCAACACGCCGCCGCTGTTCGGCCCTACGGCTGGCGCAGCGGGCTCGCAGGTGTTTCCAGGGTTCAGCCCTGACAATGCGGTGGACGAAAGCCGCGACAGTTACTCGGCCTATCTCGAACTCACCGCAGATCTGGGCGAACGGGTTAATCTGCAGGGAGCGCTGCGGTACGAAAATTACGATGGTTTCGGCAGTTCGCTGACGGGTAAAGTGGCTGGTCTGTTTACCTTGACCGAGGGCGCAAAGGTGCGCGGTTCGTTCACCACAGGTTTCCGTGCGCCTTCGATGCAACAGCTTTACTTCAACGCCACCAGCACCCAGTTTGTGACTGTCGGCGGTGCTACAGTGTCGCAGGAGCGCGGCACATTCCGCAACGACAGCGCGCTGGCCCGGGGTCTCGGGATTCCTGAACTGGAAGAAGAAACCTCGGTCAGCTACGGCGGCGGCGTGGTTCTCGAACCGGCAAGCGGCCTCGTGATAACGGCCGATTATTACCACATCGAAATTGACGACCGGATCATGATTTCCGGTGCGATCAATCCGGTGACGCCAGGTATTCTGGCAGCATTCAATGCAGCCGGAGCAACGCAGGGCCAGTTCTTTATCAACGGTGTCGATACCACGACAGACGGGGTCGATGTCGTGGCGTCTTACAGGCTGCCGGGAGATATTGCCGGCGGTGTTTTGAAACTGACGTCGTCGTTCAACTACAATGATACGAAGGTAACCGAACTCCCGGCACCCGGCCTGCTTGCCGGGCTTGATCTGGTGACGGCTCAGGACGTTTCGATTATCGAGGAATGGCAGCCCAAAACGCGCTTCAATCTGGGTGCGAACTGGAATAGCGACAATTGGGGGTTCAACCTGCAGCTGAGCCAATATGGCGAATACACCGTTTGCGAAGGCGGCTGCACCGGGGTGGATACCGATACCCAGACCTTCGGTTCCAAATGGCTCACAGATATCCAGGTCGACTACACCTTCGATATGGGTCTGAAGCTGGCGATTGGCGCAAACAATCTGTTCGATGTCTATCCGGACATCAACAACATCGGACAGGCACGCGGCGGGACGCTGTATGACAGCACCGGCAATCTGATTGTGGATAGCCCTGGCGTGTTCCAGTACTCACGCCGCTCGGCGCCATTCGGATTTAATGGTGGACATTATTACCTGCGTGCAAGTTTCGACTTCTAGACAAATGTGAGCATAATTTTTGGAGGCCGGTTTGATGCGAAGTCAGACCGGCCTTCATTTGTAAAGTTATCTCGGGTCGCTATAATATGCCTTCGTAACCTCGACCCGCGCTTGACCTGTCGCCCAACCCTCGCTAGAGGGCCGCTCATCCGATGCACGCTTTTTCCACCGAGCTAGCGATGCAGAGGGCAGATAGAGCTGAACATTGGCACTATGTCGTGGGGGGCCTTGGTCGTAGGACCGGGGTCTTTTTCTATTGAGCGGTTCGCGGTTTTCCGCTGTTTCGCTTCTCGCGGCAAGTGTCAGAGTAACCCGGTGCTTTTGGCCCAGGTGGAGTGTTTTTCAGTTCGCGCACGAAGGCCGTTATTACGGCGCTTCTATTTCGCCGGGTTTCTGGTTTGCCGGAAATGCCGATGCGGGGCGCGGGTTCGACAACACATCACCTGAACCATGTGCGCCACAAATCAGGTGAAGAACACTTCATGCCGACAATTAACCAGCTGGTCCGCAAGGGCCGTGTTCCGCAGAAGGCCAAATCCAAGGTCCCTGCGATGGAAGCCAACCCGCAGAAGCGCGGCGTTTGCACACGTGTATATACAACGACCCCGAAGAAGCCGAACTCGGCCTTGCGCAAGGTTGCGAAGATCCGTCTGACCAATCAGCGCGAAGTCATCAGCTATATTCCGGGCGAGGGCCATAATCTGCAGGAACACAGCGTTGTGCTGATCCGCGGCGGCCGTGTTCGCGACCTTCCAGGTGTGCGCTATCACGTTCTGCGCGGCGTTCTCGATACCCAGGGTGTCAAGGACCGCAAGCAGTCCCGTTCGAAGTACGGCGCCAAGCGTCCGAAGTAAGCCTGTTAGGCCCAAGATTTTGGCCGCGCGCGGACATTCCCGCTGCGCCGCCTGACCAAAAGGAATTCATCCGATGTCACGTCGTCGTCGTCCCGAAAAGCGGATCATCCTGCCCGATCCCAAATTTGGTGATCAGATCCTGTCGAAGTTCATGAATAACCTCATGCTCGACGGTAAAAAATCCACTGCCGAAGGCATTGTTTATGGCGCACTCGACACCGTCGAGACCAAAGCCAAGACCGATCCGGTGCAGTTATTCCACGAAGCGCTGAACAATGTTAAGCCGCAAGTGGAAGTCCGCAGCCGCCGTGTTGGTGGTGCCACGTATCAGGTTCCGGTAGAAGTTCGTCCTGAACGCGCCCAGGCACTTGCCATTCGCTGGCTTATCAGTGCAGCGCGTGGCCGCGCCGAAACCACCATGAGCGCACGCCTTTCCGGCGAGCTGATGGATGCGGCGAACAACCGCGGCAATGCGGTCAAGAAGCGTGAAGACGCGCACCGGATGGCAGATGCCAACCGGGCGTTCTCGCACTACCGCTGGTAAGAGTTTAAACATCCGGGGAAGGGATGGCTGGTCGGCCTCCCTGATCCGCAAGCCCACTAGGAATTATCCATGGCCCGCGAATATCCGCTGGAACGCTATCGTAACATCGGCATCATGGCTCACATCGATGCTGGTAAAACGACGACTACCGAACGCATTCTTTATTACACCGGTAAATCCTACAAAATCGGCGAAGTGCATGATGGCGCTGCGACGATGGATTGGATGGAACAGGAGCAGGAGCGCGGCATCACGATCACGTCTGCTGCGACCACCACGTTCTGGCAGAACGAAGATGGCAAGGGTGAAAAGCACCGCATCAACATCATCGACACGCCCGGCCACGTGGATTTCACCATCGAAGTCGAACGTTCGCTTCGCGTACTCGATGGCGCGGTAGCCGTATTTGACGGTGTTGCCGGTGTAGAGCCGCAGTCCGAGACTGTCTGGCGTCAGGCCGACAAATACAAAGTCCCGCGCATGTGCTTCATCAACAAGCTCGATCGTACCGGTGCAGACTTTTATTACTGTGTACAGTCGATCATCGATCGCCTCGGCGCGAACCCGCTTGTGCTGTATCTCCCGATTGGCGCTGAAGGCGGGCTTCGCGGTGTCGTCGATCTGGTGAACAATCGCGGTATAGTCTGGGAAAATGACGGTCTCGGTGCCGAATTCGAATATATCGCCGTTCCTGACGATATGGCCGACAAGGCTGAAGAATATCGCGCCAAGCTGATCGAAACAGTTGTCGAGCTTGACGATGATGTGATGGAAAAGTTTTTCGACGGCGAAATGCCTGATGCGGCAACGCTCAAGAAGCTCATCCGCAAGGGCACGATGGACCAGGTTTTCGTCCCGGTTCTGTGTGGTTCGGCGTTCAAGAACAAGGGTGTTCAGCCTCTGCTTGATGCGGTTGTCGACTATATGCCTTCGCCGCTCGACGTACCCGCAATCAAGGGCGTTTTGCCAGACAGCGACAAGGAAGAAACGCGCCCGTCCAGTGACGAAGCACCGTTCTCCGCGCTTGCATTCAAGATCATGAACGATCCGTTCGTCGGCTCGCTCACCTTCACGCGCATTTATTCCGGCCATCTCGAAAAGGGTATGGTGCTCAACTCCGTGAAGGAGAAGAAGGAAAAGATCGGCCGCATGTTGCTGATGCATTCCAACAACCGCGAAGATATTGATGAGGCATTTGCCGGTGACATCGTCGCGATTGCGGGCATGAAGGACACCACTACCGGCGATACGCTGTGTGCTCTGTCGCATCCGATCATTCTCGAGCGGATGGAATTCCCCGAGCCGGTTATCGAACTGTCCGTGGAGCCAAAGACCAAGGCCGACCAGGAAAAGATGGGCGTCGCGCTCAATCGCCTTGCCGCTGAAGATCCTTCATTCCGCGTTTCGACCGATCACGAATCCGGCCAGACGATCATCAAGGGAATGGGCGAGCTTCACCTCGACATTCTGGTTGACCGTATGAAGCGCGAATTCAAGGTTGAAGCCAACGTCGGTGCGCCTCAGGTCGCGTATCGCGAATCGCTCGGCCGTGAAATCGAAGTGGATTACACCCACAAGAAACAGTCGGGTGGTTCGGGCCAGTTTGCCCGCGCCAAGGCGACTTTCATTCCGGGTGAACGTGGTCAGGGCATCGTATTCGAAGACAGCATCAAGGGCGGTAATATTCCACGCGAATATATCCCGTCGCTCGAGAAGGGTCTGCGCGAACAGGCTGAAAGCGGTTATTTGATCGGGTTCCCGATTATCGATTTCACCATCAAGGTAACTGACGGCGCCTATCACGACGTCGATTCCTCGACGGTGGCGTTTGAAATCTGCGGCCGCGGTGCAATGCGTGAAGCAGCGGAACGTGGCGGCATCAAGCTGCTCGAACCGGTGATGAAGGTTGAAGTCATCACTCCCGAGGATTACCTTGGGGATGTAATCGGCGATCTCAATTCGCGTCGGGGTCAGATCCAGGGTACAGATTCGCGCGGCAACGCCCAAGCGGTCGAAGCAATGGTTCCGCTGGCGAATATGTTCGGCTACGTGAATGAGCTCCGCTCGTTCAGCCAGGGCCGGGCAAACTACTCGATGCAGTTCTCTCATTACGAGGAAGTGCCGGCGAGTGTCGCACTTGAGGTCAAGGAGAAGCTTGCTTAACTGCAAGCTACAGTCTAGGGGCGGCGCCTGTTTCAGCGGGTGCCGTTTTCTCCCGCAGTTTTTATATATTCAAGACACTAGAGGTTAGAGAAAATGGCGAAGGCAAAATTTGAGCGGAACAAGCCGCACTGCAACATCGGCACCATCGGTCACGTTGACCACGGCAAAACCACGCTGACAGCAGCTATCACGAAAGTGATGGCTGAAGTTAACGGCGGCGCGGCGGTCGATTTCGCAAACATCGACAAGGCACCTGAAGAGCGCGAGCGTGGCATCACGATCTCGACGGCTCACGTCGAATATGAGTCGGCAGCCCGTCACTACGCCCACGTCGATTGCCCGGGACACGCCGATTATGTGAAAAACATGATTACCGGTGCTGCCCAGATGGATGGCGCGATCCTGGTGGTGAACGCCGCTGACGGACCGATGCCGCAAACCCGTGAGCACATCCTGCTCGCGAAACAGGTCGGCGTGCCTTCGATGGTCGTTTACATGAACAAGGTCGATCAGGTTGACGACGACGAAATTCTAGAACTGGTTGAAATGGAAGTTCGCGAACTTCTTTCGTCCTATGATTTCCCCGGTGACGACATCCCGATCATCAAGGGCTCGGCTCTGGCCGCGCTTGAAGGCCGTGATGATGAAATCGGCAAGAACTCGATCATCGAACTGATGAACGCCGTCGATGAGCACATCCCGCAGCCGGATCGCCCGGTTGACAAGCCGTTCCTCATGCCGATCGAAGACGTGTTCTCGATTTCCGGCCGTGGTACGGTGGTTACGGGCCGCGTCGAAACCGGCATCGTCAATGTTGGCGACGAAGTCGAAATCGTGGGCATCAGGGATACCGGCAAGACGACTGTCACAGGCGTCGAAATGTTCCGCAAGCTGCTTGATCGCGGTGAAGCCGGTGACAACATCGGTGCACTGGTTCGCGGTGTAGGCCGTGAAGATGTCGAGCGCGGCCAGGTTTTGGCCAAGCCGGGTTCGGTTAATCCGCACACCGACTTCAGCGCAGAAGTCTATGTCCTGTCCAAGGACGAAGGCGGCCGTCACACGCCATTCTTCGCGAACTACCGTCCACAGTTCTACTTCCGTACAACTGACGTAACCGGTGAAGTAATCCTCCCCGAGGGTACCGAGATGGTTATGCCAGGCGACAACGTGACGATCAACGTGAAGCTGATCGCACCAATCGCAATGGACGAAGGTCTTCGTTTCGCAATCCGTGAAGGCGGCCGCACGGTCGGTTCAGGGGTTGTCAGCAAGATTACGAAGTAATATAGGCTTCGAACCGGGTGGGTCCCTTAAGGGATTCGCCCGGTCTGGAATTTAGGGGGCCGCCCCTTCCTGCATCTTCGGAAGAAGGGCAGCGAGGCGGGGCGGTCCTTGTTTTATGGAAATTTCCCTTTGGGATGTTTCCTGGCTCTTTCGCATCGGTATAGGTAATGGAAGCTCAGAATATCCGCATTCGCCTCAAGGCGTTCGATCACCGCGTTCTCGACCAGGCAACTGGCGAAATCGCAGAAACCGCACGTCGCACAGGCGCGCTTATTCGCGGCCCCATTCCCATGCCGACGCGTATCGAGAAATTTACCGTGAACCGCGGTCCGCACATCGACAAGAAGTCGCGGGAACAGTTCGAGGTACGTACTTTCAAACGGCTGCTCGATATCGTTCAGCCTAACGCCCAGACAGTTGATGCTTTGATGAAGCTCGACCTGGCTGCCGGCGTAAATGTTGAGATCAAGCTGGCTTGATCTCCGCTGTCTGACGCAGATCAGGCCGCAGACTACGAGATACCGCCGGGTTCACCCGGGCTGCGTCTCCCGTCTCGCTCTTCGTCTGAAGAGCACCTAGCCCGGACGGGGCGACGTATGACAATTTGGGCTGGCAAGCACCTGGAAATGGTTCCGGGTGCCTCTGTTTAGGAGTTCTGGTCATGCGCACTGGCGTGATCGCTAAAAAAGTCGGAATGACCCGCCTGTTCCAGGAGGATGGCCGCCACGTGCCGGTTACAGTCCTCGCTCTGGAAGAGTGTCAGGTTGTTTCCCATCGTACTCAAGAGCGTGACGGATACGTCGCGCTCCAGGTCGGTTCCGGCGAAGCGAAACAAAAAAATGTAAACAAGCCTCAACGCGAACATTTCGCGAAGGCTGAAGTTGGTCTCAAGCGCAAGGTCGCCGAGTTCCGTCTGGATAGCGAAGATGCTTTGCTGCCCGTCGGTGCGCGGATCAGTGCTGATCACTTTATCGCCGGCCAGAAAGTTGACATCACCGGCTATACGCAGGGTAAAGGCTTTGCCGGCGCCATGAAGCGTTGGGGCTTCGGTGGTCTTCGGGCGACGCATGGTGTTTCGATCTCTCACCGTTCGCACGGTTCGACGGGTAACCGTCAGGATCCGGGCCGCGTTTTCAAGAACAAGAAGATGGCGGGCCACATGGGTGATCGCCAGCGCACGCAGCAAAACCTCGAAGTCGTCCGCACGGATGCCGATCGCGGTCTGATCTTTGTCAAAGGCTCCGTGCCCGGCACAAAGAACAGCTGGATGCTGATCCGTGATGCTGTCAAAATCGTTCACAAGGATCTTCCGTTTCCCGGCGTAATGCGCCGCAACCAGGACGAGTTTGCTTCCGAGGAAGCGACGCCTGGTCTGGTCGAAAGTGCCGCCGAGCATGAAGTAGGGCTGGAAGTTCCTGCAGCGCAGCAAGCCGAGCTCCTCAAAGAGCAGTCAGCTGGCGTTGAAGCCGACAATGGCTCTGAATCCAACAATGATGCATCCGATGCCAAGCCGGCTGACGATGCGAACAAGGAGGGCTGATCATGAAGGTCAAGCTCCAAACGCTGGAAGGCAAGGCCGGTAAGGGCGATGTCGAGCTGGACGAGGCCGTATTCGGTCTTGAGCCGCGCGCCGACATCCTGCACCGTGTCGTAGTCTGGCAGCTGGAAAATCGCCGCGGAACCGCACGTGCCGCTCGTGAGCGGTCGGACGTCAACCGCACCGGCAAGAAATACGGCAAGCAAAAAGGTGGCGGTGTTGCCCGTCACGGTGACCGCAAGGCACCGATCTTTATCGGTGGTGGTAAAGCGCACGGCCCGCGCCGTCGTGACTTCAATCAGTCGCTGAACAAGAAGATCCGCGCGCTAGGCTTGAAAATGGCGCTTTCATCGAAGGCGAAGGACGGCCTCGTGGTCGTTGACAATCTGGATATGAAGGCCGGTAAGACCAAGGCGTTGGCTGAAAGCTTCGGCTTCACGGGCAAGGTTCTGGTTATCGACGGTGACAGCGTTAACGAAACGTTCGCCCGGGCATCCGCAAACCTGATCGGGATCAACGTGATGCCGGCCCAGGGTGCGAATGTTTATGATATCCTGAAGCACGATACGCTGATCCTGACCAAGGCTGCGATCGAAAAGCTGGAGGCGCGTTTCAATGGCTAAAAAGCAAGAAGTCGACGCCCGTCACTATGACGTGATCCTTGCGCCGCACATCACCGAGAAAGCTACGCTGCTCTCCGAGCATAATGCAGTGGTTTTCAAGGTTGGTGGTGACGCGACCAAGCCGCAGATCAAGGAAGCCGTCGAGGCGATCTTTGATGTGAAGGTGACCGGTGTGAACACCATTGTCCAGAAGGGCAAAACGAAGCGCTGGAAGGGCCGTCCCTACAAGCGCACCGATCTGAAAAAGGCGATCGTGACGCTGGCCGAAGGCCAGTCAATCGACGTCACCAGCGGTATCTGAGGCCAGGGGATTAGGAACGCATAATGGCACTCAAAAGCTATAAACCAACGAGCCCGGCGCGCCGCGGCCTCGTCCTTGTCGATAAGTCCGGCCTCTGGAAGGGCAAGCCGGTAAAGTCGCTGGTCGAGGGTAAACGCAAGACGGGCGGCCGCAACAACAAAGGTCACGTGACTTCACGCGGCATTGGTGGCGGTCACAAACAAAAATATCGTTTTATCGACTTCAAACGACGGAAATTCGACGTTGAAGCCACTGTTGAGCGGATCGAATATGATCCTAACCGCACGGCCTTCATCGCTCTGTTGAAGTATGACGATGGCGAGATTGCCTATATCATTTGCCCGCAGCGTGTCGCTGTCGGTGACAAAGTGATTGCCGGCAAGAAAACCGATACCAAGCCTGGCAATGCCATGCTTCTTAGCGAAATGCCGGTTGGCACCATTTGCCACAATGTTGAAATGAAGCCGGGCAAGGGTGGTCAGATTGCGCGATCGGCGGGCACTTATGTGCAGCTGGTCGGCCGTGACCGCGGGATGGTGATCGTTCGTCTGAATTCGGGTGAACAACGCTATATTCGCGGTGATTGCATGGGCACGGTTGGCGCGGTTTCCAACCCCGACAATTCGAACCAGACACTCGCCAAGGCTGGACGCAATCGCTGGCGCGGCAAGAAACCGCTTACCCGCGGTGTCGCAAAGAACCCTGTCGATCACCCGCATGGTGGTGGCGAAGGCCGTACTTCGGGTGGTCGTCATCCGGTTACGCCTTGGGGCAAGCCTACAAAGGGTGCTCGTACCCGCAAAAACAAGCAGACGGACAAGATGATTATCCGTTCGCGTCACGCCAAGAAGAAGAGGTAACGGACATGGCACGTTCCGTATGGAAAGGTCCGTTTGTCGAACTGAGCCTGCTCAAGAAAGCAGAAGAAGCCCAGGACGCAAGCAACAGCAAGCCGATCAAAACCTGGTCGCGGCGCTCGACTGTACTTCCGCAATTCGTCGGCCTGACGTTCAGCGTCTATAATGGTCACAAGTTCATCCCGGTCTCGGTTAACGAAGACATGGTCGGTCACAAGCTCGGTGAATTCGCGCCAACGCGCACATTCCCCGGTCACGCGTCCGACAAGAAGGGCAAGCGATAATGGGCAAGGCTAAATCCCCCCGCCGTGTTGGCGAGAATGAAGCCCTGGCTGTCGGCACGCTCATCCGCGGGTCGGCCCAGAAGCTTAATCTGGTTGCGGAGTTGATCCGCGGCAAGAAGGTCGAAGATGCGCTGAACATTCTCGCGTTCTCGAAGAAATCGATGGCGCGCGATGCCACCAAGGTTCTTGCAAGTGCGATTGCCAATGCCGAGAACAATCATGATCTCGATGTTGATGCTCTGATCGTTCACGAAGCGAGCGTCGGCAAATCGATCACCATGAAGCGTTTCCACACACGCGGACGCGGTAAATCAACGCGTATACTGAAGCCGTTCAGCCGGCTGCGTATTGTTGTGCGCGAACACGAAGGCGAGGAGGCGTAAGTCATGGGTCATAAAAGTAATCCGATCGGCCTGCGCCTGCAGATCAACCGCACCTGGGACAGCCGCTGGTACGCTGAAGGGCGGAACTATGCGCAGCTGCTCAAGGAAGACATCGAAATCCGCAAGCACATCATTGATTCGCTGCCGCAGGCCGCGATTTCAAAGGTTGTGATCGAACGTCCGGCCAAGCTGTGCCGCGTGTCGATCTACGCTGCGCGGCCCGGTGTTATCATCGGCAAGAAGGGCGCGGATATCGAAAAGCTGCGCTCCAAACTTGCTGAAATGACGGACAGCGACGTCAAGCTGAACATTGTTGAAATCCGCAAGCCGGAAATTGACGCCAAGCTCGTTGCTCAAGGTATCGCGGATCAGCTGATACGCCGGATCGCCTTCCGCCGCGCGATGAAGCGCGCCATGCAGTCCGCCATGCGGCTGGGTGCCGAAGGCATCAAGATCCAGTGCGGCGGCCGCCTTGGCGGCGCTGAAATCGCCCGCGTTGAACGCTACCACGAGGGCCGCGTGCCGCTTCATACGTTGCGCGCCAATGTGGACTACGCCGAAGCCGAAGCTCTGACTGCCTATGGCATCATCGGCATCAAGGTCTGGGTCTTCAAGGGAGAAATCCTGGCGAATGATCCAACTGCACAAGACAGGCTGATGATGGAAGCACAGACTTCCGGCGTCCGTCCTGCTCGCTGATAGAATTCGAGAGTAAGCACCATGCTGCAACCGAAAAAAACAAAATACCGGAAGGCTTTCAAAGGCCGGATCAAGGGTAACGCCCGTGGCGGTACGGATTTGAACTTCGGTTCTTATGGCCTCAAGGCCATGGAGCCCGAGCGTATCACATCGCGTCAGATCGAAGCGGCTCGCCGTGCGATCACGCGTCACATCAAGCGTCAGGGACGTTTGTGGATCCGTATTTTCCCCGATGTGCCGGTTTCCAAGAAACCAGCGGAAGTCCGTCAGGGTAAAGGTAAGGGTTCGGTCGAATATTGGGCAGCCAGGGTCAAGCCAGGGCGGATCATTTTCGAACTGGATGGCGTCCCCGGTCCACTCGCAGCGGTCGCATTCGAGCGTGCTGCGATGAAACTTCCGATCAAAACCAAGGTCGTTGCCCGTCTGGGTGACACCACGCATCTGGAGGGTTGATGATGGCCAAGATCGAAGACCTGCGGACCAAGTCCGATGACGAACTGACAGTCGAACTGTCCGAACTGAAGCGCGAGCAATTCAACCTTCGTTTTCAGTCGGCTACCAACCAGTTGGAACGCCCCGCGCGAATCCAGGAAGTTCGCCGCGACATCGCCCGCATCAAAACGCTAAAGAACGAGCGGGCGGCTAGCGCCACCGCCAAGGCTTGAGGACAAACCGATGCCTAAACGTATCCTGGTCGGAACTGTAACCTCCGACAAGATGAACAAGTCCGTGACCGTGAAGGTCGAACGCAAGGTGAAGCACCCGCTTTATGGGAAGATCATCCGGCGTTCGAAGAATTATCACGCTCATGACGAAGAAAACGCTCACAAAGTGGGTGACACCGTCCGGATCGAGGAGACCAAACCGATCTCCAAGACCAAAACCTGGAGGGTGCTCGACACCCTGCAGGCGGGCAAAGGTGTTGCAGTCGATGCCGATATCGAAGTCGAAGCGGCCGCCGGCAGCAACACGTAAGTTTTTGGAACTGCCAGACTGGTTTCGGCCATCGTTCTGGCAAGCCGTGTAAGAAGGAACTGAATCCATGATTCAGATGCAGTCTAACCTCGAAGTCGCTGACAATAGCGGCGCGAAGCGCGTCCAGTGCATCAAGGTACTGGGCGGGTCAAAGCGCCGTTTTGCAAGCGTTGGCGACGTGATCGTTGTTTCCATCAAGGAAGCAGCCCCGCGCGCCAAGGTAAAGAAGGGCGATGTTCACCGCGCTGTGATCGTCCGGACCCGCAAGGATGTCCGCCGCACCGACGGCAGCGTCATCCGTTTCGACAGCAATGCCGCTGTCCTCGTCAACAAGAGCGAAGAGCCGATCGGCACACGTATCTTTGGCCCGGTCGTTCGCGAACTTCGCGGCCGCGGGTTCATGAAGATTATCTCGCTCGCACCGGAGGTGTTGTGATGGGCGCTGCTCGTATCAAGAAGGGCGACAGCGTTGTCGTGCTTTCGGGCAAAGACAAGGGCCGTACCGGCACTGTCTCCAAGGTCTCGCCAAAAGACGGCAAGGTCGTGGTCGAAGGCATCAATATCGCTGCGCGTCACCGCAAACCAACCCAGGCAAATCCGCAAGGCGGCATCGACCGGTTCGAAGCCCCGATGCATATTTGCAAGGTTGCTGTTGCCGATCCCAAGGACGGCAAACCCACCCGCGTCCGCTTTGAAGAGCATGACGGCAAGAAGGTCCGCGTGGCCGTGAAGTCGGGGGAAAAGATCGATGGCTGATAAGTATGTAGCCCGTATGCGGAAACGCTATGACGACGAGATCGTCAAAGCGATGACCGAAAAGTTCGGATATAAAAACCGGATGGAAGTCCCCTCGATTTCCAAGGTCGTGCTCAACATGGGCGTCGGCGAAGCCAGCCAGGACAAGAAAAAGGTCCAGACTGCTGCCGAAGAAATGGAACTGATTGCCGGTCAGAAGCCGGTTATCACCAAGGCGAAGAAGTCGATCGCACAGTTCAAGCTGCGCGAAGGCATGCCGATCGGTGCGAAGGTTACCCTTCGCCGCGAGCGGATGTATGAATTCCTCGACCGTCTCATCACAATCGCAATGCCCCGCATTCGAGATTTCCGCGGTGTAAACCCGAAGAGCTTCGACGGACGCGGCAATTACGCGATGGGTCTGAAGGAACAGATCGTGTTCCCCGAGATCAGCTATGACCGGATCGACCAGGTTCGCGGCATGGATGTTATTGTAACCACAACGGCGAAAACTGACGATGAAGCGCGCGAATTGCTGCGCCTGTTCGGTTTCCCGTTCCCCGCAGAAGTGCAGGGCGAAGAAGAAAAGGCGGCGGCGTAAGCCGTGCGTAGAGGAGCTTAAGTCCAATGGCGAAACTGAGTTCGATCAATAAAAACGAGAAGCGCAAGCTGCTCGTGAAAAAGTATGCTGCAAAGTATGCCAGGCTGAAGGAAACGGCGAACGACAAGTCGCTCGACGAGGGCGAACGTTTGATTGCCCGCCTGCAGATGGCTGAATTGCCGCGTAATGCAAATCCCACCCGTGTACGCAACCGCTGCACCACCACCGGCCGCCCGCGCGGCTATTATCGCAAGTTCGGCCTCAACCGGATCGAATTGCGTAATCTCGCCAACAAGGGGCTTATCCCCGGCGTGACGAAGTCGAGCTGGTAAGGATCAGAATATGTCATTGACCGATCCCGTAGGTGATATGCTCACCCGCATCCGCAACGGCCAGCGAGCCAAGAAGGATTCCGTCCTCTCGCCCGCGTCGAAGCTGCGTGCCAACGTGCTGGAAGTACTCCAGCGCGAAGGTTACATCCGCGGCTATGCCGAGGACGATACAGGTGCCCACAAGGCGCTCAAGATCGAACTCAAATATTTCGAGGGTGAGCCTGCTATTAAGCACGTCGCCCGCGTGTCCAAGCCGGGCCGCCGCGTATATTCGGGTAGCCGCGAGCTGCCTGTCATTCGCAACGGCCTTGGCATCACCATCGTCTCGACACCCAAGGGTGTGCTTTCGGACGCCGAAGCGCGCTCCGAAAACGTCGGCGGCGAAGTGCTTGCGGAGGTATACTGATGAGCCGCATCGGTAAAAAAGCCGTTGCCATTCCCTCTGGCGTAACCGCCAATATCGAGAATGGCACACTCAGCGTGAAGGGCCCCAAGGGTACGCTCACGATGGGTTTGGCAGAAGACATTGATTACAAGGTTGAAGGCGACGAGATCGTCGTCAAGCCGGCTAACGATACCAAGCGTGCGAAATCCTTTTGGGGTATGCACCGCACACTGGTTTCGAACCTGGTCGAAGGCGTAACCGACGGGTTTACCAAGGTGCTCGAAATTTCGGGTGTTGGTTATCGTGCATCGACGCAGGGCAAGAAGCTCAAGCTTCAGCTCGGCTTCAGCCACGATGTCGACCTTGATGTGCCGGAAGGCATCGAAGTAAAGACGCCGGATCAGACCACCATTGAAATCAGCGGATCCGACAAACAGGCCGTTGGCCAGTTTGCCGCCGAAGTCCGTCGCTGGAGAAAGCCTGAGCCTTACAAGGGCAAGGGTATCAAGTACCGCGGCGAATACGTCTTCCGCAAGGAAGGGAAGAAGAAGTAAGATGGCAAAGCTTTCTCTATTCGAACGGCGTCGTCGCCGCGTCCGCTCGGCACTGCGTGCCCGTGGTGGTGACCGTCCTCGCCTTTCGGTGCATCGCACCGGCCGGCATATCTATGCCCAGATCATCAATGACGGCGAAGGCCGCACCATTGCTGCTGCTTCCACGCTTGGCGTGAAAAACTCGGGCGCTAATGTTGATGCCGCTGTAAAGGTTGGCAAGGATATCGCCGCCGCCGCCAAAAAGGCCGGCGTCACGACTGTCGTGTTCGATCGCGGCGGTTTCCTTTTCCACGGCCGCGTCAAGGCGCTGGCCGATGCCGCCCGCGAAGGCGGGCTGGAGTTCTGATCATGGCTGATAAAACAACAACCGAAGACACCGCTCCCGAAGCGAAAGCTGAAGAGACCAAAGTAGAAGCCAAGGCTGAACAGCCTAAGGCCGATGCCGCACCGGTGGTCGATAATGCCGGTTCAACCCCGACACCTGTCACGACAACAACCGAAGCTGCGACCAACCAGTCTGCCGCTGCGGGTGATCCGTCTCAGCCGCGCTCCGGCCGCGGTGGGCGCGGTGGTGGTGGCCGCGATAACAATCGTGGTGGCGGCGGTGCCGGCGGCGGCGGTGGCCGCGGCCGTGGTGGCCGCGACAACAATCGCCGTGGTGGCCGCGAAGAAGAAGATGACGGCACAATCGAAAAGCTGGTGCACATCAACCGCGTGTCGAAAACTGTCAAGGGCGGTAAGCGTTTCGGTTTTGCGGCACTGGTTGTGGTTGGCGATGGCACTGGCCGCGTCGGCTTCGGAAAGGGCAAGGCACGTGAAGTGCCCGAAGCTATCAACAAGGCTACTGCTGCTGCCAAGAAGAAGATGATCCGCGTCCCGCTCAAGGAAGGTCGCACGCTCCATCATGATGCCAAAGGGCGTTTTGGTGCTGGCAAGGTCACCGTCCGTTCGGCACCAGCTGGTACCGGCATCATTGCCGGCGGCCCGATGCGTGCCGTTTTCGAAAGCCTGGGCGTTGCTGATGTTGTGACCAAATCGGTCGGCACATCGAACCCCTACAACATGATCCGCGCAACCTTCGATGCGCTGGTGAACCAGACTTCGCCGAAGTCTGTCGCACAGCGCCGCGGTAAAAAGGTTGCCGACCTGCTGGGTCGCGGTGGATCCAGCGAAGCGGAAGCTGATGCTGAAGCCGCAGCGGTTACGGAGTAAGATCAATGGCTGACAAGAAAACCATCAAGCTCAAGCAGATCGGTTCACCGATCCGCCGCCCGGCAGCCCAGCGCAAGATGTTGATCGGCCTCGGCCTCAACAAAATGCACAAGGTTGTCGAATTGACCGACACCGCCGAGGTGCGTGGCGCCATCGCCAAGCTGCCCCATATGGTACAGGTCGTCGACTGACTGTAAATCATTGACTTAGGGCGGCCCGGGCTTGTACCGGGCCGTTCCTGTTTTCGGCCCAATCCCGGGTCATTTAGCGCGAACCCTTCGGGGCCTAGTAAGCGAAAGCGAGTGCAAGACCATGAAACTTAATGAAATCCGTGACAATCCAGGTGCCCGCAAGACGCGGACCCGCGTCGGCCGTGGTATCGGATCGGGCAAGGGCAAGACCGCAGGCCGCGGCCAGAAGGGCCAGAAGAGCCGTTCAGGCGTTGCCGTAAAAGGTTTCGAAGGCGGCCAGATGCCGCTCCACATGCGGATCCCGAAGCGCGGCTTCAACAATCCGTTCGGCAAGGATTATGCCGAAGTAAACCTGGGCATGATCCAGAAATTCATCGACGAAAAGAAGCTCGACGGAACGAAAATCGTCGATCACGAAGCACTCAAGGCTGCCGGCCTTGCGCGCGGCGGCAAAGACGGTGTCCGTTTGCTCGGAAAGGGCGAATTGAAGGACAAGGTTAAATTCTCTGTCGCCGGTGCGTCCAAGGGCGCCAAGGCTGCGGTCGAAAAGGCGGGTGGTTCGGTAGAAGTTCTCAAGCCGACCAATCTGGAAGCCAAAGCAGCCAAAGAAGAAGCGAAAAAGACCCGGTTGCTCAAAAAGGCCGATCGCAAAAAGTAAGCCATGATGTCCCGGGCGTTTCGGGGCTGCTGATCAGGCTGTTTGCCTGATGAAAGCGGCCCCGTCCCGTCCCGGACACCTGTTTTTATGGGCGCGGGGTTCGACATTCGGTATAACGCACCTTATGTGACCAGCGAACGCCGGCAATTGCCGGTTCCCATTCGTCTCCAAGGTTAAGGCTCAGACACAAAATGGCATCACGCGCCGACAATATCGCGAGCAACATGAGCCTCGCCAATTTCTCGAAGGCAACCGAACTGCGCAAGCGGATCATGTTCACCATCGGTGCGCTGATTGTTTTCCGCTTTCTGAGCTTCATTCCGCTGCCGGGGGTCAATCCCAAAGCACTCGCCAGCCTGGCCGATCTTGGCCGCGGCGGTATTCTGGATCTCTTCAACACATTTTCGGGCGGCAGCCTTGAGCGGATGAGCCTCATCGCGCTCGGCGTTATGCCCTATATTACTGCTTCGATTGTGGTGCAGATGGCTTCGGCGCTTCACCCCACGCTGGCGGCAATCAAGAAAGAAGGCGCATCGGGGCGCCAGAAGCTTAATCAGTACACCCGGTACGGGACGGTATTTCTTTGCGCGATTCAGGGTTGGTTCCTGGCATCGGGGCTGGAAAGTTTCGCGGCGCAAAGCGGGCTGCAAGCTGTTGTTGATCCGGGATATGCTTTCCGCATTGGCGCGGTAATCAGTCTTGTCGGCGGCACGATGTTCCTGTTGTGGCTGGGCGAACAGATTACATCGCGCGGCATCGGTAACGGCGTATCGCTGATCATCATGGCGGGGATTGTCGCGCAGTTCCCGACCTTTACAGCCAACCTGTTCGAAGGTGGCCGTACAGGCTCGATCTCCCCCGGTATCATCATCGGTCTTGTGTTGATGGTCATCGTGCTGATCGTGTTGATCTGCTTTATGGAACGCGCGCAGCGACGGCTGCTTATCCAATATCCCAAGCGGGCTACGCAGCGCGGACAAATGCAGGCTGACCGCTCGCATCTGCCGCTCAAGCTGAACACAGCCGGTGTTATTCCGCCGATTTTTGCCAGCTCACTGTTGCTGCTGCCGCTTACGATTACCCAGTTTGCCGGAAATTCGGTGAGCACCGAAAGTACCGCCGGCAGCATCATTGTGACGCTCAACCAATATCTGGCGCACGGGCAGCCGCTTTATATGTTGCTTTATGCAATCGGGATCATCTTCTTCTGCTTTTTCTACACCGCGGTTGTCTTCAACCCCGAGGAAACAGCTGACAATCTCAAGAAGAATGGCGGCTTTATCCCGGGTATCCGTCCGGGGAAGAATACGGCAGCCTATTTGGATTATGTGTTGACCCGTATCACCGTGGTCGGCGCAATTTACCTGACGCTGGTCTGCGTTCTGCCCGAGTACATGATTGCCCAGACAGGCGTACCGTTGTTTCTCGGCGGTACGAGCCTGCTGATTGTGGTCAATGTGACTGTGGATACCATCAGTCAGGTGCAGTCACATTTGCTGGCGCATCAGTATGGTGACCTTATCAAGAAGGCTAAACTCAAAGGCCGTATGCGCTAGGCGCGGTTCATCGGGGGTTCTGGGTACGTGAATATCATTCTGCTTGGTCCGCCCGGCGCGGGTAAAGGCACACAGTCGCAACGCCTGGTCGAACATTACGGCATGCGGCAGCTTTCCACAGGTGATATGCTTCGGGCATCAGTGAAGGCCGGGACGCCTATCGGGCTCAAAGCCAAGGCTATTATGGAGCGCGGCGAGTTTGTCTCCGACGAAATAGTCTCTGCATTGATCGACGCGGAACTGGGCGCCATGGGCGACGGTGTCGGCGCCATTTTTGATGGCTATCCGCGCACCGGAGCGCAAGCGGAAGCACTCGATGAAATTTTGGCCAGACACGGCCGCAAGCTCGATCATGTAATTGAACTCGATGTCGATGAAGATGCGCTGGTGGCGCGGATCACGGGTCGCTTCACCTGCGCGAATTGCGGCAAGGGCTATCACGACACCTTCGAAATCCCGCGCCAGCAGGGCGTCTGCGACAAATGCGGATCGCGCGAATTCAAACGCCGGCCCGATGATAACGAAGCGACCGTTCGCAAGCGGATGGGTGAATATCGCGACAAGACCGCGCCGATTCTCGAGCCTTACGATGCCCGCGGCATTGTGACCCGCGTCGATGGCATGGCCCCGATCGACGATGTTACCGCAGCTATCGACGCAATATTGCGCTAACGTCTTTACCCTCGCATTGAAGCAGTCACGGCGCTATGCTGCTGTAACCTTGAGGGAGGGACCACTTTGAAACGTCTGTTTGTTTCCGCAGCGCTTTGCATTGCTGCTCTATCCGTTCATCCGGCCGCTGCTGAAGTCGTCGAAAGTAATGAACGCGGCTTTGTTACGCGGGATACGGCGACGACCACAGCCACTCCGTTCGAGACGTGGCTGCAGCTGATTGCGCCCAACAAATGGTGGAGCGACAGCCACTCATGGTCGGCAGATGCGGGCAATATGTATCTGAGCGCGCAGGGCGGTGGCTGTTTTTGCGAACTGCTTCCGCCGCCAAAGGACGCGCCAGAGGGCGTTCGGCGCGGCAGCGTCGAGCATATGCGTGTCCTGCAGGCTGACCCGCCCAGAGTTCTGCGGATGGCGGGCGGTTTGGGCCCATTGCAAAACGAACCGATGGCAGGAGTTCTGACAATCACACTGAAGCCTGTCGGCACAGGTACGCGGGTGCTGTTCGAATATGTCGTAAGCGGGTTTTCGCGTTATGAAACAGACGTTATCTCCAAAGCTGTCGACGGTGTGATGAGCGAACAATTGCAGCGGCTTGTCGCATCCCTGGGCGTCGCCAATGACGCCGGTTCGTCTGATGACGCAGACAAACCAGCCCCCGGTGACGGACAACCAAGCGGCAAAGCTTCGACAAAAGAGAAATCTTCGCCGCTTGACTCTGAAGATTTTCTCGTAAAATCGAGCGAATGAAAGCCATCATCAGATAATATCGACGGCGTTTTAACCACCAGGTTTGTAACCTGTAAAAAAGCCCGGCAAACACGGTGCGCAGTCTTTGCCTGGTGGATCGTGCGGCGCCTTGCGCTTGCCGGTTGACGCGGGCAGCGAATCGTCATATGCGCACGCTTCATTCGACAGTTTCGGGTAAGTCCGGCAGGCGGCAGCCATATTGCACGCCATCCGGGCTTTTTGCCGTTCTGGCCCCGCAAACAGCCGGTCGAATGGTAAAGCTATGAGATAGAGGCATTTTGCCTTTGTGGAGCAGGAGATTTAAGTGGCTCGTATTGCCGGGGTAAATATCCCCACCAACAAGCGCGTGATCATTGCGCTTACCTATATTCACGGAATTGGTCCCACGACAGCGAAGAAAATTGCCGACAAACTCGGCATTGACCATTCTCGCCGCGTTCAGGATCTGACCGATGCCGAAGTGCTTCAAATCCGCGAAACCATTGATGCCGACCATCAGGTGGAAGGCGATCTTCGCCGTGACACCGCGATGAATATCAAGCGTTTGATGGATCTGGCCTGCTATCGCGGTCTGCGTCACCGTAAGGGTCTGCCCGTTCGCGGTCAGCGCACGCACACCAACGCTCGCACCCGCAAGGGTAAGGCCAAGCCGATCGCGGGCAAGAAGAAATAAGCAGCGCCTTTCGGGCAGCAGCATATTTCTCAATCAGGTTAGGAACATACAATGGCACGCGAACCAGGGCGCATTAAAAAGCGCGAACGCAAGAATATCAGCAGCGGCGTAGCACACGTCAATGCCAGCTTTAACAACACCATGATCACTATCACCGATGCCCAGGGCAATGCCATCAGCTGGTCCAGCGCCGGTACGATGGGTTTCAAGGGCAGCCGTAAGTCCACACCGTACGCTGCGCAGGTCGCAGCCGACGATGCGGGCAAGAAGGCAGCCGAGCACGGCGTTCGTACGCTTGAAGTCGAAGTGAAGGGCCCGGGTTCGGGACGCGAAAGCGCTTTGCGGGCTCTGGCGGCGGTGGGTTTTACCATCACGTCGATCCGCGATGTTACGCCAATACCGCACAATGGTGTGCGTCCGTCCAAGCGTCGCCGCGTCTAAACGCACCTGCTCGGCGGCCATATGGTTGCCGAATTTTACAGGTCTGCAATCGCGCGAACGCAGGCCAGACAGCATCGAACTCCTAGGGGAACCCTATGTCCGTCAATATGAAAAACTGGCAGGAACTGAAGAAGCCCAACCAGCTTGAAATCAAGGAAGGCAGCGACAAGAAGCGCAAGGCCACCTTTATCGCTGAACCATTGGAGCGGGGCTTTGGCCTGACGCTCGGCAACGCTTTGCGCCGCACCCTGCTTTCCAGTCTGCAGGGCGCAGCAATCACGTCGATCAAGATCGAAAATGTCCTTCACGAATTCTCGTCGCTTGCCGGCGTGCGCGAAGATGTGACCGATATCGTTCTGCAGGTGAAGCAGATCGCGCTCAAAATGGAAGGCGAGGGGCCAAAGCGTCTCCAGCTTTCGGCGACCGGCCCCGGCGAAGTCAAAGCCGGTGACATTGCCGTTTCGGGCGACATCGAAGTCCTCAACAAAGACCTCGTGATTTGTCACCTCGACGAAGAAGCAACGCTGAATATGGAACTGACTGCGGACACGGGCAAAGGTTACTCTCCTGCCGTCCAGAACCGTCCGGCGGATGCGCCGATCGGACTTATTCCGATCGACAGCCTTTATTCTCCGGTTCGCCAGGTCAGCTATAAAGTCGATAAGGCCCGTGTTGGTCAGGAACTGGACTTTGACAAATTGAGCCTGACGATCGAAACCGATGGCACCGTGACGCCCGAAGATGCGGTGGCTTATGCCGCCCGCATTCTGCAGGATCAGTTGACGCTGTTCGTCCACTTCGAAGAAGGCATTCCGCAGCCTTCCAGCCAGATGATCGGCATGGCCGCTCAGCCGCAGGAAGACGATGCCAACCAGCTCAACCGTTATCTTCTCAAGAAGGTTGACGAGCTTGAGCTTTCGGTCCGTTCCGCCAATTGCCTCAAGAACGACAACATCATCTACATCGGCGATCTGGTCCAGAAGACCGAAGCCGAGATGCTGCGCACGCCAAACTTCGGCCGCAAGTCGCTCAACGAGATCAAGGAAGTGCTTTCCAGCATGGGTCTGCGCCTCGGCATGGATATCCCCGGTTGGCCGCCCGAAAATATCGAGGAAATGGCCAAGAAGCTTGAACAAGAGCTGCTGGGTTAATGTAAACAGGGTTCAGGCGGCGCACCCTGAGCGCCGCCAGCTACGGGTTACCTGATACGGGCCCATAACGAACACGAAGGAAATATTTATGCGTCATGGTATTCGTCAGCGTAAGCTGAGCCGCAAATCGGGCCACCGTACTGCGCTTTTCCGCAACATGGCTGCCGCACTGATCAAACACGAACAGATCAGGACGACAGTCCCCAAGGCCAAGGAATTGCGCCCATACGTCGAAAAGCTGATCACGCTGGCAAAGCGCGGCGGTCTTTCCAATCGCCGTCTGGCCGGTTCGCGTCTGATGGACGAAACCCAGCTGAAGAAACTGTTCGATACTCTTGCCGATCGCTATTCCGACCGCGAAGGCGGTTACACGCGGATTATCAAGGCCGGCCTGCGCGGTAGTGACCGTGCTCCGCTGGCGATTATCGAACTGGTTGATCGTGATGTCGATGCCAAGGGCAAAGACAGCGGACCGGCCATGAACGCCGATGAGGAAGACTTCGCAGAAGCCTAAGCCGCTCATTCATAACAGATATTGCAAAGGCGGTTGCGACGGTTAAAGTCGCAGCCGCCTTTTCTTTTTGCGGAGCATTCCATGCGCTATCTCGCTGCCGTTTCTTCCCTCGTTTCCACACTTGCGATTATCGCAGCAACACCGGTGAACGCCCAAACTGTGACTTATCCCGACACCCGCGCAGAGCCGCTGACCGAAACTATTTTTGGTGAAGTGATCGCAGATCCGTATCGGTGGCTTGAAAACGATGTCCGCAATGATGTGGAGGTGGCTGCATGGGTTGATGCCCAGAACACAGTGACCGATGGCTACCTCGCGACATTGGACACAAATGCATGGTTCAAACAGAAAATCGGCAGCCTGCTGGATTACGAACGGTTCGGTACGCCGACCAAGGCTGGAAGCCGGTATTTTTACAGCCGCAATTCTGGTCTGCAGAACCAGTCGCAACTGTTTGTCCAGGATTCGCTCGAAGGCGAACGGCGGCTGTTAATCGATCCCAACGCATGGGCCACAGATGGCGCAACCGCCCTGGCAGACTGGAAACCGTCGCCAGACGGCAGCAAGCTGGCTTACAGCGTGCAGGACGGCGGAACCGACTGGCGCATCATTCGCGTAATGGATGTCGCCACCGGCGAAACGATGGACGAAGAGATACGCTGGGCCAAATTTACGGGCATTTCGTGGATGGGCGAAGAAGGGTTCTTTTACTCCCGCTTCCCCGAACCCGAGGAAGGCCAGGACTTTCAGGCGCTCAATTACAATCAGGCGGTCTATTTCCACCGGCTTGGCACTGATCAGTCCGATGATCAGCTGGTTTATTCGACCCCTGACGAGCCAAAGCTCGCGCACGGCATCAACGTGTCGCATGACGGGCGCTGGGGGTTCATCACATCGTCGGTTGGCACCGATGCCAAATATGAAACGCACATAATCGATCTGGCAAAGCAGGGGGCACTTGGCTGGTCCCCGCGTCCGCTTGTGACGGGCTTCTTGAACGAGTGGAACCCGATCGAATCGATTGGCGACATAGTGTATTTCCAGACCAATCAAGGTGCACCGAAATACAGGATCGTCTCGATCGACATGTCGGCAGCGCAGCCCCAATGGACGGTAGTGGTACCTGAAGGCGATCAGCCGATCAGCGGCGCATCGATCGTGGGCGACAAGCTGGTGGTCACTTATCTCAAGGATGCGACAACCCGCGCCGCGGTGTATGATCTTGACGGCACCATGCGGCCTGATGTCGCGCTGGGCGAACTTGGCACCGCCAGCGGGTTCGGCGGCGAGCCGGGCGATGCTGAGACATTCTACAGCTTTACCAGTTTTAACCGTCCTGCATCGATATACCGGCTGGATATGAACACGGGTGAACGCACTTCTTTTGCCGAGCCGCAACTCACCTTCAATCCCGACGAGTATGTTACCGAACAGAAATTCTACAAATCCAGGGACGGCACAAGCGTGCCGATGTTCATTGTGCGCCGCAAGGATGTTGCGGCCAGCGGCCAGCCTTCGCCCACAATCCTTTATGGATATGGCGGGTTCGACATTTCGCTGACGCCGGCCTTTTCAGCCACCCGCATGGCATGGATGGAAGCCGGCGGAACATATGCCATTGCCAATATTCGCGGCGGCGGTGAATACGGCAAGGAATGGCATGATGGCGGACGTCTGGCGAACAAGCAGAATGTGTTCGATGATTTCATCGCAGCGGGCGAATATCTCAAAGCCGAAGGCTATACGCCCGCCAATGGCCTTGCGATCCAGGGCGGGTCAAACGGCGGCTTGCTGGTCGGCGCGGTCAGTAACCAGCGCCCCGATCTGATCGATGCCGGCCATGCGGCTGTCGGCGTGATGGATATGCTCCGTTTCGATCGGTGGACCGCCGGGCGGTACTGGGTCGATGATTACGGATACCCCGACAAAGAAGCCGATTTCAAGGTTCTGCGGGCGTATTCACCCTACCACAATGTCCGCAGCGGAGTGGATTATCCCGCACTGCTGGTAACGACTGCAGATACGGATGACCGTGTGGTGCCCGGTCACAGCTTCAAATATACCGCCGCGCTGCAAGCGGCCGATCTGGGCGAGAAACCGCATCTCATCCGTGTTGAAACGCGCGCCGGGCACGGCGCCGGTAAGCCGACCGACAAGACAATCGAAGAAGGTGCCGATGTGCTCAGTTTCCTTGCCGAATGGACAGGTTTGAAAGTCCCGCCATCCGAATAAACCACAACGTTCAGGAAAGCCACTACTTTCCTGAACGTTTGCTGTCGGGCCAATTCAGGCTGCGCGCAGGGCCACTGGTTCATAACGACACTCGTAAGGCGGAACACGTCGTCCCGCCCAATCGAGGACCAGAACCATGACAAATTTAAATAAAGCCCTGGTCGGCACAATGGCTGCGGGCGCAATGGCATTTTCGGCTGCACCAGCTGTAGCGCGCGATAATGATCGCATCGATGCGGGTGAGGTTATTGCCGGCGCTTTGATTATTGGCGGGATTGCCGCAGTGCTTGGATCATCGAACCGTGATGACCGGTATTATGACCGGCGCGGATACGGTGATCGGGATTACCGTGATCGGGATTATCGCGGACGCGACTATCGCCGGGGCGTTGGCCAGCGCGCTGCCGTCAAGCGGTGTGTCAACCGCGCTGAACGCCAAGCGCTTCGCTATGGCGCCCGCAGGGCAGATGTGACCGATATTCGTGAAGTAGAACGCACCCGCTACGGCTGGAAGATCGATGGCAGGATTGCTGTACAATCTCGCAATTACCGTGACAGAAACTACCGCGCCAGCGGCTGGGACAACGACTATCGCGGTTATGACCGCCGCCGTCATTCCGGTTATGATAGTGGCAGGTTTACGTGCCGGGTTGATTATGACGGCCGTGTACAACGCGTTGATTTTAAAAAGCTCCGGTTCTGATTTGCCGGATATTGACGAAGGGCGGTTCAGGCTTACGCAAGCCTGGGCCTCCTAACTTTGCATCCATAGGGCAGGCACCGCGCCGTCCGTCTATCAAGGGAAGGGGCACCCATGGCGCTCTTCAATTCGAAACTTGCTGCCGCCGCTGCTATGTTGGCCGCCGCCTCGACTGGTATGGTTCCGGCTGCTGCCGCCGACATCCAGGTTCCGCGCACCAGTAGTGCTGCGCCGGTTGATGCCGGCTGGACCAGCGGCGATGAAGTGTACGATCACAGGCGCTACCGTCGCCACCATCACAATCGCGGCGTCGGAGCCGGTGATCTGATTGTGGGTGCGATCATATTGGGCACCATCGCTGCGGCATCCGGTTCTAGGCAGCGCGAAAGGGACGAGCGCTATCGTGACCGTGACTACCGTAGCGGCGACTATCGTAATCGTGACAGCCGTAATACCGATTACCGCTATCGCACCAACGACCGGGATCGCCGGTCCGACAGCGGCGGGCTCGATCGTGCAGCGCAAATGTGCGTTCGTGAAATCGAACGCGATGGCCGCGTGGAAAACGTGGATAGCGTAAACCGGACCGGCGAAGGATGGACCGTGACAGGCACGCTCTACGACGGTGAGAATTTCCGGTGCACGATCGATAATGACGGCCGCATTTCCGATATCGATGTCGGCGGTCGAGACTTCGAGAGTTCCGCCGCCCCTTCACGCGGCAGCCAGTGGGAAGATGACCGCTATGCCCGCGCATGGTCGCAGGCCGGATCGCAGCCTGCGGACAGATCAGCCGAAATGGCATCCCAGCCGGCCTATCCGGGCGGCCCGGTTGACGATAACGGCGATGACAATAACGGCGGCGATGATGGCCGCTACGTGATGGCCGACTGATTGCTAGCCTGATTTAGGGAGCCTGCCTGATCCGTAGGACGGCAGGCTCCATTTCCAGTGGATCGCTGCCCCGCGCATGGCGAAGCCGGCCAGGGCAGCAAATATCCACACCGCCCAGCGCGGTATGTCGAACATCATGCCCACTGCACAAAGCGTAGCGGCAAAAGCTGCAGCGGTAACATAAAGCTCCGGCCGCATGAGGATTGACGGCCTGCCCGCCAACACATCACGGATAATCCCGCCTACACAGCCTGTAATTACGCCCATCAGGATCGCGGCGACCGGCGGGACCCCGTAAGCCAGAGCTTTGGCTGTGCCGAGTACCGCATAGGCCGCAAGGCCCGCAGCATCCGCCCATTCCAGCAGGGTTCCCTCCCACCAGCGGACAGGGGTCAGCCAGGCAATCAACGCCATTACCAGACATGCCGGGGCGACCCATGGATCCTGAACCCAGAAAACCGGCGCACCGATGAGCAGGTCGCGCACCGATCCCCCGCCGACGCCCGTAACGAGTGCAAAGAACACCATGGTCACGAATGTCTGTTTCAGTCGCGCGGCAATCAGCGCCCCGGACAGGGCAAACACCGCAACCCCCAGAATATCGAGCAGGTCGAGCAGCGGAGTGAGAACTATCTCCGTAACGTCTCCCGAAATTGTGGCGGGATCCATTGCTTAAATGTGGATCGGTTTGCCAGTGACGGCCATGGCCGCTTCTTTCGTGGCCTCGGCATGGGTGGGGTGTGCGTGGCAAGTGTAGGCAATGTCTTCCGACGTTGCGCCGAATTCCATCGCAATCGCGACTTCTGCAACCATCGTACCGGCCACGCTGGCAACCATCCACGCGCCCAGAACCCGGTCGGTTTCGGCATCGGCGATTATCTTGACGAAGCCTTCCGGCTCGCGATTTGTCTTGGCCCGGCTATTTGCCATCATCGGGAATTTGCCGACCTTGATTTCGCCCTGTTCGCGGGCCTCTTCTTCGGTCAGGCCGACGCCGGCGAATTCGGGCATTGTGTAAACGACGCTCGGGATAATTGCGTGGTTCACGATGCCGACCTGGCCTGCAATGTTATCGGCCACAGCAATGCCTTCATCTTCGGCCTTGTGCGCAAGCATCGGGCCCGGGACAACGTCCCCGATGGCCCAGACACCCCCGACCTTGGTGCGGAAATCGTGACCGATTTCAATCTGGCCGCGCTTGTTCAGTTCAAGCCCGATGGCATCCAGGCCCAGATTGTCGGTGTTGGGACGCCGTCCGATCGACACAAGCACACAATCGGCCTCGATTGTTTCAGCGTCGCCTCCTCCGGACGGTTCGACCGTCACGGTAACCTTTTTGCCCTTGATTGCCGCGCCCGTGACCTTGGTTTTGAGCTTCAGTTCCATTCCCTGTTTCTTGAAAACCTTGGCGGCTTCCTTGCGGACATCATCGTCCATGCCGGGCAGCAGCTGGTCGAGAAATTCCACCACCACCACTTGCGAACCGAGGCGATTCCAAACCGAGCCCAGTTCCAGCCCGATCACCCCGCCGCCGATAACCACGAGCTTGGCGGGAACTTTCGGCAGCGATAGTGCGCCCGTGGAATCCACGATCAGATGTTTGTCATTATCGACATCGACGCCCGGCAGCGGCATAACGCCGGAGCCGGTGGCAATCACGACGTCTTTGGCAGTCACTGATTTGCCATCGACATCGACCGTGTTTGCGCCGGTAAATTTGCCGTGGCCTTTCAGCCAATCGACCTTGTTTTTCTTAAACAGGAATTCGATTCCGCCTGTCAACTCGCCGACCGCCTTGGTTTTTTCGGCCATCATGACATCCAGATCCAATTCGACCTTCGAAGTCTTGATGCCCCATTTGGCCATGTGCTCATTGGCTTCGTCGAACAGTTCCGAACCGTGCAGCAGTGCCTTGGACGGTATGCATCCGACATTGAGGCATGTGCCCCCCAATGTCCCGCGGCTTTCCACGCAGGCGGTTTTCAGGCCAAGCTGCGCCGCGCGGATTGCAGCGACGTAACCGCCGGGGCCCGAACCGATAATCAGAATGTCATAATCGAAAGTGTGGTCAGCCATATTGTCTTCCTCAGAGGTCGATCAGCATCCGCGTGGGATCTTCGATCGCTTCCTTGATAATCTTGAGTGCGGTTACCGCTTCACGGCCATCGATCAGGCGGTGATCATAGCTTAGTGCGATATACATCATCGGCCGGATCACGATCTCGCCATCGACGACAACCGCCCGGTCTTCGATCCGGTGAAGGCCCAGAACCGCGCTTTGCGGCGGATTGATAATCGGCGTGGACATGAGCGAGCCGAACACACCGCCGTTTGAAATGGTAAAAGTGCCGCCGGTCATGTCATCCATGGTAAGCGATCCGTCGCGGGCACGCGCGCCGAAATCGGCAATGTCTTTCTCGATCCGGGCAAAGCCTTTTTTGTCAACATCGCGCACCACCGGAACAACCAGACCGCCCGGCGCACTGACTGCGACGGAAATATCCACATAGTCGTGATAGACGATTTCATCACCGTCGATCTGGGCGTTTACGCTGGGAACGTCCTTGAGCGCCAGATGCGCCGCCTTGGCGAAAAAGCCCATGAAGCCGAGCTTGATATCGTGTTTTTTCGCAAACAGATCCTTGTACTTCTCCCGTGCCTCGATCACCGCGGTCATATCGACATCGTTGAAAGTGGTCAGCAGCGCGGCTTCTTCCTGTGCGCCCTTGAGCCGTTTGGCGATGGTCTTGCGAAGGCGGGTCATCCGCACGCGTTCTTCATTGCGGCCAGCGGTATCGGACGTAGCCACAGAGGCAGCCGGTGCAGGTGCGGGCGCGCTGACTGCGGCACTTTGCGACCCGTCCTTTTTGGCTTTGGCAGCGGCAATCACGTCTTCCTTGGTCAGGCGTCCATCCTTGCCGGTGCCCTTGACTGTGGAGGGATCGATGCCGTGTTCCAGAACAGCGCGGCGGACGGCGGGTGAAAGCGTCTTGGACGCATCGGGGCCATCGTCTGGCGCAGAAGGAGCTGGAGCCGGAGCCGGAGCCGGTGATGGGGCAGGTGATGGGGCGGATGATCCCTCAGCCGATTTTGCGGCCGTTGCAGAGGCAGCAGCCGCACCGCCACCTTCGCTGATCGTGGTGAGAATTGCGCCGACTTCTACGGTATCGCCAACTTCGACAGCGTATTCGCCCATCACACCGGCAATCGGCGAGGGAACCTCGATCGCGACCTTATCGGTTTCCAAACTCGCAATCGGTTCGTCGATTGCGACGGCATCGCCGGGCTTTTTCAGCCATTCGCCAATTGTGGCCTCGGTGACCGATTCGCCCAGTGAGGGGACTTTTACTTCGCTTGCCATATCTTTGCGTTCCTAGCCGCTCAGGATTTCGTTCTGGATTTATTCGCTTCAGCGCGCTTCGCTGCGCCGCCATCAGCCAGATCCAGCGCGATCGAGATCAGTGATTCTTGTTGCATCTGGTGCCGGTTGGCCAGCCCGGTTGCGGGCGATGCTGCCGGTTCGCGCCCGGCGTAGCGCGGCCGCATCGCGTCATGTCCGGCCCTTGCCAGCGCGTCTTCGATCTGGCTTTCGACAAAGAACCAGGCGCCGTTGTTTTTCGGTTCTTCCTGACACCAGTAAACCTCTTTCAAATTGGTCATACGCTCGAGGCGCTTTGTCAGCGGTTCGCCGGGGAAGGGGTAAAGCTGCTCGATCCGGACGATCGAGACATCATCAATGTCTTCCTCGTCCCGTTTCTGGATCAGATCATAGGCAACCTTGCCCGAACACAGGACCAGACGGCGGACTTTATCGTCTGCTATTTCGGCGGTGTCGCTCACAATCCGGCGGAAATGGCTATCGCCCGTAAATTCACCCACCTCCGATTTTGCAAGCGGGTGTCGCAGCAGGCTTTTAGGGGTCATTATGATCATTGGCTTGCGGAAGGGGCGCAGCATCTGGCGGCGCAAGACATGGAAGTAATTGGCCGGGACGGTAATATTGCAGACCTGGATATTGTCATTCGCACATAGCTGCAGGAACCGTTCGAGACGTGCGGAACTGTGTTCCGGCCCCTGACCTTCAAATCCGTGTGGCAACAGCATGACAAGCCCGTTGGCCCGCAGCCATTTTGCTTCGCCCGAAGCGATATACTGATCGATGATAATTTGCGCGCCGTTCGAGAAATCACCGAACTGAGCCTCCCACATCACCAGCGTTTTGGGATCGGACAGAGCGAAGCCATATTCAAAGCCAAGCACCCCGTATTCGGACAAGGTGCTGTCATAAACCTCGAACTTGCCGTGCGGCAAAGTGGCAAGCGGGATGTATTTGCGTTCATCCGTCTGGTCGATCCACATTGCGTGCCGCTGGCTGAAAGTACCGCGGCCCGAATCCTGCCCCGAAAGCCTGACGCCGAATCCTTCGGTAACCAGACTGCCGAAAGCCAGCGCCTCTGCGGTTGCCCAGTCGAAACCTTCGCCGCTTTCGAACATTCCGGCCTTGGCCTTGAGCACGCGGCCAAGCGTCTTGTGGATGGTCAGGTCATCGGGAACGACGGTCAGTGTCCGGCCAAGACTATCGAACAGTTTGCGTTCGATAGCGGTGTCGATGTTTCGCCTTGCGGTTTCGGCATCGGCAGGTTTGTGCAGCCCGCTCCAGCGCCCGCCGAACCAGTCGGCACTGCTGGGCTCGTAATCTTTTGAAGCGGTAAATTCTTCTTCCAGAAGGTCGGTAAAATCCTTCTGCATGGTTTCCGCGTCACCTTTGGCGATCACGCCCTGTTCCATCAGTTTGCCCGAATAGATGACGCTGACCTTGGGATGGTTGCGAATGCGGTCATACATCAGCGGCTGGGTGAAGCTGGGTTCATCACCTTCGTTGTGGCCAAAGCGGCGATAGCACCACATGTCGATAACCACGTCGCGGCCAAAGGTCTGGCGGTATTCGACGGCCAGCTTGCAAGCGAAAGTCACGGCCTCGGGATCATCGCCATTGACGTGCAAAATCGGCGCCTGGATGCCCTTTGCAACGTCGGATGGGTAGGGCGAGGAGCGGGCAAATTTCGGACTGGTTGTGAAACCGATCTGGTTGTTGATGATGAAGTGGATACAGCCGCCGGTGCTGTATCCACGCACGCCCGAAAGGCCGAAACATTCCCACACCACGCCTTGGCCCGCAAAGGCTGCATCGCCGTGGATCAGGACCGGCAAAACCTGCTCGTGCTTGCTCAAATCGTCGCGGATTGCCTGCTGTGCGCGCGCTTTGCCCAGAACCACCGGATCGACTGTTTCCAGATGGCTGGGGTTGGGGACCAGGCTCATGTGAACCTTGATACCGTCAAACTCGCGGTCGGTGCTGGTGCCCAGATGATATTTCACATCGCCCGACCCGCCCACTTCATCGGGCGTGGAACTGCCGCCGGAAAATTCATGGAAGATCACGCGGTATGGCTTGGCCATCACATTGGCGAGCACATTGAGGCGGCCGCGATGCGCCATGCCGTAGATTATCTCGCGCACACCGGTCTGGCTGCCATATTTGATCACGGCTTCGAGCGCGGGGATCATGCTCTCGCCGCCATCTAGGCCGAACCGCTTGGTCCCAACATATTTCCGTCCGAGAAAATTTTCATACTGTTCGCCGCGGATCACCGCTTGCAGGATGGCCTGCTTGCCTTCGGGCGTGAACTGGATGACATCCTCGGGACCCTCGAACTTGTCCTGGAGGAAGCGGCGTTCTTCCGTATCGGAAATATGCATATATTCGAGGCCAACCTTGCCGCAATAATTCCGCAGCAACGCCTCGTGCAATTCGCCCACGGTCACCCATTCAAAGCCGAGCGCACCGCCGACGTAAACCTCGCGGTCTTCCTGCCCGGCAAAACCATGCCATTCCAGCGAGAGGTCTTCGGGTGTTGCGCGGTGGCTCAGACCAAGCGGATCGAGATCGGCCGCCAGATGCCCGCGGACACGATAAAGACGGATCAGCAGCATCGCGCGGATCGAGTCCGCGGCTGCCTGTTCCAGCGCGGCCTGATCCATGACCTTGCCAGACTTCTGCGCAGACGCCGTTACCGCCAGCTGCATGGCCGACGGGTCAAGACCCTGCGTCAGATCATCTTCGTTGGGTCCGCCGACGAGCGGCCAACGCGGGTTTGCCCATGATGGGCCGGGCTGCGGATCGGCAGGCTCGAAATCCTGGATTTGGTCGCCCATTCGGGTCACCTCAATTGGTCCGTGGGGAAGGGCGCCGCCCGCTTTGGGCAGCGACATTTCCGATTATCAGACGAGTTCTTTCAACAAAGCGTCGAGCGTCGTGCCAAGTTCGCTGGGCGAGGGGGAGACGCGGATACCTGCAGCCTCCATCGCCGCGATCTTGTCGTCTGCTCCGCCCTGGCCGCCCGAAACGATAGCGCCCGCGTGGCCCATCCGGCGTCCCGGAGGGGCCGTTTTTCCGGCGATAAAGCCGACCATGGGTTTCTTGCGGCCCTTCTTGGCTTCGTCCGCGATAAACTGTGCGGCTTCTTCTTCGGCGCTGCCGCCAATCTCGCCAATCATGATCATCGACCTGGTTTCATCATCGGCTAGAAACAGTTCCAGCACGTCGATAAAATTGGTGCCGTTCACCGGATCGCCGCCAATGCCGACAGCCGTGGTCTGGCCAAGGCCCACCATCGTGGTCTGGTGCACAGCTTCGTAAGTGAGTGTGCCCGAGCGGCTGACAACGCCGACGCTGCCCTTCTTGAAGATTGAGCCGGGCATGATCCCGATCTTGCACTCATTCGGCGTAAGCACACCGGGACAGTTCGGGCCGATGAGGCGCGACTTGCTGCCGGCCAGCGCACGCTTGACGCGGACCATGTCGAGCACCGGAATACCTTCGGTAATCGCAACGATCAGTTCCATCTCGGCGTCGATTGCCTCAAGGATCGCATCCGCTGCGAACGGCGGCGGGACATAGATGCATGAAGCGGTCGCGCCCGTCTCGGCCTTGGCCTCGGCGACTGTGTTATAATTGGGAAGGCCGATATGCGTTGTGCCGCCTTTGCCCGGCGTAACCCCGCCAACCATCTGCGTCCCGTAATCGAGCGCCTGCTGGGTGTGGAAAGTTCCGGTTTCACCCGTCATCCCTTGCGTGATGACCTTGGTGTCTTTGTTTACGAGGATGCTCATTGATGGTCCCTTAAAAGTTTATCGCAAGCGCAATTTTTCGTGCTTGTCTTCAAATGCGAGGGAGATGGCGTTCGCATTGGTTATACCGGAACTTACCGCACAACGGTCAAAACCCCCGCGGGTGTCCGATAGCATAACGTCCGCTCCGCGCGCTTCGGTCTGCCCTCTGGCGGCGGCGCGGTTCAGACATGCTCCAACCAGCTTGCGCTGTTCTTTGTCCAATTTGTCGTCGGAGCTTGCCACAAGAAACCGGCGAACGACCGTGTATGACAGTTCGTGCCGCCAATCAGTACACAGCTTCAACTTCTCGATCTGACCGGCGGCAACAGATTTTTCAGTGCGACAGGCCGACGATGAAGTTACGCGCGTTGCCGGGTCAACCATTTGGACTATCTCAATGCGGTCAATTTCCCGTGCGGAAGCGGGCGTGGCGGCCAGCACTGCACAAGCACAGCCGACAGCAGCTGATTTTAACAAACTTTTCATGCCATTACCCTCTAAGCGAGCCATCCAGACCCTTGCACGCTTCGAGCAGTTCCTTGACCGCATCGACGCTGACTGTGAGGTTGGCGCGTTCTTCGTCCGAAAGTTCGATCTCGATTACATCTTCGGTACCGCCTGCGCCGATAACTGTGGGCACGCCGACATATAACCCATCGAGGCCATATTTCCCCTCGACGTAAGACGCGCTGGGCAAGATGCGCTTGCTATCGCCCAGATAGGCTTCGGCCATTGCGATCGCGCTGGTAGCCGGAGCATAATAGGCTGAGCCATTGCCCAGAAGCTGGACAATCTCGCCGCCACCCGCGCGGGTGCGCTGGACGATTTCGTCGAGGCGGCTTTCGGCAATGCCCTTGATCTTGGCCATGTCCTTCACCGGAATGCCGTTGATCGTTGAATAGCTAAGTACGGGGACCATCGTATCGCCGTGCCCGCCGAGCACAAATGCGTTCACGTCCTTTACGGAAACATCGAATTCCCATGCCAGGAAGGTGGCGAAACGCGCCGAGTCCAGCACGCCCGCCATGCCGACAACCTTGTTATGCGGCAGGCCGGAAAATTCGCGCAGCGCCCAGACCATCGCGTCCAGCGGATTGGTGATGCAGATTACAAAGGCGTCAGGCGCGTTGTTCTTGATACCTTCGCCGACCGCCTTCATCACTTTCAGATTGATGCCCAGCAGATCGTCGCGGCTCATTCCCGGCTTGCGCGGGACACCAGCGGTAACGATTACCACGTCCGCGCCGGCGATGTCGGCGTAATCATTGGTGCCGGTAATCCTGGCATCGAACCCTTCGATCGGGCCGCACTGCGACAGATCAAGCGCCTTGCCCTGCGGCATACCTTCGGCAATATCGAACAGGACGATGTCGCCCATTTCCTTCTTCGCGGCGAGGTGAGCCAGAGTGCCGCCAATCATGCCGGAGCCGATCAGGGCGATTTTATTGCGTCCACGCTTGTGAGCCATAGTGCGAGGGAGTCCTTCAGTCAGGCGGGAGCGCATGGATCGCAAATGATGCGAAGCCCTCACGTCCCGCGACAGAGCCCGCACCGGAATGAACCCGGATGGGTTAGGCCGCTGACAGGCTGATTGCAACCGCGAACCGGGCCAATGGGCCAACTATCTTTGCAAACAGTTCGCAATAGCATTTAACATTGGGGAATGCCGATTGTCGGGGGCGGGGCGGCGGGCGTGTGAGCGCGCGGCCCGCACGCGCGCCTTTCATTGTCCGTTCGCCAGCAGCTTCCGGCTTTCTTCGTCGCGTTCCTGCGAAAGCAATATGGCCGCCAGATAGTCGGGGACAGCGCGGCTGAAATAAAACCCCTGGCCCAGCGTACAACCGGCCTCGCGTACGGCGCGTACCTGTTCCAGCGTTTCCAGACCTTCGGCGACAATCTCCATTTCTAGCGTCGAGCCCATTTCAGCGACCGCGCGGATAATGGCGTTGCTTTTCTTGCCCACGTTCTCGCCCGATACGAAGCTGCGATCGACCTTGATCTTCTTGAAGGGATATTTGTTGATATAGGCGAGCGAGGAATAACCCGTACCGAAATCGTCCATCGCAAACCGCACACCCAGAGCGGACAATTCCTCGATGAAGGCTGCGGTGGCGTGATTATCATCCACGAACAGGCTTTCGGTCACTTCCAGTTCCAGCCGGGCGGGATCCAGTTTTGCTTCCTTCAGCGCGCTGAGAATGCCCATGGCGGCGCCCGGCGCCTTGATTTGTAGCGGCGACAGATTGACCGCAACGGTCACATCTTCAGGCCACTGGGCACAGGCCTTTGCGGCTTGCGCCGTGATCCAGTTACCCAAGGTGATGATTGCACCGGTTTCTTCGGCGACGGGAATGAATTCATCCGGCAGCAGCTCGCCTTTTTCCGGATGGAACCAGCGCACAAGTGCTTCGAATGTCTTGATCCGGCCGGTTTCCAGATCGACGATCGGCTGGAAGAAAATCGATAGTTCATCGCGCTGCAGGGCGAGACGCAATTCATGTTCGATCTCGCGGCGACGAACCAGATCGCGGGTCATGGACCGGTCGAAGAAAACCATCTGGTTCCGGCCGTTCACCTTGGCATGATACAGCGCAAGGTCGGCGCTTTGCATTAGCATATCCGCATCGTCGCCGTCTTCGGGCAGCAACGCTATGCCGATGGAGCAACCGATTTCCAGACGTTCACCGTCGATCATCACTGTCCGGTTTATGTCTTCCAGCAGTTTCCGGCCAACCGCTTCGGCGTGACGGCGGTCGGCAATTTCACAAAACACGACAAACTCGTCGCCGCCGAACCGCGCGACAGTGGCACCGGCGGGTGCTTCTGCCCTGATGCGTCTGGCGATTTCGGCCAGCACGCGGTCGCCAACGGGATGACCGAGAAGATCGTTCACTTCCTTGAAACGGTCGAGGTCGAGCCAGAACATCGCAATATCGCTGCCGGGTGTCAGCCGCATCAGATGTTCGACCAGTTCGTGGTTCAGGCCGGCCCGGTTCGCCAGCCCGGTGACCACGTCGGTCCGTGCCAGAATTTGCATCTTGTCGGCCAGTTCGGCGCTGGTCTGCGCCGCCCCGATGGAATCGCGCAGCGTCTTGAACAGCATCATGGTGATCTGCATCATCGCAAGTGTCATCAGGAACATATTGAACGCCATGAACAGGAATGGCGGGGTGCCAACCGCCACCGCTCCGATCATCACCGGTGCGATCGAGAACATCAACTGGCCCAATGCAATTGCAGGCCGGCCAGCGTTGCGCGCGCAGGTTCCCATCCCGAAGCCCAGTGCATTTGCGACCATCAGGACTTCTATCGATGCGGGCAATCGCAGGTATAGCGACAGACCGGCAATCAGCCCCAGCACAAGCGCATAGCTGAAGGCGCCAAATTCGTAGATGACTTCTTGCCTGCGGGCGTTACGTCCGCGCGTATCTCTGCGGCCGATGTACACCGCACTGCCAACGCGCCAGATACCGATGACGCACAGGATGACAGCTGCCGATGTAAGATAGGGGTTATCGCCGTACCAGGCCGCCAATGCACTCGACAAAACGCCGTTTACCGCCCCGATCGTGAGACTTGCGGGTTTGGTGTACAGCGTTTTGACGAGCAGTGCGCGCACCCGAAAATCGAGCGTGTCGCGGCTTCGCATCTTCTGCCTTATCTTTTTCAGCAAATAAATGCGCCGCCTCCCCGAACTTTCGAAGGTTCTCAATAATAGAAAGACGTCACCGGACAGTTAACGCAAAACTTACCAAACCTTGATGCGGATTTACGGGTTTTTACCCGATATACGGATTGATATTCACGATTTCCGCCAGTGATTAATCTGCCGCTTTTTGTGCTTCGCCCAGCTTGGCGACTTCGCTGGCCATTCGCCGGTCGATAGTTCGGCAAATTTCCAGCCACCAATCGTACTGCTTGCGGTCTCCGGCGAAAAATGCGCTTTGGGCACTGGCGCGCGCGGTCGATGCTGCATTCAGGCCATGGTTTGCGAAATGGCGCAGGGCAGCCTCGAGCGCCACATCCCCCGGGCGTTTTCCCGACTTATGATCGCGGTCATCATTGGCAGGGCAGCCAAGCTCCGGCCGTGTCAGGATGCGGGCTACCGGCGAGGCGGAAGCTGTGCGGGCGGGGGCAAACATTACAGTCATGGGTGTGTTCCGGGCGTCTGATCGTAGGGGAAGCCAGCCTGTAACTGCAAAGGCGCTAAGCCATCGTGTGCTGGTATGGTTTAGCGAACGTAAAGGTTACATTGTGGCCGCATTTGCAGGACCGAAAACCTATTTGGGTTGCGCGATCCATTTGCCCGCATTGGCATATTCGGGCCGCACTCCGCCCGCAGCGGGCAATTTGTCGGCTTTGAAAATGGCATCGCCGCCGCGCGCTTCTATCGTTTGTGAATAGGTCGGTTTGGGTGCGGTGTATTGGACCTGTGAGGCCGGGGCAGCAGCCTGCCTGCGGCCATCCTCGTAGGCCTGGGCCAGCGTAAGCGGATCGGCGGCGCTGCTGCCATAATCGGCAACCGCTGGCTGGGCGGGTGCGGCAAGCGGCTCACGCCCGTTATAGGCCGCGCGAAACGCAGAAGCTGTCCCCGCCGCGCCCTTCCAGCGGTAGAAACGATGAAATCCGATTGTTCCGACAGTTTGCAGGCTGGATGCCCAATAGGGGTTTACAGCCAGGGTGTGGTAATGCGTCGCGTAGCCTACAGGTGCGTAAACCCTGCCTGCCAAGGCATCGCTGGCAACGCGGCGGGCGCGCTCCCAGAAGATACCCCCTGGTTGCCGGGCCATGGACCCATCGCAGGTGAAGGAGAACTGGCATCCGGTGCGCCGTTCCGAGCCCTGAAATACGACCCCGCACACACTGCCGGGATAGGACGGATGCGCAACGCGGTTCAGCACAACTTGTGCGACCGCGCGCTGGCCGACATCAGCCTCGCTGCGTGCCTCGTAATAAATCGCCATCGACATACATTGCAGCGCGCGCGATTTATCGATGCCCGATCCTGCGCTGAGGAAAGCTCTGGCGGCTGGTCCGGCATAGGCAGATACAGGCGGCGTAATATCGAAACCGGTGCCATACATATCGTCGGTTGCCGCCAAACCCGGATCAGCCGATCGGGCAGGTGCGGTAACGCCGTCATCATCGAGATAGTAAAATGCCGATCCGGGGAAACTGTGCCCTGCCTTCTCAAACGGCATCAATCGCACAGCATTGTCGAGCGGAGCACGGTTATCCAGCCCCTGCCATTCGCCTGGCGCAGCCATTGCCGGCACTGCAAATGCGGCGACAAGTGCCGCCAATCTGCGGCCGCGATGTTTGCCCGCCTGGCGGCGGCCAAATCCGCTGGCCACACGCGGCAGCCGAGCGCGAAAATCGCGTGGGCGCTGGTCGTCGGACAAGGGATTATAAGGGTGCAAGTCAAACTTTCTTTGCGGATCAGGAATACGCCAGCGGCGTGTAAGGCGGCGCGCCATGATGCGCATCCGCGATATAGGCGGCGTACCGTTGCGGGACATCGGTTTGTCTAGGGATTAACTGTTAAGCTTGCGCCGCATGGAAATGGCTAATATCGGCTTACCGGTGTCATAGGTTGTCCGCATAATACGGACCTAAGAGGGAAGCGGGTGATGGAGGGTTACCCTCCGCAATCCCGCGCTGCCCCCGCAACTGTGACCGGGGAGCGCCGTCTCCATCATGCCACTGGGCTGCGCAAACGCGCGGTCTGGGAAGGCGGATACGGCGCATCGATCCGGGAGCCAGGAGACCTGCCGATGATGCGTCGTTCAGCCGCCGGGCGGGGTGTATCGGAGGCAATGAGAAGAGTGTTTCGCTGTTGGCGTGCGCTCCTCCCGTTATGAATGGCATCATGTCGTTCGCCGGGAGTTTTTATGTATAGATACCTGTTACTTGTTGGTAGTTGTTTAGGTTCAGTATCGCCTGTTCTTGCGCAGCAGGTTGAGCCACAAACCGTGATTCTGGAGATTCCGGAAGGAGTGGCATCTGGGGAATTTGCCAAAAAAGAAGCCATTACGGTCACCGCTGACGGACTGGCACAAAACGTAGCAAACACTGGCCAGTCCATATCGATCATCGGCGCCGATGAGTTGGAAGCCGTTCAAGGCGCGGACATCACCCGGATCCTTCGCCGCGCACCGGGTGTCACAGTATCGCGTAATGGCGGGGTGGGCGGCTTTACCGGCATCAGGGTACGCGGTGCGGAGGCTGAACAGCTTCTGGTGATTATCGACGGCGTGCGTGTTGCGGACCAGGCATCCCCCGGCGGCGGGTTCGATTTTGGAAACCTGCTGCCCGGCACAATTGGCAACATCGAATTGTTACGCGGATCCAACAGCACGATCTGGGGCAGTCAGGCCATCGGCGGCGTGCTGGCGGTCACTTCGCGCCAACCGGACGGCGTATTCGAGACTACCGAATACGGATCGCGCGACACGTTTTATGCTGCGCGGGCAATCGGTATAGACAGGCGCAGGCTCCGCGCATCGATCAGTGGAAGCTATTACAAAACGGACGGCTTCTCGTCCGCTGCGAACGGCACTGAAGACGACGGTTTCAAGCATTGGCAAATAGGTAGCCAGTTGGCCTATGATCTGGCCGACACGCTGACGGTGGATATCGGCGGGCGCATTGCCGACGGAACACTCGAGATCGACGGATTCTCAAATTTGCCGCCCTTTGGGTTGATCGACACCGATGAATTCCAGGAAACCGATGAGGCATCGGGCCGCATCGGAGTAACCTATCGGAACGCTGATCTGACTCTGCGCGCAAATTACTCCGCCGCGAAGATTGAACGCGCCAACTTCAATCCTGCGTTCGGAGACGAACCGGGTTTTGCCAGTGTCGGCCAATCCGAACGGGCAGAATTGCGCGGCCGTTATGTTCTTGGCGAAGCGGTTTCAGTCGATTTCGGCGGCGAGAAGGAGTGGTCGAGTTATTCCACCAATTTCGACAGCCGCCGCACAGCCGACATCGCCGGAGCTTACGGGCAATTGGGCTTTTCCAAGGGGAATTTGACTATCAATGCCGGCGCGCGCATCGATGATCACAGTGATTTTGGCAGTGCGGCAAGTTTTGGCGCCGATGCCAGTTACAGGCTGGCCGAAAACCTGCGCCTGCGCGGCAGCTTTGGCGAAGGGTTCAAAGCACCAACGCTGTTCCAGCTATTCAGCGATTTTGGTAACCCGATTTTGCAGCCGGAGCGCAGCCGGAGTTATGACATCGGCATCCAGAAGGGTGACCGCAATTCCGACATCCATCTGGCGCTCACCGCGTTTCGCCGGGACACGCGCGACCAGATCGATTTCGTATCCTGCCGCGGCATTATCAACGATATTTGCGTGGACCGCCCGTTCGGGACTTATGACAATGTCGGGCGCGCGCGGGCCGAAGGGTTCGAGGCGGAACTGGGCGCGGCCATTACCGCGCACCTTCGGGGCAGCGCAGCCTATTCCTATGTGAAGGCGCGCAACCGGTCGGCCGGTGCATTGGGCGAAGGCAACGATCTGGCGCGCCGGCCAAACCATGCGCTCAGTGCCTCGCTCGATTGGCGTGGACCTTCCGGTGCGGCGATCGGCGCGGATCTGCGGATGGTTGGCGACAGTTTCGATGATGCCGGCAACTTCAATCGGCTGGACGGTTACGCTTTGGCAGATCTTCGCGCCAGCGTTCCGGTCGGCAAACGGTTCGAACTGTACGGCCGGATCGAGAATGTGACCGGCACCCGCTATCAGACCGCGGCGGGTTACGGCATGTCCGGACGCGGTGCCTTTATCGGACTTCGGGCGCAGTTTTGATCCGCTATGCGCCTTTGGCCGTGCCGGCGGCGATGATGACGGCGATGTTGACGGCGGGCTGCGCCGGTGAAGAGGCTGGCGGACCCAGTCCGGCGGGCCCGACGATCGTTTCGCTCAATCCGTGTACCGATGCAATTCTGGCCGAAGTGGCTGATCCGGCACAATTGCTGGCCATTTCGCATTACAGCCACGATCCGCGAGCGACTTCGATGAACCTGCCGGAAGCAAGGCGTTTCGCAATTACCGGCGGCACTGCCGAGGAAGTGCTTGCGCTGAATCCCGATCTGGTTGTCGCCAGCACATATATGCCTGTTGCTACGCGGGCCGCTCTGGAACGGCTGGGTATTCGCGTGGAGTTGGTCGGCGCGGCGGATACGGTCGATGCCAGCTATGCACAAATCCGGCAGATCGCCGCCGCCGTCCGCCAGCCGCAGCGCGGCGAGGCATTGATCAGGCGTATCGACACCGCTTTGGCCGATACTGCAACCAGCCGTGATCCGCTACAGGCGGTGGTGTGGCAACAAGGCGGAATTGTCCCGGGCGAAGGTGCACTGGTTTCCGAATTGCTGCGCCGCACCGGCTATGCCAGTCACAGCGCGGCCAAGGGGCTGGGGCAAGCGGACTATTTGCCTCTGGAGGCAATGCTGGCCGATCCGCCCGAGGTAATCTTGAGCGCCGGAGATGGACGCGCCCAGTCGCATCCCGCGCTCGCCGGACTGGCTTTAACGCACCGTGCCGGTTTCGCGCCCTCGCTGATTTATTGCGGCGGACCGACCATCGCGGTGGCCGCGCGGCGGCTTGCAGAAATTCGTAAGGGGCTTCGGTGATGCGGCCAATCCCCTTGCTGCTGGTACTGATCGCGGCAGCGTTTCCGCTATCGCTGCTGGCTGGCCGTGTGTGGATCGACTTTGCCACCACGCCCAATGCCGCGATAATCCTTGCGGAATTGCGCTTGCCGCGCAGCATTCTGGCGCTGGTGATCGGTGCCGGGCTAGGCGCGGCCGGTGCGGCTATGCAGGGTTATCTGCGCAATCCGCTGGCTGATCCCGGGCTGTTCGGTATCGCCCCCGGTGCTGCATTGGGGGCGGTGGCAAGCCTGTGGTTCGGATATGCAGCGAGCGCGTATCTCTTGCCAGTTTTCGCGCTGGCAGGTGCGGGCGGGGCGATGGCCTTGCTGGCGCTGATTGCCGGGCGCACGGGCGGCATCGCGCTGTTTACGCTGGCGGGAATGATGATCGCCAGCCTCGCAGGGGCGCTGATGAGCCTTGCCATCAGCCTGGCGCCCAACGCTTTTGCGATGAGCGAGATCGTTACCTGGCTGATGGGCGCGCTGACCGACCGGAGCTGGGCCGATGTCGGGCTGGCCGCGCCATTGACGCTGGCGGGCATTGTTTGCCTGATGGCTGCGCGCAAAGGGCTCGATGCGCTGATTTTGGGTGACGCGGCGGCGCGTTCGCTGGGTACCAATCCGCGCGTCTTGCAGGCGTGGTTGATTGCCGGCGTCGGCCTGACAGTGGGCAGCGGCGTGGCAGTGGCGGGGATTGTGGGATTTGTCGGCCTGATCGTCCCGCATCTTGTGCGTCCGTTCACCGACAATCGGCCGTCGTCGCTGATCATTCCCAGCAGCCTGGCAGGTGCGCTGCTGGTGCTGGTGGCTGATGTGGTTTGCCGGATATTGCCGCTGGTAACGGAATTGCGCCTGGGCATCGCGCTAAGTCTGATTGGTGCGCCATTCTTTCTGTGGTTGTTGCTGCGGATGCGAAGATGCCTGGCATGATCCTGGGTGCGAAAAATGTAACTGTACGTCTGGGCGGCAATCCTGTGCTGCGCGGCGTGTCGGCCAAACTGGCGGCAGGCACGGTAACCGCAATTTGCGGACCCAACGGAGCAGGCAAATCGACTTTGCTTTCGGCGCTCGCGGGCCTGATCGAGCTAGCAAGCGGAGAAGTGACGATTGCGGATAAACCCGTTGCCGCAATTCATCCCCGCCAACGCGCGCGCACAATCGGCTATCTGCCGCAATCCGGTGAAGTGGCGTGGGATGTGGCGGTCCGCAACCTGGTTGCCTTGGGACGAATGCCGCACGGCGATGCCAATGCTGCGCCGGTTGAGCGGGCACTCGGCGCGCTCGCCTTGATGGACCTTGCCGACCGGCCGATGTCGCGCCTGTCGGGCGGCGAAAAAGCGCGTGCGCTGCTTGCCCGGGTGCTTGCGGGCGAGCCTGCGTGGATCCTTGCGGACGAGCCTCTGGCAGCGCTCGATCTGGGGCATCAGCTGGCGATCCTCAAACATTTGCGCACAGCCGCAAAGGGCGGTGCCGGTGTCGTGCTGGTGCTGCATGATCTTGCGCTGGCGATGAACCATGCGGACCGTGTGTTGGTGCTGGATAACGGCGCGCTGGTGGCAGACGGTGAACCCGCCGCTGCCCTATCAGCAGACGTCATCGCGCGCGTCTGGGGTGTCAAGGCGCAATGGCTCGGCGTAACAGGTGCAAAGGCGCTCGTCGCGCAATAAAACCCCCTCTCCTCGACATCGGGGAGAGGGCGTCAAATTCGCCAAGTGACAATTGCTATCTGGACTTCAATCCGCGCGCCACAAGCATCGGTTCTATCGAGGGATTGCGGCCTGTGAAATCGCGGTACATGACCCCGTAATCCTTTGAATGGCCCTGGCCCAGGAACGTGCTGCGAATGCGGTCACCCATTGCCCGTGTCATGCCGCCATTGGCTGCGACATAGGCATAAGCATCGTGGCTGAGCATTTCGGTCCAGATGTAGGAATAATATCCGGCCGAATAACCCGGCGTCCAGATATGCCGGAAATAGGGTGATTTGTACCGCGGCGGAACTAGTTCGGGGTTAAGTCCGGTCGAAGCCAGCGCCGTCTTTTCGAAAGCAAGCACATCGGCGGGGAGCTGCGCTGGTGTGAGCGCGTGCCATTTCATGTCGAGCAACGCTGCCGACAGGGTCTCTCCCAAAGCGTACCCCTGGTTGAATTTGCCCGCGCGGTCCATTTTCTCGATCAGCGCAGCCGGGATCGTCTCGCCGGTTTCGTGATGTTTGGCATAGCGTGCCAGAACTTCAGGCAATGACGCAAACGGTTCGTGGAACTGCGAAGGAAATTCGACGAAATCGCGCGCCGTATTGGTGCCCGAAAGCGAAACATATTTCTGGTCCGCAAACATACCGTGCAACGCATGGCCAAATTCGTGGAACATCGTCTCGACATTATCGAAGCTGACCAGTGCGGGCTGGCCTTCGGCTGGCTTGGGGATGTTGAGCGTATTGTAAATCACCGGTTTGTTACCGGTCAGATGCGACTGTTCGACAAAGTTGCCCATCCACGCGCCGCCCTGCTTGTTGTCGCGGGCAAACGGATCGAAGTAGAACAGCGCCAGCTCGGACCCGTCCTTGTCAAACACCGTGTAAGTGGTGACATCGGGATGATATACCGGAATGTCGGTACGCTGTTTGAAAGTCAGACCGTATAGCTGGTTCGCCATGTAAAATACGCCGTCTTCCAACGTGCGCGTCACTTCGAAATATGGTTTGATCTCGCTTTCATCGAGATCGTATTTTTCCTTGCGAACCTTTTCCGCATAATACGACCAGTCCCACGGTTCGACGGTGTAATTGCCGCCGTCGGCCTTGATAGCCGCGTTGAGCATCGCCGCCTCGCGCAGCTGCGTTGCCGAGAGGGCAGGGACCATCTGTTCCATCAGGCCGAGCGCGGTCGCGGGGGTTTTCGCCATCCGGTCGTACATCGTATAGGTCGCCCAATCCGGCGCCCCCAGAAGATTGGCCTTGCGGGCACGCAAACCGGCGATTTTGAGAACGGTGTCAGTTGTATCATTCATACCACCCGACGATGTCCTGCCGATGCTGGCATCATACAATTTTTTACGGGTTGCCCGGTTGCTCAATTTGGCCAGCAGAGGTTGCTGCGTGGTGTTCTGGATAGTCAGCAGATATTTGCCGGCCATGCCGCGGTCGGCAGCAGCGGTGGCGGCGGCGGCAATTTCCGCATCAGTCAAACCGGCCAGTTCAGCCTTGCTACCGATTGCGATCGCTGCATCTTTGGATGCTTCGGTCAGCTTTTGCGAGAAATCGGTTTCCAGGCTCGACAATTCGCTATTGATGGCGCGCAGTTGCTGTTTTTCTGAATCCGACAACAGCGCGCCCGCGTGCACGAAATTGGCATAATAGGTTTCGAGCAGCATCGCATCTTCGCCCGTCATGGCCATGGCTGCGCGATTGTCGTAAAGCGCCTTGATCCGCTTGAAGAGCTTGTCATTCAGATAGATCGCGTCGCGATTTGCGGCGAGCAGCGGGGCAATCTCGCTTTCGGTGGCATCCAGCAAATCATTGGTATTTGCCCCCTGCTTTTGCGAAAACGGGGCGAGCGCGCGGCTGAGCATCGCGCCACTAAGCTCCATCGCGACCAAAGTGTTCGTCAGTGTGGGCGCCGCAGGATTATTCGCAATCGCGGCAATTTCAGCCTGCTGGATAACCATCGCCTGCTTGATTGCGGGCGCATAATCCTCGTCGCGGATTTTGGTGAAATCGGGTGCCTTGAAAGGCAACGTGCTTTCGCTGGCGAAATAGCCGGTGCCTTGCGGGATCGCGGCGATCGCTTCTGCGGCGATCCTGTCGGTGGTTTGGGTCATGGTCGTGCATCCGGTCAGCGCAAACAAGGCCGCGCCGGTTAAAAGACGGGTTTTCATTAAAATTCCTCTCCAGAACGAATGACGCCAATGCCCGTATTTCGGCATTGCCGTCAATAAGATGGCTGTCCCTGTAGTCCGCCCGATTTGAACGTCAGGTGAAATCGCCGGGCCTAAGCTCTTTGCGCTCTAGTCGCTGGACCGATCGCTCCGCTATTGCGTGTGTCGGAATAGTCCGCATCCAGAAAAATGGCAGCACGCCGCTTGCTGCGGTGAATTAGTCCGTCGAAGCCAAATCCGCCCGCATTATGATAGCCAAGTTCGTCTGCGATAGCGCGGTAGTCTGCCAGCGCAACAGCAGCATTCAGCCTGGGGCTCTCGCTGGCCGCCAGTTTGCCTTCGCCGACATTGAAAGCAAGATCGACCAGGGCATCGAATTCATGCTGGTACAGCACCAGATCACCAACAAGCCGGCGAACGGAAGCCTCCGCTATGGCCAGATCCCGTTCCAACAATACCATTATCTGGTCCCGACTGACATTTTGGCCAACGGATAAATTGTCATCGCGTGTCACCTGATGGCCGGCGCCCACCGTCGGGCGGCCTGCCGCATCAAGGTAAACGTCGGCGCGCACACCTTCTTCTTCAATCAGCGCCATTTTCATTTTGTCGCTCGCAGACAAAGCTGTAGCTGACTTGCGTACCGCTTCCGCCTCGCTGGTAAGTGACGGGCCGTCCAGAAACGCGGACGGCAAGTCAGTAGCGGCGGTCAGGCTGACCGCACCGGCAGACATCAGCAGCGCGGCACGCTTGCGCTTTAACCCGGCGCGCTGCCGGGATAGCAATGTGCGCATCATGTCTTTCGCACGGTCCCGCTTGCGTGACCTGTTTGTTCGGTTGAATATCGGGATGCGAGTTCTAAAAATTTCCTTTTTCACACAGTGTATTAACGGTTGAAGCGAAGATCCTATCCACGCTTCGGCGCGTGTGATGCACAGGTCAGGACAGCTGCCCGAAATCCCGGCTTGCCGATCCGCTCCGGTAAACTTTCCGTCCGGTTTGTTTCAATCGGAGCAATATTCGGGCAGTGGGGTGCAAACTGTTTGTATTCTGGATTGGAAAACAATTGACCGAAACAATTCGCACGTCGCTGCGCGATTTCATCAAGGGCGAAACATCGGGCGGCTTTATGCTGATCGGTGCTGCCATCCTGGCAATGCTGCTGGTCAATTTCGGCGGCGAAGCGATTTACCGCGCGCTTTGGGGCCTGCCGGTTGTCCTGACCGCTGGCGGTTTCGGCATCGACAAGCCCTTGCTGCTGTGGGTGAACGATGGCTTGATGGCGGTGTTTTTCTTCCTGATAGGTCTGGAAGTAAAACGCGAAGTGCTCGATGGTCAATTATCGAGCTGGTCGCAGGCGTCACTTCCGATCTTTGCAGCAATTGGCGGCATGGCCGTGCCAGCCGCGGTTTTTCTGATGGTCAATTCCGGCGTAACGGAAAATATGCGCGGCTGGGCCATCCCGGCGGCGACCGACATCGCTTTTGCTTTGGGTATTCTGGCGCTGCTGGGAAAGCGGGCACCGACCGAACTTAAAGTCCTGCTTCTGGCCGTAGCAATTATCGACGATATCGGCGCAATTGCGATCATTGCGGTGTTTTATACCGAGAACCTGTCGCTCACCGCACTTGGCGGCGCGGCCGTGATATTGGCGGCGCTATTTGCGGTAAACCGGGCAGGCGTAACCCGCGTTGCGGTCTATATTCTGCTTGGCATTGTAATGTGGGTATTTGTGCTGAAATCGGGTGTACATGCAACATTGGCCGGTGTCGCCACCGCCATGTTCGTTCCGCTGAAAAGCGCCGATAGCGAAGCGGGCGCGGCTTCACCGCTCGAAACGCTTGAACACGCTCTGCACCCCTATGCGGCGTTCCTGATCCTGCCGGTGTTTGCATTCGCCAATGCCGGGGTTTCGCTTGCAGGTTTTGGTCCATCGGCGCTGGCCGAACCTCTGCCGCTCGGCATTGCGGCCGGTCTGTTCGTCGGCAAACAGGTCGGTGTGTTCGGTGCAATTATGCTGGCCGTGGCTATCGGGGCTGCAAAACGGCCTGACGGTGTATCGTGGATGCAGCTTTACGGGCTGGCTTGTCTGACGGGTATCGGTTTCACCATGAGCCTGTTTATCGGAACGCTGGCTTTCCCTGATTTCGACCAGCTGGAGCAGGTTAAAATCGGCGTGCTCGCAGGCTCGCTGGGTTCTGGTTTGCTGGGTTACTTGCTGATCAGGTTCGCTCCCGTCAGATCCAACGCCGGATAGCCCGTTAAATGCCAAAGCTACCCAGCAGGTAACGGCGGCGGAGAAGGAGGAGGTGGCGGCGGAGGCGGTGCATTCGGGGCAGGCGAAGCGGGGTTCGGGTGCAGCATACTTTCCTCGCTGACCAGAAACAGTGCCTCATCATCGGTAAACATCACGATCTTGTCTTCTTGCACACGCACAAACCCTGGGTCGCTGCGCATAATCCGCGTGATGATATTTCCCGCTGCGCCCAGCTGGAGATTATCGAGCGGACAATCGCCGGCTGGTTCCCCGTTTTTGAGAAATCTGTGCCGGCCAGTGTGTCGCCCGCGCACTTCTGCCCGGCTGCATTCGGACCAGTTCATGCGGTTTGCTGAAATCGTCATAACGCCCGCAGCCTCGCCAATGCTGGAACCCGACATTCCCCATCCGCTATATTGTTCGGCATATTGCGGCACCCAGCGTCCGGCGACCTCGCTCAAACCGGCGCCGCGTTCCGCCAGATAGCGTCCCGGATCGAGCAGAATGAGATCGGTGCTGCCATCGGTAATGCGCAGTTTGCCTTGACCAAGCCGGGAAACCTTCAGGTTTGCCGAGAAGAAATTGAAAAGGCGTCCATCACGGTCCTGAATTTCCGCCGGACATCCCATCAGCGTCTGCATCCGGTTTCCGCCGCCGGTGTCCTTTAGAATGCCATTATCTATCTTCGCCGCATTGCCCGAACGATTGCAGCCAATTGCGTATGACAAGTGATCATCATCGATAAATACGAACGACGCCCTCCATGCGCCGGAAGTGCGCCAGCCGGGTTCGAAATTTTCAAAGCTCGCAATGTACCAAAAGCCTGCAATGTCGGCGAGCGACGCGACCGGGACTGCACGTTCATCGGCGGATAGTTGCGCGACAGGCTCGGAACCCTGATCAGAAACCGATGCCGGACTGCACGCAGCCGCCAGAAATGCGATTGTGACCGGACAAGTTTTCAGCATTCAAAACACCCCGTCAACAAACCGTCACCGCTTTCTTTCATGACTATAAAGGCTTGTACATTGCTTTTGCCCGAACGGATTGCCACATCACCCGTGCGCGGCAGGTCCTGCCCCATTGACACACGCGAACATTACCGGAACAGATTGACGCATGAGCCTTACGCAAATCAAAGTCCGTGGTGCCCGCGAACATAATCTCAAGGGGGTGGATATCGATCTGCCCAGAGATAGTCTGATCGTCATCACCGGCCTGTCCGGGTCGGGTAAATCCTCACTGGCATTCGACACGATCTATGCCGAAGGGCAGCGGCGCTATGTCGAAAGCCTGAGCGCCTATGCACGCCAGTTCCTCGAGATGATGCAAAAGCCCGATGTCGAGCATATTGACGGGCTCTCTCCGGCTATTTCAATCGAGCAGAAAACAACGTCGAAAAACCCGCGCTCGACTGTTGCGACCGTAACCGAAATTTATGATTACATGCGCCTGTTATGGGCGCGCGTCGGGGTTCCCTACAGCCCGGCAACCGGCCTTCCGATCGAGGCGCAGACGGTTTCCAACATGGTTGATCGGGTGATGGAATTGCCCGAAGGCACGCGGCTGTATCTGCTCGCGCCCGCCGTGCGCGGCCGCAAGGGTGAATACCGCAGGGAACTGCTCGAATGGCAAAAATCGGGCTTTACCCGCGTGCGCATCGATGGGGAGATTTACCCGATCGAAGAAGCGCCGAAGCTCGACAAGAAATTGAAACATGACATCGAAGTCGTGGTTGATCGGTTGGCGGTGAAGCGCACCGATGGCGACAAGGAAGGCATCGAGGGACGGCTGGCGGAAAGTTTCGAACAAGCGCTGAAGCTGGCCGACGGGCTGGCTTATGTCGATCTGGCGGAAGGCACCGTGCCGGGCCGCGAGGCTGACGATCCGGCCGGCGGTGCGGCAGACAAAAAGATGAAGGGGACGGGTATTCCCGCCAACCGGATTGTCTTTTCCGAAAAGTTTGCCTGCCCGGTGTCGGGCTTCACGATCGAGGAAATCGAGCCGCGGTTGTTTTCGTTCAACTCGCCGCAGGGCGCGTGCCCGACGTGTGACGGGATTGGCGAGAAATTGCTGTTCGATCCGCAATTGGTTGTCCCTAACGAAGCGCTCAGCCTGAAGAAGGGCGCGGTCGTGCCGTGGGCCAAGTCAAACCCGCCATCGCCCTATTATATGCAGGTGCTGTCCAGCCTTGCCCGCGAGTTCGGCTTCGATCTTGAAACGCCGTGGAATGAGCTTTCCGCAGACCACCAGTTTATTATCCTCCACGGAACGAAGGGCAGGGCGGTGCCGCTGACTTTCCGCGACGGGCGCAAGAGCTATACGGTCAGGAAAGCGTTCGAAGGTGTCGTGGGCAATCTCAATCGCCGGATGATGCAGACCGAAAGCACCTGGATGCGTGACGAGCTTGGCAAGTTCCAGACCGCGCAGGCGTGCGAGACGTGCGAAGGCGCACGGCTCAATCCCAAGGCGCTGGCGGTAAAAATCGCGGGCACCGATATCTCGCGGCCCACGCGGATGTCGGTGTCCGATGCTTATGCCTGGTTCGGTGCGCTGAATGACCAGCTCAATGAACAGCAGCAGCAGATTGCCAAGGCGATCCTGAAAGAGATTAACGAGCGGCTGGGCTTCCTCGATAATGTCGGGCTGGACTACCTCAATCTCGACCGGAAATCGGGCACGCTCAGCGGCGGCGAAAGCCAGCGCATCCGGCTTGCCAGCCAGATCGGCAGCGGGCTTTCGGGCGTGTTGTATGTGCTCGACGAACCAAGCATCGGCTTGCACCAGCGCGACAATGACCGGCTGCTCGAAACGCTGAAGCGGTTGCGCGATCTGGGTAACACCGTGATCGTTGTGGAGCATGACGAGGATGCCATCCGGCAGGCGGACCACGTGGTTGATCTTGGCCCCGGCGCGGGTGTGCACGGCGGCGAAATTGTCGCGCAGGGTACGCTGAAGCAAGTGCTGAAGGCGAAAAACTCGCTCACCGCGGACTATCTGACCGGCCGCCGCGCAATCGCCATCCCTCCACAGCGCCGCAAGGGCAATGGCCACAAGCTGACGGTGCACGGCGCACGGGCGAACAACCTTGCCAATGTCACCGCGTCCATCCCGCTGGGCACCTTTACCTGCGTCACCGGGGTCAGCGGATCGGGCAAGTCCAGCTTTACCATCGACACGCTGTACGCCGCCGCCGCCCGCACGCTGAACGGCGCGCGCGTGATCGCCGGGCCGCACGACAAGGTGACGGGCCTGGAATATTGCGACAAGATCATCGAGATCGACCAGTCCCCCATCGGCCGCACCCCGCGCTCCAACCCCGCCACCTACACCGGCGCCTTCACCAATATCCGCGACTGGTTCGCGGGCCTGCCCGAAAGCGCGGCACGCGGGTACAAACCGGGCCGCTTCAGTTTCAACGTCAAGGGCGGCCGCTGCGAGGTGTGCAAGGGCGACGGGCTGATCAAGATCGAAATGCACTTCCTGCCCGATGTGTATGTCACCTGTCAGGAATGCGGCGGCAAACGCTACAACCGCGAAACGCTGGAGGTGAAGTTCAAGGGCCTTTCCATCGCAGACGTGCTGGACATGACGATCGAGGACGCGGAAGGCTTCTTCAAGGCCGTCCCCTCCATCCGCGACAAGATGCATATGCTGAACGAGGTGGGGCTGGGCTACGTCAAGGTGGGCCAGCAGGCGACCACGCTGTCAGGCGGAGAGGCGCAGCGCGTGAAGCTGGCGAAAGAGTTGAGCAAACGCAGCACCGGACAAACCCTCTATATCCTCGATGAACCGACCACCGGCCTGCATTTCGAAGACGTGCGCAAACTGCTGGAAGTGCTGCACCGTCTGGTGGATCAGGGGAATAGCGTTGTGGTGATCGAGCACAATCTCGACGTGATCAAAACCGCCGACTGGGTGCTGGACCTCGGCCCGGGCGGCGGCGTTCGCGGCGGTGAGATCGTGGCCGAAGGCACGCCGGAGAAGGTCGCCTCGGTGGCGGCGAGTTATACTGGCGGGTATTTGAAGGCTATGTTGGCGAATTGAGGGGTGAGCTGTCACTTCGATAAATTAAAGTAGCGCTCGGTTTAAACCTCGTAAACCTTGCTTTTCCGCACGAAGTGCTGCCTTCATAGGACGCGTCAAATAGGCACGTGTCTTAAGCTGAGCATCGCTCAATTTTTCTAACGGCTCGAGCCATTGGTCTATTTTTCTTTTAGTTTCTTGCTCGATAGAAATAGGCTGGTCGAAAAGACCGAGATTTTGCCAGTTCACGAAGGGCTTCCCCTGAACAAATTTTAGGTCGGCATAGTCGAAATCGCGGTACCATTTCGTTCCTAGTTCTACGCAATATGGGCCGTCTTTCTGTCGAATGTAAAAGAAATCAGTTATTGGGTGGTCGTCTTCAATTTGGGATCGGTAGTCTAATAAGTACAAGATTTTGTGAAGCCTGAAGAGGCTGGCTGATCCAAGCTTAGACAGTAAATACTCCACGACTTCCCAACCTGATCGGTCCTTCGGTGCTGACTGGCCCCGTATTTTCTTCGCTTGGTTATATCGTTTAAATTGCTCACTCAGAAAATAGTAATCTGCAGTCTGGGTAGGAAAATTTCGGTGAATCATTGCCCTCGCTCCAGGATGATAGAGAGGGACTAAAGTTCTTCCAAACCAATTGTTCATTGTCCGAACCGACGTAGATATTTGAAGATTATGTTCTGAAATATAGTTGAGTGCTTGAAGCGCCTTCGCTCCTAGAGTGACAATTATTTCCGGATTTATTGTCTGAATTTGCCTCTCCAATAATTCCGCACAATTCTTCAGGTTTTTCACACTTGGCGGGCGATTATTGCCGTGTTCGTCGGTTGGGTTGCAGAGCACTGCATTTGTCACGAAAATATCTCGACGACTGAAGCCCGCAAGACGTAAGAGTCGATCGAAGTTTTCGCCAGCTGCGTCGCCATGAAAAGGAATTGCCGTTCGCTCTGCTCCGAGCCTCCCGGGCGCTTCACCAACAAACATAATGCGGGCCGATGGGTTTCCGTTCGCATCAGTTAGGACACGGTTGCATCCCGCCATCTCGCTGCACTGCGAACAAACTTGTGCGTCGGCAACAAGATTTGCGAACTGATCCTGATTAAATTTTTCCAATAAAGTCATTAGTATTTGATTTCGTACCTACAAATGGATTGAATGAAACGACATCTGCCCCTTTGAAAGTGCGGCCTGTTCGCTCGGCTATGAAGTTTCCAAGTTCGGCTAAGCCCAAAAAATTCCCGAGCGCTTTGTTTGAAAAATCGTGGGATCGATAAACGGCACCTAACGATAATTCATGGACACCGAACGACCTTATCTGAACATACTGAAGACAAGGACTTCCTCGTGTTCGAAATGTATCGCTTGGCAAATCCGTGTGTAGATAAAGTGCAGCTTCACTGTTCATCTGCCAAGCGTTCAACTTCGTAATAGCTTCCAGAAGACGGTTTGCCTTTATCGTTCGTTTTTGCCCAAAGCGATCATACCACGATCCAGACAACCTTTCGAAATAGGTGTGTCGCCAACCGCTATAACGAATGCCACGCCTACGTCCCCTTCCGAACACAACTTGTCCGGCATTAAGCGCATCGAACGCGGAGCCTTTGGCTTGTCTTACAATTCTCGGACATAACACTGATGCAACACTTGATGGAGCTTCGAATCCTGCACTTTTGGCCGCGATATTTAGTGCACCGACCTCTTCCGCGCCGCCTACCCAAGCATTGCCAAAACTGGTGACGATAACATAGGGCTTTGTTGGTTCATCCACCAGCCTAGAGGTTGCCAGTTTCCACGCTTCTAACAGATCGGCGTGATAGAAACTTGAAGAGAGTTGCGTCATCGCTGATCAAACCTCATCGTCCCCTTCTCTAGATCGCACGCAATGCGTCCGCCTCCATGTTCATCGAGTTTATCAAACAGCTGAAATCCAAGAGCAATTGCATCACGCCAAGCAGTAATGTCGCGTACCGAGACCTCGAGACCTTTAGTCATAACCTTAACAGCTGAGAGCACAGAAAATGGAATATTTCGTCGGTCACTGAAGGCTGATACTCCTTCAGCCGTTCGGGAATTTTGATTGAAAATGAAAACAGAGATACCTTCTTCGAGAAAAATGGATCGGGCACCATCCTCGACCCGATCTAGCTCAGGGTCATATCGTCTTTTTAGACCCAGCTGTTTTCTCGCCACTGGCGACCACCCCAGCTTCGTCATGTATGCAAAGTGAAAAACATCGTGAAAGCGATAGCCGTCTTCATCGTGTGCGTTATCATCGAGCGGATCACCAAACGGCTTGCCATTAACCCGAATTTGCATTTTTTGCCCTTCCGGATCGAAAGTGAGACTGAATTTTTCCGGGAAACGCTGCTTTTTCGGCGCGTTCCGATCTAAACGCGATTTGGAGCCGTTGAATAGGAATTTCGACTTATTAAGGTTCGTTTCTGCGACGTCTGAGAGAGCGATATCGGGTAGTGGGTCAGTTTGAAATTGCCTTCTTATAAGGACCGCGTTTTTTCGGTGCAGCTTCCACTTCTGCCTTTTCGATCAGCATGACAATATCGGCAATATCCCAAAGGCGGTCAGTGACGCCCGCTGCCATTGCTGGCGAGACTTTCAGCGTTTTGTGGATACGGACGAAATTGTAATACATCATGTGAAGCGCAACGGCGTGGGCGTGATTGTCAATTTTCTTGCTGAAACCATTTGTCAGACGTGTGAAGCGGCGCATGTGCATCCGCATAGTCAGATTGGCGCGCTCGACGTAGGACGTGCTGACTAGGTTCTTGTCGGGACGTCCTTCGATGCTGCGCTTCTTGATGCCGGTGCAATCGGCGGGGCTGTAACGGCCTTTGAAGCTGTCAGGCGCATTGCCATAAATCTTGATTAGCTGGGCATAGTCCACATCGGAGCCGAAAGCGCCCTCCACAGCTTCCAGATACGATTTGTGACCGTCGCTGGTCAACTGGACGCGGTTAGCAAGGCGGCTGCGCAGATCGTCCATAAACCACATGGCATATTCGGCATCGCGGCCACCGACCAGATACGAAACGATCAACTTGCTATCTGCATCAATTGCGGTCCAAGTCCAAGTGTCGCCAGAATGGGCGGGGGCAGCCTTGGCGGCCTTTACGTTCTTTTGCTTAGCGTAAGTAAATGACCAGATTTCATCGACTTCAACGCGGGTTGTTTGAAGATCGCGAACATTTTCTTCGTGATAGGCCGCACACGCCTTGCCAGCGTCAATCAGCAACTTCGAAACGGTGTTCTTGCTGACACCAGTAATTCGCACGATAGAGCGGATGCTGCTTCCCTCGCAAAGCATGTGAAGGATGGTGGAGCGGGTTTTGGCATCAAGCTTGTTCATGCTGATTTTATAACTGACTCATCCAATCGAGTCAAGCATAACAGTCAGTTTAATAGAAAGTATGAAACAGCTATTGCAAGCGCGATTCCGCAGGGCTATAAGGGCGTAATGGAAATTGAGTTTGCTGACCCAGGCCTCGAACTAATTGAAACCAACGAGGCTGGCGCAACCCGGTTGCCAGTGGCGGTTATCAAATCGACTCGGCGCAAGCTGACCGTTTTGAGGTCCGCTCCCGATGATCGAACTATGAGGAATTGGAAAAGCTTGCACCACGAAAAGTTGAAAGGCGACCGGGAGGGGCAACGGTCGATCTGTATCAACAAACAATATCGGATGGTCTTTACGCTTGATAGCGAGACAGAACCCCAGATCATCACGGTGTTAGCGATTGAGGATTATCACCCATGAAGGACAATGTGCGGATCATAGATCACCCTGGCACCTTCGTGTTGGAGGAAATGGAGGCTCGCGAATGGTCGCAGCAAGACCTTGCCTATATTCTTGGCATGTCAGCATCGCAGCTTAACCCTATCCTAAAGGGTAAGCATGGCATTTCATCTGATATGGCGGTGGCACTTGGCGAAGCTTTTGACGTGCCAGCGCAGTTTTTCGCAAATTTGCAAAAGCAGTATGAATTACAACACGCAAAGAGTCCAAACCCCGGTGTGAGAACACGGGCAAATTGGCTGGCTAAATTCCCCGTTAGAGAAATGATGAATCGTGGTTGGATTGAAAAATCAGAAGCCGACCTTCTCGACCTACAGATGATGCGCTTTTTTGACAAAAACCGTATTGAAGACATTCCCGGTTTCGGAGGCGAGATGATGGCTTACGCCGCCAAGAAATCCGATCAAGAAGAGTTAACAGGCAACCAAATGGTTTGGCTCCATAGGGTGAGACAGATTGCTGAGGCCGCTGAGGCACCAACATATGATCGGGCTAAGCTGGATGAAGCATTACCGAAGATACGCGCTCATATGTTTGATGCAGATGATTTTGGTGAAATTCCCGCACTGCTGTTTGAGTGCGGTGTGCGCGTCGTGTTCGTGGAACCGCTTCGAGGCTCTAAGATTGACGGTGTTTGCACTTGGCTAGGTGACGAGCCAGTCATTGGCCTTAGCTTGCGGCTTAATAGACCTGACAACCTATGCTTCGTCTTGAGGCATGAAATTGAACATGTTTTACAAGAAGATGGCAAGAACGAAGTTTATTCTCATGTCGATGTTTTTGAGCCAGATAGAGATATTGCAGATCTTCCCGATGAAGAAAAACGTGCTGACGATGCTGCTGCGGAATTTTTGGTTCCCCAAGACAAGCTTGCGTCTTTTATGCGGCGCAAAGGCAAGTGGATTTCAGAAGATGATGTAATTGCATTTTCAGCACGGCATCAAATTCATCCTGCAATCGTCATTGGCCAAATTCAGAAGCACAGGCATCGCAAGGGCGATAAGAGTGCTTATGCGTTTCTGCGCCGCTATATGACTAAAATAGAAGAGCATTTCATGAATTGGCCGCTTCGCGATGGTTGGGGCAAAGTCGCAGAAGTCGGATTGTAGGAGTGGTGAAAATGGCAAATATTGGCGAACAGATCACACGGGCGTGGGATGAGTGGGAAGTTACCACTGGTGACGATGCCAACGATCCTGACGATTTTATCGATTGGGCGGTGAAAAACGGCAAGATGGTTCCACGTCTCGAGGATGTCAGAAAGATATTTAGGCGGCAAGTTTCAACTGCGCTCCGCCAAGTGCACCGCACAAACGACGCAGGCACAACCTACCGCGCCAAGCAATGTGTGACCATCGCCGAGGAAGGTAAGCAGCGGACCTTATGGTTCGACGTTGACAACAACGGCACCCCTAGGCTGCGTGAGAGAGCGGTTAAGCAGCGTCGTGAAGCAATCGCCAATGATGTATATCGGGCAATGTCGGACGTGGAGCATATGAACTATGCATATCCTTTGGACGAAACCATTCAATTCGAGATGGATTTCACTGAGGATTACGAAGAGCGTAAGGCGTTAGAGCGTTATGAAAAAAACCAGAAAGACGCTGGTTAATCCTTCTTTTTCCAACGTGCTTGCGCTGCAATGCTTGCGATCTCTGATCTCTCGGTTGGTGTCAGAGCCTTAGCACGGGCATTACCGCCCTTCCTCCCGCCTTTTGCCGCACGCTCTTGCGAGGCGGTCATTTTTTCGTCTGACTCTTCACCAGACGCAATATCAACCATCAGCTTTGCAAGCTGGTTTGCATCGCGTGGGCGCTTGGGCTTTTTGTCTGCCATTCACCCCATATAGCGAGCCTTGCGGGAAATTGCAGGGCTAGATTTCAAACTGACCCACTACCCGATATCGAAGTGACTTGCGATTTCCGATAGGTACCAAAGTAAGTCTCCGAGTTCAGTTTTGATCTCGTCTTTGACAACTGTTGCGGCGGAATTCTCTCGCTTCAGTTTCTTGATTGAAGAAGCCACGCTTCCGGCCTCGCCGAACAGGCCAAGCGTGAAAAGCTCAATATCGCTAGAGCGCGAAGTCTCGTGGGCTTTCGCTTGGTAATGATCGATATCCATAAAGTTATCCTTTAATCGAACACCTTAAGCACTTGGTGCTATTATACAATTCGCAATGCAACGTATCCACAGCGCTTTAATTCTTCCCTACACCCCCCAATCCATGCCTCGCTACGCGGTTCTCTTCAGCCAGCAGCGAGTCCGTCCATGTCTCTCACCGAACCCCGCCACCACCAACAGATCCCCGTCCTCCACAAAAGCGAGGGCGGGGCTGATCCGGCGGTAGGCCGTCCGCCGCTCCTCACGCCCACAAAACAGGCCGCGTTCTGCGAGCGGCTTTCGCAGCATGGCAATGTGCAGCCCCTCGTATAGACCCCTGTGCCGGGCGCTCGGCATATCGACGCAGACGGCAAACCCGCGCGCGGCGCTCCAGCGCTTCCATGCGGGCGTGCCGGGACGGAAGAAAGAAAAGTGCAGCCCTTCGACAAGCTCAGGACGAACGGGGAGGGCGTTTGCACTCTCTCCAACCCCCCAATAACCTCCCCGTAACCCGCGCCCGCTAAACCAGCCCCCACCACAACCAAGGTAAGGGAGCCAAACCCCATGCGTATCACTCTCATCACCGCCGCTACCGCCGCCGCCGCCGCCGCCGCCGCCGCCGCCACCGCTGCGCTCGCGCTGGGCGGGTGCGGGCCGCAGACGCCGGAGGGTGTTCGTGCGGCCAGTGTTGCCAAGTGTGAGCGGCAATTCGGGCGGATGACGACCGATCCCGCTCTCGGCAACGCGCTGTGTTATTGCATGGCGGACCGGCTGACGGAAGAGGAGCTGGAGATCACCGATATGCTGGGCGATGGCCGCGCGCAGGTGGAGGAGATCACCCGCAGCTGCGCTCGCCAGACCGGCGTGCCGCTGCCTCAATAGCGCTGTCCTACAGGCGCTGTCCTGTATAACTAAACCGGTTTTCCTGCCCGCAACGCACAGGTGAACCATGTACGATCCCGAAACTCCCCTCCCGCTCGGCTCCACCCGCGACAGAGGCCAATCGGCCGACCGCAACCCCGCACAATCATGGCTCGCCCATGTCGAAGCCGATCGCATCGCCGCCGACCCCGGCACGACCCGCGCCGGACCCGTCATCACCACACGCTGTCCTACAGCACCCGCTCCGGCGTAAATCATCCGGTGCGGCTTGCTGAATGGCGCAAGCATTTTTCTACGGGTGCAAACGGATGTCGGAAATTAAATTACGCGGCGGGCGCGCAAAGTTCCAAAAATTTTTCAGGAGGGGCAAGTGTAACTCTGAACCCCCGCCAGCCGCAGAATTCCGCCGTTTTTGGCACCGGACACATTTGGCCAAAGTGTAACTAGTGTAACCCTGTAAGTGGCAAAATACGAAAAATTCGGGGCAGGGAGCCTGCGCCGGACAGCCGCTCAGCTGGTGACCAGCGCCAGTTCGACAGTGCCGTGGCCGCGCTGGACCAAGCCGATTTCCTCGGCAGCCGCGCGTGACAGATCGATGGTGCGGCCATGAGCGTAAGGCCCGCGGTCATTGATCCGCACATTCACGCGCTTGCCGTTACGCGGGTTGGTCACTTCGACAATGGTGCCGAACGGCAGTGTCTTGTGCGCCGCGGTCAGCTGGCGCGGATTGAAGCGTTCGCCACTGGCGGTTTTGCGGCCTGCAAAACGCTGGCCATAATAGCTGGCGACGCCCGAACCGATGCGGTTGCGCGCTGCGGGTTCGGGGGCCGCTTCTACAGGCGGCTCGATCTCGGTAATATCAACCGCGTGCGGCGCGGGTTCAGGTGCGGGAGGGATATCTTCGAACCGCTCGAAACTGTCTTCGAATGCGGGCGTTGCGTCCGCCGGTTGCGCTTCCTGTGCAAACAGCGCGGAATTGGTCGGGATGCCGAAAACAAGCGCGAACGCCAGCGCGGTGGTACCCAGCGATGCCGCGAACGGCGCGTGCCGCGCTTTGGGGGATTTGTGACTGTGCATGATGACGCTGCTTATACAGCAAGAACTCGCCATGAACTGTGGAGGGATGTCGAACGAACCCGAATTTACAACAAGTCAACGTGCTAAAAATGGTTAATAGCGCCGAATTGTCCTGAGTTAGGCCGCGCCGATGCGCGCCGCTTTGCTTTGTAATACACCAGTGGATGCGACCGATTCGCTCATGACACCAGCGTTTGTCTATCAAGTGCACCCGTGTTTCAGGCGCTTTGGTTTGGGAGTGATTGCAGTGATGGCGGAGCAATCGGACAGCAGGGACCAATGCGGGACCAGTAGGACGCCGGCATGTGGCCAGTATGAGGCCGGTATGCGGCCAGTATCAGGGCATGCGGAAAGGGCAGGAAGGAAATGGGGACGTGGCAAAAAAGAAATGGGGCCAGCATTGCTGCCGACCCCACTCTTACCGTCGCGTGGCCATCCGAAGATGGACTTGGCAACCGGCGTGTCGTCTTCTGCCCGAAGGCTTCCGACTATGTCGCACGGCGCTCGCGCCGGCATCCGGTACTTCCGTCTGCTCCGTTCCGATCCGAAAATCTTCGCATTGCGTTCAAAAGTTCCGAGACCGATCCGCCATTTGTTCGATCCTTCAAACAGTCATGCCTGGCTTGCACCACGCAATTCCTAGGGGTCGAACCGGTAGGTCCGATCATCCGATTGTGCACTTTCGCAGTTTCAACAGTTTGCCGGTTTTTCCTGTCAGCAGACCGAAATCCGCGACATTCTTCCTTGCATTCCTCGGCTGCGTAGTATTTCACTACCGCGTCGATACGGTTCCAAAATCTCTTGTTTGATCAGGCTGTTACACCGTTTCTCCGAAGAGCCAATCCCCGTTTCGATGATTTGAAGATGCACCCCGAATCGCATTTCGACAAGGCTTGCAACCCCGACTTATCCACTTTCCCCCGATTTCGCTGTGGACACGAGTGGATAAGTCAACAGCTTGGCGAATTTAGCCCACGATGGAGTAAAATTCAGCGCCGGTCGCGGTTGCCGAGCAGTTTCAGTCGCAGCGCGTTCAGCTTGATAAAGCCTTCGGCATCGTGCTGATCATAGGCGCCCGCATCATCTTCAAAGGTGACGTGCCTTTCGGAATAGAGGCTATCGGGTGATTTGCGGCCGACGACATCGCAATTGCCTTTGTACAATTTAAGCCGGACAGTGCCGCCAACCTTCGCCTGCGAGAGATCGATCGCCGCCTGCAACATTTCGCGCTCGGGAGAAAACCAGAAGCCGTTGTAAATAATTTCGGCATAGCGCGGCATCAGTTCGTCCTTCAGATGCGCTGCTCCGCGGTCGAGGGTGATTTGTTCAATCCCGCGATGCGCGCGGGCATAAATCTCGCCCCCTGGGGTTTCGTACATTCCGCGGCTTTTCATACCGACAAACCGGTTTTCCACCAGATCGAGCCGGCCAATCCCGTGTTTGCGCCCCAGTTCGTTTAGCGCCGCGAGCAGCTCAGCCGGCGACATGGTTTGCCCATTGAGTGCCATCCCATCGCCAGCTGCAAAGTCGATGGTGATATATTCGGGAGTGTCCGGGGCGGTTTCGGGATTGTTTGTCCGCGAATAAACGTAGTCCGGGGTTTCTTCCCACGGATCCTCCAATACCTTCCCCTCGGAAGAGGTGTGCAGCAGGTTGGCGTCGGTTGAAAACGGACTTTCGCCGCGCTTGTCCCTTGGGACCGGAATCTGGTGTTTTTCAGCCCATGCGATCAACGCGGTGCGGCTCGTCAGATCCCATTCCCTCCAGGGTGCGACAACCTTGATAGAAGGATCAAGCGCATAAGCGCTCAGTTCGAAGCGAACCTGGTCATTCCCCTTGCCCGTGGCACCGTGGGCAATCGCATCAGCGCCGGTTTCATGGGCGATTTCAACCAGACGTTTGGAAATCAGCGGACGCGCGATCGATGTGCCTAGAAGATAGTCGCCTTCATACCGGGCATTTGCGCGCATCATCGGAAAAACATAGTCCCGTACAAACTCTTCGCGCAGGTCTTCGATATAAATACTCGTGTCGGGAATGCCCATCATGCGGGCTTTGTCCCGCGCAGGGCCCAATTCTTCGCCTTGTCCGAGGTCGGCAGTAAACGTCACAACTTCACAGCCGCGTTCCACCTCAAGCCATTTAAGGATCACACTGGTATCCAGACCTCCCGAGTAAGCGAGGACGACTTTCTTGATTTCATTGCCGGGCATGTGAAGTTCTCTCCGCTTTTTAATCGCGCGCGGCGGTTATCAGCCGAAAGCATCTATCGCAAACGTTTCACTCCGAACCGGTCGCCCGGATTTGGCAGATCGACCAGGGTGCGCTATTCTGGCTGGCATGAGCGACGCAAAAACAGTTCCGACAAAAGCATCGGTGACAGATTTCATCGCGGCCATAGATCACGAGCGAAAACGTGAAGAGGCGCGTGTCATAGATAGCTTGTTTCGTAAAGTGACGGGCATGATACCTGAAATGTGGGGGCCGTCCATCATCGGATACGGAAGTTACCGCACAACTTACGAGAGTGGCCGCGAGGTCCATTGGCTTCGTACTGGGTTCAGCCCTCGCAAAGCAAAGCATTCGTTCTATTTCATGGGTGGATACTGCGATGAAGCCGCTGGCAAGCGGCGCGCGGCATTGCTTGAAAAACTGGGCAAATATTCAATCGGCAAAAGCTGTGTTTATGTAAACAAGCTTGGCGATATCGATTTGGCTGTGCTTGAACAAATTATCGCGGACGACTGGGCCGAAATGAACCGGCTTTATCCTGAATAACTGCTAGATCCCTGCATACCATTGATATCCGGCACGGTCTTCCCAATAGCCGCCGTTACCTCCTGCAATACTGCCGAGCGAACTCACGGCTTCGATCGCCGTCAGATATTTGGGATGTTTGTAGCCAAGCTGGCGTTCGATACGCATCCGCAAGGGCGCGCCGTTGCGGATTGGTAGCGGCGCTCCATTTAAACTGTGTGCGATGATGGTCTGTGGGTGGAACGCGTCGATCATGTCGATGCTTTCGTAATAGTCGCCGCCGGCCAATGTATCGGCGCAGCGGAAAACAACATATCTTGCCTGATCCTGTATCCCTGCCGCCCTTAGCACATCACCAAGCACCGGGCCGGTCCATTGACCGATCGCGCTCCAGCCTTCCACACAGTCGTGGCGGGTAATCTGCGTACGTTGCTCCAGCGCGCGGATGTCCTTCAGCGACAGTGAAAGCGGGGCTGCGACCAAACCTCGAACTTCGAGCCGCCAGTCTTCAAAATTGGTGCCAACGTGCGCCCGGTATTCCGGAGTATCCGGATCCTGCGTACCGTTGCCGCGAAAAAACGGCGAGATCGCGCCAGGATCAAATTCGCGTGCGAGGGCAGTTCGTCCGCCGAACAGTCGCTGGGCCCATTTATTCCAGCCCTCGGTACTTTTCAGCAGCGTCGTCACCGGCTCCGTCTGGCCGATTTTCGTGCAGGCAGTGACCAGGAAGGCCGCTGCACCCATCAGAATGCCTCGCCGGTTCATGACCCTTCTCCCGCTCCGGTTTGTATGGAGGGATCTGACAAAGCATCGCCCGCTGTTTTTCCGCCCAAGATCATATCGCGCAACTGCCCGACCGGGCCTGCCAGCAAAACCATAACGATGTGCAGGATGAAAAATGCGAATAGGCCGAAGGCGACTATAAAGTGGATTGATCTCGCACTTTGTCTTCCGCCAAATACATCCACAAGGATGGGCCAGTTTGCATCCATGGCGGGCGACATTGCCAACCCGGTGAATATCATCAGCGGCAAGCCGATAAAGATAACCAGCCCGTAACTGAGCCGCTGCAAAAAGTTATACTTGCCATCACCATGATCGAAATTCAGCTTCAGGTGTGCGCCGATGTCCTGTTTGATCGATGCCCATTTCCAGTCATTTCGCCGAGTGGTCAGATCGCGTTTGGCATGACCATTGAGCAGCGCGGCAATCATGAACAACAAAAGCCCGAATGCGAATGGCCATGCGAACAGCAAATGCCAATCACGAGCCACTGCCAGGCTGTAATAATCCGGTATCGTCATCCAGCCCGGAAACCGCACTACCTGAGTCCACGCATCGGCGCGGTCAAACCCGGAATGTCCCCAGTAAAGATAGCGGTGCGCGTTGGAGATATTCAGCCCTGACATGAACAGGACAATCAGGCTTATCGTGTTTACCCAATGCCAAAGGCGGGTCGAGAGCACGTGCTTTGTCATGGGTTTGTGCCTCCTCGTTCGAGATAGATCACGTCGCGCGGCTGGGCAAGCAGATGCTGTCCCGAATCGACGAACAGGGTCTCGCCGCTGGCCAGATGACCGTCGGTGAGAAAAAGAGCCGCGTCGGCAACCTCGCTTGCCCATGTGCGGCGGACAAGCAGGTTGCGGATGTGCGACCGGGCGGCTTCTTCCTCGGTCTGGTCATGGCTGGCCAGAATGGCACCAGGCGCAAGACCGTAAATGCGGTCTGCTGGACAATCCGACGCAATCGCCTGCATCGGGACCGTGGCGGCCATTGCGTGTTTGCTCATCGTATAGCTGAAGAAATCAGGGTTTGGATTGGCGAGCTTCTGGTCAAGTATCTGGATTACCCGGCGGCCATTTGCCGAGCGTGCATGACTAAAATATGTCTGCGCTATCAGCGCCGGACTGAGTGCATTGACCTGCATCGCCATCCGGTTCGCTGCCGGATCGATGCAAATGCCGGAATCGTAACTGAATACAGACGCGGAGTTCACCAGGGCCCGCCAGTCGGCAGTGCGCTGCGCCAGGTTTCGGATCATGGTTACCGCAGCAAGGTCGTCTGCCAGATCGCACTGGACGGTTTCGCTGGAGGGGAGGGAGGCCGCCAATCTCGCAGCCTCATCACCGGAGGTATTGTAATGCAGGATCACATGCCAGCCATGTTCAGCAAAATTTTCCGCCATGGCCGCCCCGAGCCGTTTCGCGCCGCCGGTTATGAGTACGGTGGGCAGGGTCATGCAAAAGCGGCCAGCCAGCGTAAATTTTTCAGCTGCGTGCCTGTAATGCGCTGGCTGCCCCACAGCACACCAGGCAGTTCAGCATTACGTGCGCGTGTGGCAAGACACATCATGACTGGCTTTGAAGCACATCAGGCGCGTTGGGGAAAGGGCCGGACAAACTGCGTTGGCAGGTAAGCGCCAACCAGTCACGCATGGTGCCATCGCACCCACCACCGCGATAGTGTTGCTGGTTGAGCAAGCTGAAGCCTGCCGAGCGGTATGTTTCGCCCAGCCATTCGGGATCCGGAAGATTGTTCAATCGCCCTAGAAGATCGCGCCCCTCACCTTCGCCCAGCTTGTAGTTTGCAAAATGCAGCCCACCGGGCCTCAGCGCGCGCCAAATTGCTGCAAGCACTGAAGGAAGTTTGCTGCGCGGGACATGGAGCAAGCAAGCGTGGGCCCAGACCGCGTCATATTCCGCATCCGCTGTAAGCTGGTCAAACCTCATGAGCCGTACGGATTGACCTGTGGCAGCCTGCGCCTGCTTGACCATTGCCGGCGTGCCATCGGTTGCGTCCACTGCGAAACCCTTCGAGGCCATGAATGATGTATCACGACCGCCTCCGCAGCCGAGTTCCAGAATGCGTGCCCCCGGTCTCAAACTATCGAGAAACATGCGCAAGTGCCGGCTTTCGGTTTGCCAATGCCCAGCGTAGGATCGAGCCTCGCGTTCGTAGAAAGCGATTGTGGCTGTGTCGAATTTGTCTTCGCTCAATCGGCCACCGCAGCTTCGGCTGCTTCGCGGTCTGCCTGCGCCCGGCTTTTTTTCAAGGCGGAAGTCTTCAATTGCCCGCAGGCCGCGTCAATATCCCGGCCGCGAGGGGTTCTGATCGGGGCGCTGATGCCGGCATCGAATACAATTGCCGAAAAACTCTTGATCCTGTCGGGGGCAGAACATTCGTAGATCGAGCCGGGCCAAGGATTGAATGGGATCAGATTGACCTTGGCCGGCAGATCGTATTGCTTGATCAGCCTCACCAGTTCGCGCGCATCATCATCGCTGTCGTTCTTGTCCTTCAGCATGACATATTCAAACGTTATCCGGCGCGAGTTGGATGCGCTGGGATAAGCGGCGCACGCACTCAAGAGTTCGTCGATACCATATTTACGGTTGATCGGCACGATTTCGTCGCGGACAGTCTTGTTGGTTGCATGTAGCGAAACGGCCAGATTAACGCCGATCTCGTCTCCGCACCGTTCCATCAGGGGAACGACACCGCTGGTCGAAAGCGTAATCCGCCGCTTGGACAGGGCCAGACCTTCACCGTCCATTACCAGCTTGAGCGCATCGCGCACATTTTCGAAATTATACAACGGTTCGCCCATGCCCATCATGACAATGTTGGTCAGCAGGCGGCCATCGGCAGTATATCCCGTCTCTCCGTGATCATCAGCGCCGTCTTCGTCGGGCATGTCCATCCGGCCTTTGGGCCATTCACCCAAGGCATCGCGGGCCAGCATCACCTGACCAACGATTTCCCCGGGTGTCAGGTTGCGCACCAGTCGCATGGTGCCGGTGTGGCAGAACGTGCAATTAAGCGTGCAGCCGACCTGGCTGGAAACGCACAGAGTGCCGCGCATGTCATCGGGAATGAACACCATTTCGAATTCGTGTCCGTCAGCCGTTTTCAGCAGCCATTTGCGCGTACCGTCTTCCGAAACCTGTGCTTCGACAACTTCAGGACGGCCAAGCACGAAACGTTCGCGTAGCCAAGGTCGCATGGCCTTTCCAAGATCGGTCATATGCTCGAAATCGGTAACACCGCGGTGATACAACCAGTGGTAAACCTGCTTGGCGCGCAGCTTGGCCTGCTTGGGGTCGAGGCCTGACCCGACAAAAATTGCAGCAATGTCCTCGCGCGGCACGCCGATCAGGTCGATGCGTCCATCCGCGCGGGGAGTGATCTCTCGCGGAACGGTCACCGGGTCGACCTGACCAGGGATCTGCATAAGTTTTGTGTCTGCCATCGGAGCGCGCCGTATAGTGCGGCAAAGGCGGTTTGACTAGCGCCTGATGCGCGCACATCCCACGCTGGCAGCGTCAATCGCTGTTGCAGCACCCTTCAGGCTGAACGCATTCGCGAAGCGACGTCCGTTGCTGTCCGTCGCGCGGACATTCATCCGGCTGGCAGAACGCATTGCAGCGACGATGGCCGCATCCATTTTTTTGTCACGTCCCCACACATTCGCGCCGCCGCCTGTCATGACAAAGGTTTTTTCCCCAATAATCAAGGATATCGGTCTGGCAGAGTCAATCTCTCGCGACAGGCGAAAATGGACCTGACCGCGAACGTTTCGTCCGGGCCAGTTGCCGATTGAAGCAAAGGGTTTGAATTTGCCCAATGATGCGTCCGACTTGCTGCGCGCGATGGCATAGCAGCGGGAGGGTGCCGGATCGCGAAAGGTTGCCCAATCATCAAACACGCCCAAACTGTCTTTCGCCAGCACCGGTGCCGGTATCAGGGCAGCGACTATGGCCACAGGGAAGGCAGCATGGAGTGTTATTGCAAGAATTTTCACGCTGTTTGCTCGTTTGATTGGCCGGGATAGGAAATCTGCACAATCTCCCATTCCTTCGCCCCTCCGGGCAATCGGACAACGCGCAGATCGCCCAGACTTGCCCCGCGCAAAGCACGGGCAATAGGGGCCCCCCATCCGATCAGGTTCTGCCCCGCGTCCTGTTCGTCATCACCAACCAGCGTGATTACGCGTTCGGCTTCATTTTCGTCCGCCAAAGTGACCGTGGCACCGAACCACACCTTGCCACGTTCTGGCTGGTCTTGCGGATTGATAACCCGAGCGGCCTTCATCCTGCGCGACAAGTGGGCCAATTCACGGTCAATCTCTCGCATTCGTTTGCGACCATAAATGTAATCACCGTTTTCGCTCCGATCACCATTGCCGGCAGCCCAGCTGACAATGGCGACAATCTGGGGCCGCTCCGTACCTAGCAAGTGGTCATAGCGGGCCTTCAACACAGCCAGACCCCTTGCAGTGATCGGGTTTCCATCGATTTTGATCACTATCTCAACGCGACAGAAACTGGCTGACGCGGCGGGGTTGACCAAAAGCGGCCTTGTCAGGGTTCATTGATTCATAGACGACGGCATTTTCGATCACGCGGTGCACATAGTTCTTGGTTTCATAGATCGGTATAGCCTCGATCCAATCGACGTATGAAATGCTGCCGTTCCGCGGATCGCCATTGCTGCGTAGCCATTTGTTCACGTTACCAGGGCCAGCGTTATAGGCCGCGGCGGCAAGCGGATATGCGCCGCCAAAATAATCCATCATGCGAGCAAAATAGGCATCTCCTAGCCGGATATTATAGCTGGGGCTTTCGATCAGGTTGGCCGACATGTAACTCATACCTAATTTGCCAGCCTGCTCTCTGGCGGTTCCCGGCATCAGTTGCATAAGCCCGCGAGCGCCGGCGTGACTGATCGCGTTCTGCGCAAACTGGCTTTCCTGCCGGGCAATGGCATGAACCATCGTCCAATTGCTACCGGGAGGCGTCTGCAACGTCGGAAAAGCAAGGGGAGTGAAACCGGAATGACCGTCAACTTCGGCCGCTTCGCCGTTGATCACAGCCAAATCGCGGCGGCCCAGGGTCCGGGCAAGCTGGTCCACCAGCACATGCTCGCCAGGCGTGTCCGCCTGGTCGGCAATTTCGCGGTAGAACCAGATGCCCGTGCGCCACGGCGCGTTACGAGCCACGTCGCTTACCGCCGCAGTGATTGGTGCGCCGTTGATCTTCGCACGCTCTTCCGGCGTAGGCTGCGCCGTTGTTACGGTACGCATATCCGGTAATGCGCGGCCCAGTTTCTCGTGCGCAAGCATTCCATAGAACCGCTGCGGATATTGGGCTGCCAATTCAAAATAGCGGTTTGCACCAGCCGTATCGCGCGCTTTCTCCGCTGCAAGTCCGGCCCAGTAGAAGCCTTTGGACCGGGTTTGCGGGGTCTTCGCCGAAGCGCCGTATCGATAGAACAGCGGTGCGGCTCCTGCCGGATCGCCGACAGTGTTCATGGCCTTCGTGCCGCCAAGCCACATCAACGACGTGTAATCGTCGCGGATCCTGTAACTCATCGTACTGATGTCGGCATTTGGGGCGAACAGATCGTCGACCGAGGCCGCAATACGCTGCGCCTGACGGGCGCCTGCGGATTTAGCAACAAGCAACATCTCGCCAAGCAGTGCCTCTGGATCATGCGGCAGCCCGGAAAATGCCGGCCGGCTTTCTAGCAGGCTGACTGCGCGGTACATCTGATTCGATGTGCGCCAATCGCGGACCCGGTTATAAACATACCCCGGATCCCGGATTGCATCGGTTGGCAATACACCAGGTTCGCCGCCCGAAATCAGCGCCAAACGCGCAGCGAAAAGCTCGCGCCTGGACGGCGAGACTAGGCTCATCTGCCTCCGCGCGGCTTCAATATCGCGTTGCCATAACAGCGCGTCCATCCGCCTGTCATGATCGTCTGCGGTAAGTCTGCCTGAAAACAGGCCAACTATGTAAGCCTCGGACGGACCGCTCATCGATCCACCGCGCCATGCCTCTCGCGCCTCTTCCAACGCTTCGCTGCGATTGAGGGAATTTAGCGCGAGTGCGTAGCGGGCTCTCGCGGAATTACCCAGGGGTGGATGCTTGTCGAAATAGGCGACCAGGCTTTGCGGTGTGACCGGTTCGTTATCGAGTGCTTTTTCAGCATACCCGCGCAGCCGTTCTTCGCGCGGAAATCCCGGGTAGGCCATAACAAATCCGGCGTAATCGTCGAACCGCAGATTACTGTTGTTGGTAAGGGTTTCCCAGCGGCTGATCGCCTGCGACATTCTCCCCGGTTGACGGGCGACAAGACCGGCGCGTGCCTGATCCCATTCACTCGCACCGGCAACGCTGCGTTCCTGGGCTGAAAGGACAGTGGGGGCAGCGAAGGCTGACGCCAAAACGAAGGCTAATGCCAAGAGGGGTTTTTCGACCATGCTGGACATATTGGTCAACTGCTCCTTATCAGGTGCTGAATGAAATCGGTTTGGAGCAACTTGTGTTCCGGTTTAGACCGCCATTTGCGTTACTTCGAGGTATAAAGTCCATGTTTTCCGGTTCGATACCCGCCCTTGCGACTCCTTTTCACGACGGACGGTTGGATGAAGGCGCATTTCGTAAACTGATCGACTGGCAGATCGAGAACGGTAGCAGCGGACTGGTCGCCTGCGGGACAACCGGTGAAGCGTCGACCCTCAGCAATGCCGAACATCACCGGGTAATCGAAATTTGCGTGGAGCAGACCGCAGGTCGGGTTCCGGTAATTGCCGGCTGCGGAAGTAACGACACGCAGAATGCCTTGCTTCATATGAAATTTGCCCAGAAAACCGGTTGTGCCGCCGGATTATGCGTCGCGCCTTATTACAACCGCCCAAGTCAGGAGGGGTTGATTGCGCACTTCAGCTATCTGGCAGAACACAGCGATCTACCGATCGTGCTTTATAACGTGCCCGGCAGGACTGTGACAGATATTCTGCCTGAAACCGTCTGCGAACTGGCCGAAAAATTCCCTCGGACAATCGTCGCGATAAAAGATGCGAGCGGCGACCTGTCGCGGGTTACCGACCACCGGATGGGTATTGGCCGCGACTTTTGCCAACTGTCAGGTGATGACGAACTTTCGCTGCCGGCAAACGCTGCGGGCGCGCGTGGCTGTATTTCCGTGACTGCAAATGTCGCACCGGCTTTGTGTTCGGAATTTCAGCAGGCTTGTGTCGAAAACGATTTTGCCAGGGCCCGGCAACTGAACGACCGGCTATATCCCTTGCATTACGCAATGTTTGAAGATGCCAGTCCTGCTCCGGTCAAATACGCGCTGAGCAAAGTACATGACTGGTTTACCGACGAGGTCCGCCTCCCGTTGACGAAATGTAATGATAAGGCGCGCAGGGCTGTCGATGATGCGCTGGTGCATGCCGGATTGCTCGAAGCTGTTTGATCCTGCCCCGATGACTTGGCTTGGTCGTCTTCACTGAAAACGAGGGCGGCTGGATCCAAAAGGAATTCGCCGCCCATCTCGTGTTCTGGTTGCGCCTCCTCAATCGGGCGGATTGTGCTTTTCGACGAAACTCACGAGTTCAGAAAGCATCCGCTGGCGGGTCTCGCTAGTAGAGAGCCAATGATCCTCGCCTTCCAGTTCCACGAATTCAACCGGTTTGTTGGCGCTGCGCAATGCATCGTACATATCTTTGCCCTGCTCGTACAAGACGACCGTATCATCCCGCCCATGAATAATCATGACAGGCGCATCGGCACGTTCGGCCTGATGTCGCGGCGAGATTGACCGGTGCAGGTCTTCCGGCCCGAACTCTTCGATCAAGGTAATGCGGGCAAAAAGGTTTCTCCCTCGCTGATTTTTTTCAGTCGAATAAAGTTTGGGGATATCGGCAACGCCGTTGACCGACACCGCACAGCGATAAATTCCGTTTTGCAAAGTCACACCGGCCAAAGCGACATAACCTCCGTAACTGGCGCCGACTACGCAAGCGCGCTTGGGATCAATGATGCCTTTTGCAGCCAAGGCTTTCAGCCCGTCCGAAACATCAGTTTGCATGAGTTTTCCCCACTGGCCAAAGCCAGCCTCCTGGAATGCCCGATCTTTGTTCGTGGAGCCGCGAAAGTTGGGCTGAAAGACAGCGTAACCACGTGACGCAATTCCTTGTGCCCACCAATCGAACGTTTCAGTGCTTTCGCCGGCAGGCCCACCATGCGGCAACATAACGAGTGGTAGATTTTTGGCTTCACGGCCTGGCGGCAGGGTTAAAATTCCGTCCAGCTCCAGACCATCTCCCGCGCTATATTCGAAGCGAGAAATCGGTCCAACCTGCTCCGGTTTGATTTTGGGTCGCTCGGATCCGATCGGGCTTGCCTGCAATGTGGCCATATCCACAAGATACCAGGTGCCGCTGTCCCGATTGCCCTTGGTGACCACCAGGACCTTGCTGAAATCTGGCGTCCACTCGCTTAAATAAACATCTCTGCCTGCGAATGCCTGAGCGATTTTATCAATGACTGTTTGTTTTGCGGGATCGAAGAAAGTTGGCATTACACGATCTTCATCCAACCTGTAACCAATCAATCGAGCGCTGAACTGGTCGGTGTAAAGCGAGCCAATATCTTGGTCAGGGCGCCATCTTACAGGTGACGACGACCCATCCAGCGGGACTTCGAACCACTGCATTTCATTGGCCTCGTCCGCTTCGGAATAAAGAATCGTCGTTCCGTCTTGTCCCAACGTTCCAAGACCAATCCTTCCACGATCCTGGACACCGGAAGCGATTACCTTGTTGTCAGCATTTTTGATCGACCACTCGCCCGTCGTTTGAATCCACTCTCTCAAGGCGGCGACGTTCCCCGAGCTGTCGAGCAACCAATCGCGAGACATCCGGTAATCACCGGACTGGTTCGCCACCTTTTTTAATTTGTTTGTCTGAAGATCGACGGCATAAAGTGCCGGTGCCGAGTTACCAACGAAGTAGGAACCGCCCTGATTGCGGGTCATTTCCAGCCCGCCGTAAAAACCGACCCAGCGCCCGTCGATCAACCGTTTGCCGTAGTTTCCCTGAACCGAATTCAGCATCTTTTTTTCGTTGCTGAAGATGGTCTGGACTTCGCCGCCGGCTGCTGCGGGAACAATCATGACGTTGGAAAATTCAGCCTTGTCGCCGATGAACCGTTTACCAAGCTCCTGCGTATCGCTGCGGGTGAGCAAAATAGCGTCGTCGCCAACCCAATCCAGCCCGCGAACCTTGATGTCGCCGACCTCCATCGAGTTTTTGGCCTTCATATTTTCATCCAGTACGATCAGTAGCCGTTTGCCCTTTACGCTTGCGATCAAAGCAAGATCACCTTCGGGCGACAGGTCCGCCTGCTCGAACTCCGGCAATTCTCCATATGCACCGAGGGGAGGCGCGGTTTGCGCAAAGGCAGTTGAAGCGAACAAGGCAGAGGCTATGGCGGCCAACGATCTAATAACCGTTCTGGTCGATGAACACATAAGAAGTCCCCTGTTGTTTCCGTGACTTATGCAGGCCGCATTTGATCGGTGCAAGTTTGAAAACAAAGCTGTTCGGGGGTTTTTTGATCGCTTGATCGGCAAAAACCCGATTTCCCCCTGAAACTTGGCAAGTTCGGGCCTTTCAAGCAGCGCGCAAACTCCCTAGATGGTCTGGGTAATGGCACGTCCCAAAACTCCAGCATTCGAAAAGATCAAAGTCGTGGCCGAGAACCGCCGGGCGAAGTTTGATTACTTTATCGAAGACAAGTACGAGGCTGGCGTTGTCCTGACCGGTACGGAAGTGAAAAGCCTGCGGTCGGGCCAGGGCTCGATTGCGGAGAGTTATGCCGAGGTTAAGGGCGGTGAGGTATGGTTGGTCAACGCCAACATTCCGGAATTCAGCCATGGCAATCGCAATAATCACACTCCGACCAGGCCGCGGAAATTGTTGCTAAGCGCGCGCGAAATCGGTAAATTTACCGGCGCTGTGGAGCGTAAGGGCATGACGCTGGTGCCGCTTTCGGTCTATTTCAATTCGCGCGGTCGGGCCAAGATCGAACTCGCATTGGCCAAGGGCAAGCAGGCGCACGACAAGCGTCAGACGACCAAGGACCGCGACTGGAAACGAGACAAGGCGCGCTTGCTGCGCGAGGGTAGCTGACACCGATGACGCGCAGGCTTAAAAAATGGATCAGGGCAAATATGCCGACGCGGCAGGAGATGGCGGACAACCGCTTTCTTGCGCCGATCGCGCACCGTTTCCTAAGCCCGGAATTATGGCGCTTTACTCGCCGGTCTGTGCCTCGCGGGGTGGCCTTGGGCCTATTCTGTGCGTTCATAGTCCCACTGGGACAGATATTTATCGCAGCATTCATGGCATTACCCGCTCGGGCCAACGTCCCATTGGCCGCGTTAGTGACTTTCGTGACCAACCCGCTCACCTTTCCGTTCTGGGCAGTCGTCGCTAACCAGGTCGGCTCGTTCGTGCTAAACCTCGATGCGGCTGTTGGCGGTATGGCCGCAGAACAATTAGCCCACGACAAAGGGCCTTTGGCAGTGTTTTTCGAATTGGCCGGAGTAACCGCGTTCGGGTTTATTGTGCTCGCAATTGTAACTTCGGCGGTGGGCTATCTCGTTTCGGGCTTTGCCTGGAGGATATGGATCAGTCGCAAGCGCCGCCGCCAGATTGTCAGGCTGGAAAAACGCCTGAATGAAAGGCTGGAGGCCAACCGGCCGTGAAGATGGCCGTTAAGCAGGTTTTGCTTCGACAACCGGTAATCCTGACCAGTCTAACAATTGCGTGTCTCGCAAGTGTGTTGCTGGTCTGGCTGGTAACGGGGGAGGGTGCCGCTGCTGCGGCATACCTTGGCGGCCTGCTGGTACTGGGGTTTTTTGCCTGGTTCATTTCGAAGCAGAATGCCGCCCCCCAGCATGACGAATTTGCCGTGCCCGACTGGTCTGTCACCGTTGCGGCAATCGGCAATTCCGCAGGCGGTGTCGCGATCACCGACCGCGCCAACAGGCTGGTTTGCGCAAATGAAACATATTCCGGGTGGTTTGGATCGGACAGCGGTCCGCCCAATTTGCCATTTGACCATTCATCGCGCGAGAGCCTGGCAAAGGCGGCACGGGAAGCATGGCGCGATGGTGGGGGTGTGGCGCAGCCGCTCGAGGGCAAAGAGGGCCAGATTTGGTTTGCCCGGGCAGAGCGGGCCGGGCGCGGCGAGGACTATCTGGTTTGGCATTTCGCCGTCCAGTCTGAAGAAGATCCGCTTGGACAGTTGGCGCAGCGCATCGCTGGCCCGTTGGGGCAGATGTTTTCGCGGGCCGGTGTCGAAGCGGCAATTGTCGGGCCGGATGGTGCGATCAAAGTCGCCAGTTCCGGCTTTGCGCACCGTGCTTCCGGCGATGTCGCAGCGACAATGGCGGGACAGGATTTTGCAACCCTGCTCCGCGCGGATGAAAGAGAGCGGATATTTTTTGCGCGAGAGGGCCGGCGGGGTACGGCCCAGACGTTAATTCACGTACCGTTGGGCGATGTCGGGCATGAAGCACCGACCGGGCCTGACGAGGCGCCGTCCCTGATGTTGCTGGTCGAGGCCGGTGTAGGGATTGGCGGCGGTTTTGGCGGAGACGGACAGGCTGGCGCGGCTCAGCTCGAAGCTTTGCTTGCCGCACTGCCTTTAGGTCTGGCAATGACCGACCGCGATGGCCGCCTGTTGTTTGGTAACGATGCCTTCCTGCGAGCTGCTGATTTGCCGCATGGTGGGCTTCCGCGATATCCGACCGACCTGGTGGTGAAAGAAGACAAGGCAGCCATTTCAGATGCGGTCCGCCGCTTTGGCCGCGGTCCGGCGAGTACCGGAAACACTGCGGTCAGGCTGCAGGCTAATCCTGACGAGCCGGTGACACTGGGCCTTGCAGGTGTACGCGGGCTGGGCGAAGCGGCGGTGCTACTGAGCCTGACGGATTCGACCGAGGAAACGCGGCTGAAACGACAAATAGCGCAGGCCACCAAAATGCAGGCGGTTGGCCAGCTTGCAGGCGGCGTCGCGCATGATTTCAACAATGTCCTGACCGCAATCATCGGTTATTGTGACCTGATGCTGCTGCGTCACACGCCGGGTGACAGCGACTATGACGATATTCAGCAAATCAGGGCGAATTCAAACCGGGCCGCGTCGCTGACGCGTCAATTGCTGGCGTTTAGCCGGCAGCAAACCCTTCGGCCTGTGGTCATACAATTGCCCGATGTGATTTCGGAAGTCAGTCAGCTGCTTAAACGTTTGCTGGGCCAGACAATCGATTTCGAGGTCCGTCACGACCGTAATCTCAGCCCGGTGCGGGCCGACCCGCAACAACTGGAGCAAGTCATTGTAAATCTGGCAGTCAATGCGCGCGATGCCATACAGGCAAATGTGCGCGGCCCCAGCGCTGGCAAAGGCAAGCTGGCTTTTACCACGCGCCGCGTTTCCGCGGCTGATATACGCAAGCTGGGCAGCGAGATTATTCCGCCTGCGGAATATACCGTTCTGACCGTGCAGGATACGGGCGGCGGTATCCCGACCGACAAAATCGGCAAGATATTCGAACCGTTCTTCACAACCAAGGAACAGGGCAAGGGCACGGGCCTTGGTCTGTCCACGGTCTATGGTATCATCAAGCAGTCGGGAGGCTTTGTCTTTGCTGACAACACTGTCGCCGACAATGGTCAGGTGCAGGGCGCGCGCTTCACGATCTACCTGCCTGCCCACAGCGGGCGCATCCATGCAGACGAGTTGCCCGAGAAGCCGGTTGCAGAAACCGCGACCGCGTGGAGCGGCGGAGCCAGCATCCTGCTGGTCGAAGACGAGGACATGGTTCGTGCAGTCGCAGAACGGGCGCTGACACGGCAAGGCTATACGGTCACCACCGCAGCCGACGGTGAATTGGGGCTTGCCGAGATAGCAAACGGGGGCGCGTTCGATCTGATAATCAGCGATGTGGTGATGCCCGGAATGGACGGTCCGGCAATGATGCGTCACATTCGCAAGGTAAACCCGGATGTGCCGGTAATTTTCATGTCCGGTTATGCGGAAGAACAGTTACGTAAAGATATCGACACAACCAATATGCACTTCATGGCGAAGCCTTTCAGTGTCGATCAGATCGGGCGGAAGGTGGCCGGCGTGCTAGGTGCATCGAAGAGCGCTCCCTGATCGTTCATACAAGATAAATCACCGCTGGCGAGATTGCAGAAAATTAACAGAGGGGATTTTCGATGGATTTACTGAGGCGGCACGCGGGCGCTCTGCCAGCATTCGTCCTGCTGGCGATCTCGGCACCGGTTGTCGCCCAAACTTCCGCCCCGTCGTCTCTGACTGATCCCGATGCGACAGCGCAAGGCGACGTTTCGGTAACGATTTACAATAATGGTCAGGCGCTGGTGCAAGATATCCGCCAGCTGGATATCCAACGCGGACGCAGCCGGATAGAATTCCCGGATGTTTCTGCAAGGATCCGCCCCGAGACTGTTAGCTTTGCTGCCAATGGCGCAGGGATTATCGAACAGAACTTCGACTTTGATCTTTTAACGCCGGGCAAGTTGATGGAAAAAGCCATCGGCCAAACCATCACGCTTATCCGGACCAATCCGGCAACCGGCATAGAAACGCGAGAGCGCGCCACTGTTCTTTCGACCGCCGGCGGCGTGGTTGTGAAGATTGGCGACCGCATCGAAGTGCTGCGCGATGACGGCTTGCCGGTTCGCGCCGTGTTCGACCGCGTGCCGCCCAATTTGCGTGCGCGGCCGACCTTGTCCGTAACAGTGCAAAGCCAAAACGCTGGCGTCAGGCCAGCCTCCATCCGTTATCTCACGCCAAATCTGGGTTGGTCCGCCGACTACGTCTCGCTGTATGACGAGGGGGCGGGGACGATCAATATGCAGGGATGGGTCACTTTGACCAACAATACAGGCACAACCTTCCACAATGCCGATACGTTGCTGGTCGCCGGCAGCCCGAATGGAGGCGGTGGCCCCGGCGGCAATATGCGCGGTAATGTGCGCAGCAATGTGCGCGGCATGGTAAACCCGGGGCCAGAGACTGCTGACCGTGAGCAGTTGGGTGACTTCTATCTTTATCCGATCGATGCGCGCACCACGATTGCAAACAACCAGACGAAGCAAGTCAGTTTTCTGGATGTGCAGGGCGTTCCCGCGCAAAAGGTTTATTCACGGACTGTTGACTGGCTATCCAGCGAAGACCGACCGGTGAATGTGTCCAGCGAGATTGCATTCAAATCGTCTCGCGATGCTGGTTTAGGCGACGCGTTACCGTCCGGTACGGTACGATTCTATCAGCGTGACCGCGAGGGGACGCCGCAATTCATCGGCGAAAATACTATTGGACATACCCCGATGGGAAGCGAATTGTCCCTTCGAACCGGCGATGCATTCGATATTTTTGTGCAAGCGGAAGTGGAGGAGCGCAGCCAGATCACTTCATCCGAATGGGAGCGCACCGCCCGATACCGTGTTATCAAGGAGGGTGTCGAAGTTGACCGGATCGAGGCCGAGCGTCCAGTCAGCTTCTTTCGCACTACGATGCGCTACACGCTGACTAATGCCAAAAGCACTCCCGTCGACGTCCAGCTTTATCAAAGCGGGCTTGATCGTGGCTGGTGGAGCCGCGACTTCCGCATAGTAAGCGAGGATGTGTTGGGCGAGCAAATCAACGCCGACCGCCGAAAATATACTGTTGCAGTTCCGGCCAATGGCAAGCGCGTGGTGCGGGTTACTTACGAAACACGTTACTAGGCTTCCGCGATGTTGCTGCGTGCGGCCATTCTTGTCACGGTCTTGCTCACCGGTTACGAAGCCGGCGCGCGCGAGGCCGTGCTCGCTTCGGAACCGGTTGCATTGTCGATAACCGTTTACCGCGATCCTGATCGCGGTGCCGATAGCGCAATGAATGTCAGCTGGCCAAAAGGTTTCGCCATGATCAGCGAGACCCGGACCGTTACCTTGCCAGCGGGCGAATCGGCGGTGAGGTTTGAAGGTGTCGCTGAAGGGATGGTCGCCGTCAGCGCGATCGTAACCGGCCTTCCGCAAGGAACCATCGAGAAAAACCGAAACGCAGATTTGCTGTCGCCCGGCGCGCTGGTCGATGGCACACTGGGTAACCGCATCACGGTGACAAGGACCAACCCCGCAACGGGAGCACCAACCTCAGAAAGCGCAATCGTACGCACCCGCGCGGATGGCGGCCTGGTGCTGGAGACGCAGGCAGGTTTTGAAGCGGTTCGCTGTTCCGGGCTGCCTGAAAAGATGACTTTCCACAACGTCCCGGCGGGACTTTCTGCCGAGCCGGTATTCTCGATCAATACGCGTGATGATGCGGGCGGCACATATCAGGTGGTGCTGACTTATTTGGCCTGGGGATTCGACTGGCAGGCGCACTATGTCGCGACGTTGGCAGAAGGGAGCCGGAGTGATGATGTTCGTTTCAACCTGATGTCGTGGCTGACTATCCTCAACGACAATGGCCAGAGTTTCGAGGATGCGGAACTGCTCGCGGTTGCCGGTGCGCTGAGTATCGAGAGCGACTTTCGAGAGCTTGCCGGAGCCCCGGCCCCGTCACCGCTCCGTCTGGTGTGTTATCCGCTGGGAAGTACGGCTGCGGGTACTCCGGTTCCCTATTACCGCACTGATGCTTATGGCTCGCCTGCTCCGCCGCCACCCCCGCCGCCGCCTGCCGCGGTCAGCATGATGGATGCTCAGGAAATTGTTCTGACTGCATCGAGCAGAAAGAGCGGCTTAGCCGTGGTCGCAGCAGAGGAAGATCTTGGCGATCTCAAGCTATACCGCATTCCGGTGCCGGTATCTGTCGCGGCGAAAGGGCTCAAACAGGTCGCATTTCTCGACGAAGATGATGTGAAGGCCAAATACCTTTATACTGCGGGCTGCGACGTCTGGACCAATGACGGGGAGGGCGCCAACCCGCTTGGCATGCTGCTGGCGACGGTAAATGACAAGGAACACGGTCTGGGTGTCGCCATGCCGATGGGCGGAATTACGATCTTCGAACCCGGTCGCTACGGCGATCTACTGGTTGGTGAGGAGCAGCTGCGGGACTATGCGTCCGGACAAGATGTCGAGATCGGCATCGGGCAAAGCACTCAGGTGTTCTCTTCCTGCAACCGGGTAGGCGGGGCAGATCCTGACAACCAAAGCCGAAAATGGTCCAGAATGGCCGGTACTTTTACAAACGCCAATCCAGGTCCGGTTACGGTACGGTTATATCTGGGATCAAGCGACGGCTGGCAAGTGAAGGGCGTGCGTGGTTATCGGCTGAAGGACGGGCAGCATATTTCCGAATTTACGGTTCCCGCAAACTCGACGCGTGAGATTAAGTGGCTGACACGCTCTACGAGAACGGACTAACAGTTTGTAAATGGCAGAAAACTAGGGTTTCCTATAAAATGTAGGAAATTTCTTGTTCCCCCCTTGTTCTATGAGAACAAACACGATACATACTGTTCCACACAATCACACGGGGGCAAGCAAATGCGCGCTCTGGTCAATGGATGGAGACAGTGTCATGGCAGCAAGTCTGAAGCTCGTAGAAGGTAAGGAAAAAAACGTGGACCGTCAGAAGGCTCTCGACGCAGCACTTGCACAGATCGACCGTGCATTCGGTAAAGGTTCGGCCATGAAACTGGGCAGCCGGGAGGCATTGGAGATTGAATCCATTTCCACCGGTTCGCTGGGCTTGGACATTGCACTTGGAATTGGCGGCCTGCCCAAGGGACGTGTGGTGGAAATTTATGGTCCGGAAAGTTCGGGCAAGACCACTCTGGCGCTGCATACAATTGCCGAGGCGCAAAAAGCGGGCGGAACCGCAGCTTTCGTTGATGCTGAACACGCGCTCGACCCGATCTATGCGAAGGCGCTGGGTGTCGATATTGACGAATTGATCGTTTCGCAGCCCGATACTGGCGAGCAAGCGCTCGAGATCGTCGATACGCTGGTGCGTTCCAATGCCATCGATATTCTTGTTATCGATTCGGTTGCAGCACTTGTGCCACGTGCTGAAATCGAAGGCGAGATGGGTGATAGCCATGTAGGTTTGCAGGCCCGGCTCATGTCACAGTCCTTGCGCAAGCTGACCGGTTCGATCTCCCGTTCCAAAACCATGGTCATTTTCATCAATCAATTGCGGATGAAAATCGGTGTGATGTACGGTAATCCTGAAACTACGACCGGAGGCAATGCGCTCAAATTCTATGCTTCTGTCCGCCTCGATATTCGCCGTATCGGCGCGATCAAGGACCGTGACGAAGTTGTCGGCAATGCCACCCGCGTGAAAGTGGTCAAAAACAAGGTAGCGCCGCCGTTCAAGCAGGTCGAATTCGATATAATGTACGGTGAAGGCGTATCGAAGCGCGGCGAAATACTGGATCTGGGCGTCAAAGCCGGGCTGGTCGAAAAGTCGGGCAGCTGGTTTAGCTATGACAGTATCCGTATCGGCCAGGGCCGTGAAAATTCGAAAACCTATCTCAAGGAAAATCCGGAAGTTTGCGACAAGTTGGAAGCTGCTATTCGCAGCCGCACCGACAAGGTCGCCGAGGAACTGCTCGAAGGGCCAAGCGCGAAGCCCGAAGACTGATCCTTATGCGCATGCGGAGTAGATCCGCAGCGGGAAATGTGAAGCCGGCGCCGCGATCTTTTTTAAGATCCCAAGCGCCGGCTTTTCTTCTTTCCCAGCAGTAAAATAATACTGCCAAAAGCTAACCAAGCAATCGGGCGTTAACTTTACAGTGGCAGAAAATTGAATGCATTGCTGGACAAGACAATAGATGTCCCGCAATTTTCGTGAATACTCGGAGTTTGAAATGACGGATAGCAAGGATTGGCAGGGCCAGGTTGGTGAAACCTGGTCACGCGAATGGCGCCGGACAGACCGAAGTTTCAGTGGATTGACCGATCAACTTTTGCGCAGGGCCACGCAAAGCACTATCCGGCATGCTCTGGATGTTGGCTGCGGGGCAGGTGAACTGACATTGGCTCTGGCGCGCAGCAACCCTGACGCAAAGGTTCGCGGTATCGACATCAGCGAAGATCTTATTGAAATAGCCCGTGGACGGTCGGCAAATGCAAACGTTCATTTCGCTGTTATGGATGCGACCGAATGGAATGGCATAAGCTGGCGGCCGGATTTGATAATGTCGCGCCACGGAGTGATGTTTTTCAAGGATCCGGTTCAATCATTTTACCATTTACGCATGTCTGCTTCGGAGAATGCACGGTTGGTGTTTTCATGCTTTCAGCGTCTTGCGGCCAACCCCTGGGTGACCGAGATTGCGCGCCTGCTACCCGAAGGAGCAATCCAGTCCCCGGAACCCGGATATCGCCCCGGTCCTTTTGCATTTGCAAATCGTGACTTCGTTTCCGAAACGCTCCGCAGTGCGGGCTGGCAAAATGTCGAGTTTGAGCCGGTCGAATTCGCCTATATTGCCGGAGCCGGTGAAGATCCCGTCGATGATGCAGTCAATTACCTTCTGCGTATCGGTCCGGGCGCGGCCGCCGCGCGTGAGTTGGGCGACGCGGCGCGTGAAGTGTTCAAGGAAAAGTTACGCCGCTTCCTCGCTTCACGCGCGCGGGATGGTCTGGTCGCTCTGGGCGCATCGGCCTGGATCGTGACGGCACATAATTAGGTGCATGATGACGGCGGGGGATATTCGCCTTGTCGGGGCCACTCGCAGGTCTTAACTGCCGAATATGCAATCCACGAACGAAATACGCCGCTCATTTCTTGATTACTTCGCTGCCAATGGCCACGCGGAGGAGCCGAGTGCACCGCTAGTTCCCTATAACGATCCGACACTGATGTTCGTAAATGCGGGCATGGTGCCGTTCAAAAATGTGTTCACGGGGCTCGAAAAGCCGCCTGCACCGCGCGCGACCAGCTCGCAGAAATGCGTTCGGGCCGGCGGTAAGCACAATGATCTCGACAATGTTGGTTACACGGCGCGCCATCACACTTTCTTTGAAATGCTCGGCAATTTTTCGTTCGGAGACTATTTCAAGGCTGAAGCAATTGAACACGCCTGGACCTTGCTGACCAAAGAATGGGGGCTCGATCCCGAACGCCTGACAGCGACCGTCTATCACACGGATGACGAAGCGCATGCGCTGTGGGGCAGCATCGCCGGTTTGCCTGCCCATCGGATAATTCGCATACCGACAGCAGACAATTTTTGGTCGATGGGCGATACCGGACCCTGCGGTCCTTGCAGTGAGATCTTTTACGATCACGGTGACCATGTGGCCGGTGGTCCGCCAGGTTCTGCAGACGAGGACGGCGACCGGTTCGTCGAAATCTGGAATCTGGTTTTCATGCAATTCGACCAGAGTTCGGACGGCAAAAGAAAGCCTCTCCCCAAACCTTCCATCGATACAGGAATGGGTCTGGAACGCGTTGCTGCCGTTATGCAAGGTGTTCATAACAATTATGACACCGACACTTTCAAGACGTTGATAAGCGCATCGGAATCTCTCACCGGAAACAAGGCACAAGGGGCAACTCTCGCAAGCCACCGCGTCATCGCCGATCATCTGCGTTCGACCAGCTTTCTGCTGGCTGACGGCGTTCTGCCATCAAACGAGGGCAGGGGCTATGTGCTGCGCCGTATTATGCGGCGCGCCATGCGCCACGCACATCTTCTGGGATCGAGCGATCCTTTGATGCACCGGTTGGTGCCTTCGCTGGTCGAGGAGATGGGTCAGGCTTTCCCCGAACTGGTGCGCGGCCAGGAGCTGATCGAGGATGTGCTTGAAAGGGAAGAAGCCAAGTTTCGTCAGACCTTGGATAAAGGCTTGAAACTGCTCGAACAGGAAACCGAGAGTTTGAGCGATGGGGATGTATTGCCCGGGCAAACCGCGTTCAAGCTGTATGATACGTTTGGATTTCCGTACGACTTGACCGAAGACGCGTTGCGCGCAGAGGGTATAAGCGTCGATCGAACCGGCTTCGATGCAGCGATGGCCGAACAGAGAAGCGCTGCCCGCGCTGCGTGGAAAGGTTCCGGGCAGGCTGCCGACGGTGAATTGTGGTTCGACATTGCCGAGCGAGAGGGTGCCACCGAATTCACAGGTTACGTATCGACCGAAGGCGAAGGGCGGGTGGTCGCCCTCATCATCGACGGTAATGAGGTGGAGCGGGCAGATGCCGGAAGCGAATTGATCCTGCTTACCAACCAGACCCCGTTTTATGGCGAAAGCGGCGGCCAGACCGGCGATTCCGGTATCATAACCGGCGATAAACGGCTTGAGCTGGTGATCAGCGATACCAGCAAACCTTTGGGGCGGCTGCACGCGCACCACGGGACGATAAAATCTGGCAGTGTTGCAGTTGGCGAAACCTTGCATCTGAAAGTCGATGCCCAGCGCCGCGATGCGATAAGGGCCAACCATTCCGCCACCCATTTGTTGCACGCTGCGCTTAGAAACACGCTTGGCGGTCACGTGACCCAAAAGGGATCGCTGGTCGCTGCGGAACGATTGAGGTTCGATTTCTCGCATCCCAAGCCGCTAAGCCCTTCGGAAATTGCGCGCGTCGAGGCAGATGTGAATGCAGAGATACGCGGTAATGAAGCCGTGAACACTCGATTGATGAGCCCGGACGATGCTGTCGAGGCAGGCGCGCTTGCCTTGTTCGGCGAAAAGTACGGTGACGAAGTCCGTGTGTTGTCCATGGGACGCCAAAGCGGCGAGGGAAGAAATTATTCCGTAGAGTTATGCGGCGGAACTCACGTCAGCGCGATGGGCGATATCGGCCTGTTCCGCATAATTTCCGAGAGCGCCGTATCGTCGGGTGTCCGCCGGATCGAGGCGTTGACCGGCGAGGCAGCGCGGCTTTGGCTTACCGGGCGGGAAGATGCGCTCAAGAACATAGCCAGCGCGCTCAAGGCAGCGCCAGACGAGGTTGAGGAACGCGTCGCTACACTCATTGACGAGCGAAAACGCATGGAAAAGCAGCTTGCGGAGGCGCAAAAGGCAATTGCTCTGGGCGGCGGTGCGGCAGGCGGCGCGGATGAAGTGGCTGATGAAAAAATTGGCGGTGTCTCCTTTGCCGGTCAGGTTGTCGAAGGCTTGAATCCCAAGGAGCTCCGCCCGTTTCTGGATGAAGCGAAACAGCGGATGGGCTCGGGCATTGCAGCAATTGCCGCGATCAACGATGGCCGCGCTGCGTTCGCCGTTGCGGTAACCAGTGACTTGACCGACCGGTTTGACGCTGTGGATTTGGTCAAAGCCGGGGTGGAGGCATTGGGCGGTAAAGGCGGCGGGGGCCGACCTGACATGGCGCAGGGCGGCGGACCTGACGGAGCGAAGGCCCAGAGCGCATTGGATGCCGTTAGGGCAATAATCGCAGTCTAGGCGCTATCGGCAGCGGCGCTGCGCAATTTGGGTTTGTATTCGAGGTCGCCGCTTTTCTGTATCTGCAGCCGATACTCGTCGCGTTTTTCGTGGATCGACGCGATAACCGGGCCGACCGCGACACCCATGTCGACCAGCACTGCTTCCGACAATTGCAACGAGCTTTCCAATGTTTCAGGAACAGCATGGCTTGCACCGACGCGGTAAAGTTCACCTGCTGCCTGCGGATCACGCGCACGGACAATGATCGGTAAGTCAGGATGCGCCTGTCGTAACTTGCGCGTCATGCGCTGCGCCAGAACAGGCTCGTCCATTGTCAGAATGACAGCCGGGGCGTTGTCGATACCAAGTTTGTCGAGAACATCGTTTCGTGACGCATTACCATAAGTAGCGCGGTACCCGTCACGTTTTGCCCGTTCGATCAGGTCAGCATCAAAGTCGATCGCGACATATGGTTTGTCGTGCACCTGCATCATGTCGGCAATCAGGCGCCCAACCCTGCCAAAACCGATTATTATCGCGCGCGGTTCACCGGCATGGGCATCGGGCAATTCGGGGATCGGTTCGATTTTGCGCGCGATCACGCGGCCCAAACGCGCCAGCAGCGGAGTGATCGTCAGACCAATCGCCGTTACGATTTGCCAGAACTGTGCCGTACCGGGCTGGATGAGCAGGGCGGAACTGGCCGCCGCCAGAACGATCAGCGTGGTTTCGGAAGGACTGGCCATCAGTATGCCGGTTTCAGTTGCTGTACCCCTGCGGGCACCCATGGCGCGCAACAACAGCCCGGTGACCACCGCCTTCAATGTCAGCACGCCCACAACGGCGAAGACGATTTCCCACAGATTTGACCAGATTGTAGTGACGTCGATGCTCATCCCGACTGTAATCAGGAATACGCCGAGAGCGAGGCCCTTGAACGGAGCGGTAATACCCTCAACCTCGCCGTGATATTCGGTTTCTGCGATGAGCAGGCCCGCAATCAACGCACCGACGATCGGTGACAGGCCAACCGCCGCGGTCGCCAGACTGGCTCCGATGACGACCAGCAGGCTGGCGGCAAGAAAAAGTTCGGGGCTCTTGGTTCTGGCGGCCTGCGCAAACAGATAGGGTAGGGCAAAGCGTCCGACGACAAGCAGCAATGCGACCATCAGCACACCCTGCCACAAGGCATCCCATACGCCGGCCCAGCCCGCAGTTTCCGCAAACGGTGCCATCGCGCCAAGCAGGAAGATGATCGGAACGATCGCGATATCTTCGAAAAGCAGCATCGAAAGCGCGGCACGGCCTACGGGGGATTGCGTGCCGGTAATGTGAAGAACCAGCGCCGTTGATGAAAGCGCCAGAGCCAGCCCAAGGCCGAGCGCGCCAGTCCAATACTGGCCCAACATCGATAAAACTATCATCAGCAGTGTTGCGCTAATCAGGAGTTCCAGCGCGCCAAGACCAAAGACCATCCTTCTCAGCTTCCACAATCTGTTGAAGCTGAGTTCAAGGCCGATGGTGAAAAGCAGCAGGATTATTCCGAATTCTGCAAAAGGCTCCAGACCCTCGGGATCAGAGATAGTGATGTTTGCCAGCCAGGGGTATTCGTAAACCCAGCTACCCAGGCCGTATGGCCCGACTAGCAAGCCAACTAGAATGAATCCTATAACCGGGGTGATCCGCAGGCGCGCAAAAACGGGAATAACAATCCCGGCGGACCCGAGAATTACCAGCGCATCGGACAATGCCGGGGAGAATGAGAGTTCGCCTGCCATTGGGGTACTCTATGGCAGCGACACGCGCGATGTCACGTGAATGCTGCCGCTATCCACCGCCCGCTGTATGCGGGCCGGTAGGGGCAGCGAGTTTGGCGTCCAGATCCTCGCCGATGCGAGGATGTTCGGTGATACTTCCAACGCGCTTGTCCCACTCGATCCGGTAAAGATCGAACCGGCGATCTGCGAGGTTCTGGACGGTACCTTCGGCCCGTGCCCAGCTAAGGTCAGCCAGATTTACATCGCTGATTGTCAGCGTTTCCACATTCTCGCTGGCTTCCGCGGCGATTCCGTCGCGTGCGAACGGAAAGTCGCAGGGAGTCAGAATGCAGCTTTGCGCGTATTGGATATCCATATTGCCGACATTGGGCAGATTGCCCACGTTGCCGCTCATCACTACGAAGCACTGGTTTTCGATAGCCCGTGCCTGCGCGCAATAGCGTACACGCATGTAGCCTTGGCGGCTATCGGTACAGAACGGCACAAAGATGATCCGGGCGCCTTCGTCAACCAGACGGCGGGCCAGTTCGGGAAATTCACTATCGTAGCAAATCAGAACCCCGATCGGACCGCAATCCGTGGGTATGGCATCGATGGAATCGCCGCCCTTGATGTTCCACCAATAGGCTTCGTTGGGTGTCGGGTGGATTTTCTCTTGCGAATGGATCGACCCGTCACGCAGGCAGACGTAAGCGATGTTATGGATATCGCCATCGTCCATCCTGGTCGGGTGCGAGCCGCCGATGATATTGATATTGTACTTCAGCGCCATTTCGCTCAACGTTTCGCGAATGCGCGGGGTGTATTTGGAAAGCGTGTCGATCGCCTCCATGGGTGTGAGTTTCTTGTCTTCGAAACTGAGCAACATCAGCGTAAACAGTTCCGGAAAAACTATGAAGTCTGCCTCGTAATCAGCCGCAACATCGACGAAATATTCGATCTGCCCCATGAACTCGTCGAAATCCTTTACCGACCTTGCCTGCAATTGACAGGTCGCAATGCGGACGCTTTCCACGCCGCGCGGAATCCGGTGCTTTTTGGGCTCATTATGGTCGACATACGGGTTGCGCCAGACCATGTGGACCGCATAGGCTTTGGATTTCTTGTCCTCGGGCAGATAGTCTGCCAAGATTCCCAAAGGCTCGAAACCGTTGGCCAATTGAAACCGCAGGACAGGGTCGTGGATCTTGTTGTCCTTGACCTGTTCCAGATAATCTTCCGGACCTTCGACCTTGCGCCATGAACGCGAAAGATTGGGCATTCGACCGCCAAAAACAATGCCCGACAGGTCGAGTTCTTCGGCCAGAGCGCGGCGTTCCTCATACAGTCGCCGGCCTATGCGGGTACCGCGCATCTTGGGATCGACGCACATTTCATAACCGTATAGCCACTCGCCGGTAGCCAAATGCCGCGAGCCGAAGCCGTTACCGGTTATTTCGTCCCAAGTGTGCGGTTTCAGCGCGGTATTCCCGCTCAGCCGCATGGAAGCGCAATAGCCGACCAGTTTGCCATCCATCTTGGCGACAAAACATCCTTGCGGAAAATTGTTTATCTGCCCTCGTATCTCGCCGTGCGTATAGGCAGGCAGATCCGCATAGGCGCGGCGCACAAGATCGGCAATCGAGCGCACATCGGCCAGCTTTGCCTGCCGGACTTCGAGACGAGCCTTGGGTTTTGCTTCTGGCATTGGATAATTACTCGGCGTGACTACTGGATGCCCGGTCGGCCAATCGCATTTCTGCCGCGTACAGAACTGGTTGGTCTGAAGGCTGGTTAACAACCGGAGCCCGGCGAGCCCAACGCATCAGGCCCAGCTCTTCATTTCCGTTTCAAGGCCGGTCACGATGGCTTCAAAGAACTGCTCGGTCGTCAGCCAATTTTGCTGGGGGCCGATGAGCAGCGCAAGATCCTTGGTCATGTGACCCTTTTCGACAGTCTGGATACAAACACGCTCCAGCGTTTCGGCAAATTTGATGACATCGGGTGTTTCGTCATATTTACCCCGGTACATCAATCCGCGCGTCCATGCGAAGATCGACGCGATCGGATTGGTACTGGTGGCCTTGCCCTGTTCATGCTGGCGGTAATGGCGGGTAACGGTTCCGTGCGCTGCTTCGGCTTCGACTGTGTCGCCGGACGGCGTCATGAGGACGGAAGTCATCAAGCCAAGCGAACCGAACCCTTGCGCGACCGTGTCAGACTGAACATCGCCGTCGTAATTCTTGCAAGCCCATACGAATTTGCCATTCCACTTCAGCGCGGAAGCCACCATGTCGTCAATCAAACGATGCTCGTACGAGATCTTTGCTTCGGCAAATTTTTCCTTGAATTCGTTCTCGAAAATTTCCTCGAACAGATCCTTGAACCGGCCGTCATAGGCTTTCATGATCGTATTCTTGGTTGACAGATACACAGGCCATTTTCTGTCCAGTCCGTAATTCATCGAAGCGCGCGCAAAGTCGCGGATGGAATCGTCCAGGTTATACATTGCCATCGCCACGCCGCTGGACTGGAATTCATAGACATCAAGATCGATGTTCGTGCCGTCTTCGCCTTCGAAGACGAGACGCAGCTTACCCGGGCCGGGGATCAAAGTGTCGGTGGCGCGATACTGGTCACCAAATGCATGGCGTCCGATCACAATCGGATGGGTCCATCCCGGCACAAGCCGCGGGACATTGTCAATTACGATGGGCTCACGGAAAACCACACCGCCCAGAATGTTGCGGATTGTGCCGTTTGGCGAACGCCACATCTTTTTCAGGCCGAACTCTTCGACTCGTTGCTCGTCGGGAGTAATGGTAGCGCATTTTACGCCTACACCGTGCTCCTTGATCGCATTTGCGGCATCGACTGTGATCTGGTCGTCGGTCTCGTCACGCTTCTGGATCGACAGATCGTAGTATTTCAGATCGACATCAAGGTATGGCAGGATCAGCCGCTCACGAATCCACTGCCAGATGATGCGTGTCATTTCATCGCCGTCGAGTTCGACAACGGGGTTTTTCACCTTGATCTTGGCCATGTTCGTCCTGTTTAGCTGAATGATTTGGTGAGGCTTTAGCAGAGGGGATGTGCTGCGCAAGGTGGGGGCAATCGTTTAGCTTGTCCCACGCCCCTCCAGCCTACCGTGCGAGTGTTTCAAGCTGAACATTTTCGCAAAGATAGTCCGGTGAGTCCGCCCTGCGCTTTGCCGGTCGCTGTCAGGCCGATTCCGGAGCTCTAGGAAACGGCCGGAACTTGGCCATGCCAGTCAAAGCGCGGCCGCGCGCCCTCGCCGATGTATAGCCTTTCGGGGGCTTTGGCGCAGCCGTCTATCCGTGGGAGTATACCGACACCAACCGCGAGCGGGCCGAACCCATTTTTCCCGGGATGACCGATGATGCAGAAAAGGCGCCGCAAGCGCGACGCCGTCCAGCTTACCGCGCACCGGAAAGTGCGAATGGTGGGCGTAGAGAGAGTTGAACTCCCGGCCCCTGCGATGTCAACACAGTGCTCTACCACTGAGCTATACGCCCACACATTTGGCAAAACCGTCACGAATGGACGGCAGGCGCGCCATGTAGACGCGGCGTTTTCAGGTTGCAAGAGACTTTAGCGACGTCTGTTACAGACTGGCGGCTGCTTCGCCTGCGAACACCCGTTCAACTTCAAGCACAAGGTCTTTGAGATGAAATGGTTTCGACAGAACCTTTGCGGCCGGCGCCTCGCGGCTTGCCTTGAGTGTGACGGCAGCAAATCCGGTAATAAACATGACTTTCGTACGGGGACTAATCTCTGCACATCGCTGTGCCAGTTCGATGCCGTCCATTTCGGGCATCACGATGTCGGACAAAAGCAGATCGAAATGCTGTCCCTGGAGCAGTGGCACCGCCTCCGTCCCCCGGTCAACAGCGACAACTTCATAACCCGCATTATCCAACGCCCGCGATAGATAGGTGCGCATTGCGCCATCGTCTTCTGCAAGAAGAATGCGGAGTCGGTTTGTCTGATCATTCATGAGGCGGCCATAGACCCGATTGGGTTAAAAATCTCGATAGGTCGCGGCGATGACCGGTTTTGACACAGCTTCGCGATCGGGCTTAATCCCGCTCAATGATTGATCCGTCCCCCGCCAACCGTGATTCGCGCACGAAATCTGGCGGTACGGTGCCCGGTCCGGGTGGCCTGCGCGCATTCCATTTTTCTGCTCCCGGGCCTTCAGCAATTCCGGTTCTCATCGCCGCACCGCACGGAGGGCGTGCATACTCCGCCGCGATTCTTGCCGACATGCGGGACCCGGCGCACTCGTGTCTCAAGCTGGAAGACAGGTTTATCGATGTCCTTGCGCAGCAGGTAGCCCGAATGACAGGGGCGTCCTTCCTGATTGCGGACGCGCCACGCGCCCTGATCGACCTGAACAGGTCGGAAAATGATGTCGACTGGGGGATGATAGAGGGCGCACCGGGCGACGGGCGCATGCAAGACATCGGCAGACGCGCGTTGAGCGGTTTGGGTCTGATACCCCGCCGGTTGCCGGATATAGGCGATATCTGGCGCACGCCGACCAATTACAGCGATCTTGATGCCAGAATTGAAGGCATCCACCGGCCGTACCACGCGCAATTATCCCAGATGCTTGGCGAGATTCGCAGAAGGTGGGGGGCCGCATTGCTGCTGGACCTGCACTCCATGCCGCCGCTTTCCGCCGCGCGTTATGGTAGTGCACGGCCTGAATTTGTGGTCGGTGACCGGTTTGGAGCATCATGCGCACAAACGCTGTCGGCGGCTGCTCTTGGCCATCTTGGTGAAAATAGCCGGATTGCCGGACATAACCGCCCCTATGCCGGCGGTTATGTCCTTGATCAGCATGCCCGGCCCAAGGACAATATTCACGCCCTGCAGATTGAAGTTTGCCGCGCGGCCTATCTGACCGCCGCCGGCGATCAATTGAATGGTGATGCCGGGGCAATCACCGAACTGCTTGCCGGACTTGTGCGCAGATTGGCAGGTGAAACGGCGGTATTGACCAATAAAGCCGGCCAGCAAGAGGCTGCCGAATAGCGCAGAAAAAACCACCTCGTACATCAGAGTACGAGGTGGCCAAGGTTCAGGGAGGGGCTCATCTGCGAACAGATGCACCCGTCTGAATGAGCAATGAGGGGAGGCTGCATCCAGACCTTTCCGAGATAGGAACGGCCGGAGCCTTTACAAGCCCCGGCCGTACTGTGCGGCAGAACCGCGAGCCGATTAGTTCAAGCCCTTATGAAGCGTCGGTAATTTTCGGCGCACTGCCTTGATCGACCTGGCGCGCAAAAATGTCACGCATCAGGTTCATCGAGAACAGATGCGCGTAAATAAGCGTAATCAAACCGTTTTGATTCCAGGTCCGCAACACGTCACCGCGCACTTCACGAAGTTTTTCCTGATTTACCATCTGGAAGCCGCGGTAAACGTATGGTTTGTCGTCTTCGGGCTTCGTAGAAATCGCGACTTCGCCTTCCATCAGGAGATCGTGCTTCTGGAGCTCTTCTACAAATGCCCTCGTGCGCTGTCCGGCTTCTTCGAATTGCTGACAGAACTTCAGCAGATCGTTTGTTCGCGGGGTCGGTTTTTGTTCTTCGTCAAACAACAACACACCTTCGTCAAACTCGCCAATTACGTCACTCGTCGGATCGAAACAGAGCGACATTTCCTCGCTGTCTTTCTGAAGTTTGGCGAGCAGAAACGGGTAGCGGCGGACATAGGCAGGTATGTAAACCGGATCGGAAACTTTTCCATCAGCATCGATATACGTATTCACGCCTTCGTTCAGCCCCATCAAGGCGAGCGGAGTGGGTGCGTCGCCGCTGGCAAATACAATCGGAAAGTTGCGCTGTGCCTGAATGAATTCGTCAGTCGTGAGCGGGATTGCGTGCTGGCCTACCAGCCAAGGTGCTGTCTCGCTGGTCCGTGCCTTCCATGTGGAGTGGTCGCGGCTGTTGAGCGGCATCAAATCATTGTACATCAAAGGCAAGTTAGACGGAGGCGCGCTGGCCATGGAAATTCTCCGGAAGCTGATAATCTAGGGTGCGTACAGCGGGCATACCGGCACGCGCGAAGCGCGCGCTTTAGGCGCAGTTTGTCGATGGCGCAAGCGGTACAAGTTTGCCTGGATTCAGCAAATCCGACGGATCCAGAGCACGCTTAACAGACCGCATCAAAGCCAGTGCCACCGGGTCCCCCAGCCGGCCCAGTTCGTCGCGTTTCATCTGGCCGATTCCATGTTCTGCGCTAATCGAACCGCCTGCGGCAGTGACCCTGTCATGGACGAACGCGCTTATCAGCTTACCTTCACGCTCCTCCCAGATACCGGGCCGCGCACCGGGCGGGGCAAGCACATGAAAGTGGACATTTCCATCCCCAAGATGTCCAAATGCAGCAACGGCGGTTCCGGGAAACCTTTGTTCGACACATGGCGCGGTATCGGCAATGAAATCGGCCATTCGTTCGGGCGGTACGGATATGTCATGCTGCATGGCCGGCCCGATTGCCCGTTCGGATGCTGAAATGGAATCGCGCAAGTGCCACATATGTTCAGCCTGCGCTTCGTTCGCCGCTAAAGCAGCATCGCTAAGCAATTGCTTTTCCAGTGCAGTTTCCATAAATCGGTCTGTAACTGCGGCCAACTTGCCGGCATTGCTTTTATCTGCCGCAATTTCTATCAGTGCGTACCACGGATGGGCGTTTTCGAGCGGCGAGCGCGCCCCCGGCAAATGATCAAGGACAGCGATCAGGCAGTGTTCCGGAATCACTTCAAATCCTTCGAGAAGATTGCCGGCAACTTCCTCGCAATGAAGCAGCAACTCGCGGGCTTTGTGGATGCTTTCGACACCGGCCCAGATAACCCTCCGGTCAGCTAGTGCCGGAATTAGCCGGAGCGTCGCACCCGTCACAATGCCAAGCGTTCCCTCTGATCCGATAAACATTTGCTTGAGGTCGAATCCGCGATTGTCTTTCTTGAGCGGCGTCAAAGCGCCAAAAATGGCACCATCGGCCATGACTGCTTCAAGGCCAAGAACCTGCCCCCTCATGGTCCCATGCCTCAGGACCTGGGTTCCGCCGGCGTTGGTGGATATCAAACCGCCAACCGTGGCAGAACCTTTCCCGCCGAGCGTCAAGGGGAAGCGGAGCCCTTCCGCCTCTGCAACGTCATGCAAATTTTGCAGGATAAGGCCTGCGTCGCAGGTTATCTGACGGTTTGACACGTCAAAACCGCGAACAAAATGCATCCTGCGCAGCGACAGGACAATCGCAGTGCCGCTGTCATCAGGCGTTGCTCCGCCGCTCATTCCGGTGTTTCCGCCTTGCGGCACAACGGCAATCCGATGCGCCGCACACAGCTTGACAAGGGCCGAAACTTCGGCGGTCGTTCGGGGTGAACATAATGCCAGCGCCGCGCCTGAATATCGCCCGCGCCAGTCGTTCAGCCACGGCTGCATGGTGTGGGGATCGCGGGTAAATCCCTTATCGCCCAGAAGTCCTGCCGCGGCGGACAAAAACCCGTTTTTCTCGCTCATAGGTGTCATTTGGCACAGGACCGGGCTGCTCTGCCAGCATTAGTGTGAGCGTGTCTATAGACTGTCCATAGACACGCTCCGATGTGTCGATTGACCGGACAGATCTGTCCAAGGGTTAAGCGAACATTCAATTGTTGGAGTTATGAGAAATTTATAGATCGAATTTTCGGCTTGGCCGCCGGCAGATAATTGGAGCAGGCTGCAGACCAGATGAATTATGTCGTAGCTATGCTTGCGCCGCTAGCGTTGCTTATACCTTGGCACCCGGCTGGTCACACCGATGGCCCGGATGGCGGGTCTGATCGGGCGCTGTCTATGGATCAGGCCGCCACCGGCACCGCCGCGGCCCCGGCGTGGCGTATATTTGCGGAAGTTCTGCGCGCGCCCGGGCAATCACAGGTTCGTATAGAGCGCCGTGTCACAATCCGGATCAGCCCGCGGGTTGCCGACAGGCGTAACAGCTTGCTCGCAGAAACGGCAATCCGCGATCTTGGCCCCGCTTATGAAGCGCGCAAAACGGGCGATTGTCTCGATCTCGACCGCATCGGCGCGGTTCAGGTGGACCGTGAAAACCGTCTGCTCCTGTTCATGCGCGACAAGCAGATCATTCGCGCCAACCTGAACAAGAAATGCAATGCGCGCGATTTTTATTCGGGATTTTATGTCGATCGTGAGGCGGACGGCAAATTATGCATTTCCCGTGACCGGTTGAAATCCCGCGTCGGCACCAGTTGCGAGGTGCGCAAGTTTCGCACCCTGGTTCCGGCTGGCACTTAGCCTTTTCAAGCCCGATTCTTGACTTTCAAGCTATTGTAGCCGAAGGGCGCGGCGGAATAACGCACGTTCCGTAAATACGGGCGAATGCGTCAATCGGGCCGATGGCCCCCATACCGGACAATATGATTACATGAACTTTGCCGATCTCGGCCTTTCCGACGAATTGCTGCAGGCAGTAGATGCCGCAGGCTATACAGAGCCGACGCCTATTCAGGCACAGGCTATTCCCCCGATGCTGATGATGAAAGACATCCTCGGCATTGCCCAGACGGGTACGGGCAAAACCGCCAGTTTCGTGCTGCCGATGATCGACGTGCTCAGCCACGGCCGGCGCCGCGCACGGATGCCTCGCTCGCTTATTCTGGAGCCCACGCGCGAACTCGCTGCGCAGGTTGCCGAAAATTTCGAGAAATACGGTATCAACCACGATCTCAAGATGGCGCTGCTTATCGGCGGTGTTCAAATGGGCGAACAGGTCAAGGCGCTGGACGAGGGTGTCGATGTTCTCATCGCCACGCCGGGCCGGTTGATGGATCTGTTCGAGCGCGGCAAGATTTTGCTGACCGGCTGCGAATTGCTGGTGATCGATGAGGCAGACCGGATGCTGGATATGGGCTTTATCCCCGATATCGAATTCATCTGCGACAAACTTCCCACCACCCGCCAGACGATGCTGTTTTCGGCCACGATGCCGCCCGCGATCGAGCGGCTGGCGGAAAAGTTCCTCGATAATCCCAAGCGGATCGAGGTGTCGCGTGCAGCGTCAACCAGCGAGAATATCCAGCAAAACAAGGTTATGGTAGCGCCGCGTAAAAAGCAGGACGTGCTGCGTTCGCTATTGCGCGAGGATGACATGACCACTGCGATTGTTTTCTCCAACCGCAAGACCACCGTGCGCGATCTGGCCAAGTCGCTCAACCGTGATGGCTTCAAGGCGGGCGAGATTCACGGCGATATCGACCAGAACACCCGCAATGCCGAATTGCAGCGCTTCAAAGACGGGGTAATCAACATTCTTGTTGCTTCCGATGTTGCCGCGCGCGGATTGGACATCAAGGGCGTGAGCCACGTGATCAATTACGACACGCCGTGGCATCCCGACGATTATGTGCACCGCATCGGCCGGACAGGTCGGGCGGGTGCCAAGGGCAAGGCGTTCACATTTGTTACCCCGGCAGACGCCGAAGCAATTGAGAATGTCGAAAAACTGACCGGCATGGTCATCCCGGTATATTCGATGGACAGCGGAACGCGCTCCGAAACCACTGCCAGGCCGCCGCGAGCCGACAAACCTGCGGCAGCCGCGAAGGGCAAGTCCGGATCGGGACGCTCGAAGCCGGAACGGGCACCCAGGGATGACAGCGGGAAGGCGGAAAGTGTCGCCCTGCCGCAAAGCCGGGAACCCAGGAAAAGCCGTGAACCCAGACAGGCGCGCGAGCCCAGAAAGTCTCGTGAACCAAGGCAGGACGGTGACACATCCGGGGCGCCGCAGCAGGCCGAACGCAAGCAGGCCGAACGCAAGCAGGCCAAGCCGGCTAAATCAGCGAAGCCCGAAAAGCCGGCGCAAGCCAAACCGGCTTCGAAGAATGATGACGAATGGAACGGTCCGGTGCCCGGTTTTCTGGATGTTTCCGCCAGCTGACTTTCATCCGGGCCGGCTCGCTCTCAGGCCGCATTTTCGACGAAGCTGTCGATCACGCGTTTTACGCCGGTTGCCTCGAAATTTATCTCCAGCTTGTTGCCTTCCTGGCTGATTACCGTGCCGTAACCGAATTTGTCGTGGAACACGCGCGCACCCAGCACAATGTCGCTGCGCGGTTTTGCAGCGAAGCTGGCAGCGCTGCGGCCGGTTTCTGCAATTCGCTTTGGTTTGGTGTCGTACCCTGTCGATAATGCGCGCTGCCAGCCGGGCCCGCGCTGCTTGCCGCGGTCGGGCGCAGCTTTTGACACATGAGCGAACGGGTCATCACTCTCGGACCAATTTGCCCGCCAAAGCGACGCACCGCCGGACATGGTGGTTTCCTTTTCAACATGATCGTCCGGCAATTCGTCGATAAAACGCGAGGGTATCGAACTGGTCCATTGGCCGTAAATGCGCCGGTTGGCGGCGTACAGGATCGTGCAATGCCGTTTTGCCCGTGTGATCGCCACATAAGCAAGCCGCCGCTCTTCCTCCAGACTGGCCAGACCGCCTTCATCAAGCGAGCGTTGGCTGGGGAACACACCTTCTTCCCAGCCAACCAGAAATATGTTGTCAAACTCCAGCCCCTTGGCGGCGTGAATGGTCATGATGGTGATTTTTTCATCTTCCGCCGATCCCTCGTTGTCCATCACCAGAGCGACATGTTCAAGAAAGTCGCCCAAAGTTTCGTATTCTTCCATGGCGCGGGCAAGCTCTGAAAGGTTTTCGATCCGGCCGGCAGCTTCGGGACTGCGTTCTTTTTCGAGCATCTCGGTATAGCCGCTTTCGTCCATGACCGTTCGCAGCAGATTTGCCGGTGTTACCGCCTGCGCCATTTCGCCCCATTGCAGAAACTGGCGCATAAGATTGCCGATCGTACTGCTTGCCCGTTTCGGCAATTCGTCACTATCAGCCAGATCGAGCGATGCCGCAGCCAGCGGCATATTTGTCGCCCGCGCATGGCGGTGCATCGACTCCAGCGTTTTTGCCCCCAATCCGCGCTTGGGCTGGTTATAAATCCGCTCGAACGCCAGATCGTCGGCGGGCTGTGCGATAACGCGCAAATAGGCGAGCGCATCGCGGATTTCGGCGCGCTCGTAAAAGCGGAAACCGCCAACGATGCGGTAATTGAGGCCGACCTGAATGAAACGGTCTTCGAATTCGCGGGTCTGGTATTGGGCGCGGACCAGAATTGCGATTTCATTCAGCGACGCACCTTCGCGTTCCAGCCGTTCGATTTCTTCGGCAACGCGGCGCGCTTCCTCGGGGCCGTCCCAGACGCCGATGACGCGGACCTTGTCGCCGCCGCTGACCCGGGTCCACAGCGTCTTGCCCAGCCGTTGGCTGTTGGCGTTGATCAGGCCCGAAGCTGCAGCAAGGATGTCGGGCGTGGAACGGTAATTCTGTTCCAGCTTTACGACTTTCGCTCCGGGAAAATCACGGTCGAAGCGCAGGATATTGGCAACTTCCGCGCCGCGCCAGGAATAGATCGACTGATCGTCATCACCCACCACACAGATATTCTTGCGAGATTGCGCGAGCAGGCGGAGCCACAGATACTGGACCTGATTGGTGTCCTGGTATTCATCGACCAGAATATATTTGAAGCGTTTCTGGTATTGTCCCAGCACGTCATCATGCTGGCGGAATATATTGAGCATGTGGAGCAGAAGGTCGCCGAAATCGCAGGCGTTGAGCGCCTTGAGGCGGTCCTGATAGATCTGGTACATCTGTTTGCCGCGGCCGTCCGCATATGCTTCGTTTTCCGCTGCATCGAGATCGCCGGGGTTGAGCCCGCGGTTCTTCCAGCGGTCGATCAGACCGGCCAGCTGACGCGGCGGCCACCGTTTTTCGTCCAGATCATTGTCGCGGATCAGCTGTTTCAGCAGTCGTAGCTGATCGTCAGTGTCGATAATCGTGTAATTGCTTTTCAGGCCGACCAGTTCTGCATGGCGGCGCAGCATCTTGGCGCCGATCGAATGGAACGTGCCAAGCCAGGGCATACCCTCGACAGCTTCACCAATATGTTTGCCGACCCGTTCACGCATTTCGCGCGCGGCCTTGTTCGTAAATGTCACGCACAGAATTTCGCTGGGCCATGCCAGCCGCATGGCAATCAGATGTGCCATCCGAGAAGTCAGCGCCGCGGTCTTGCCCGTACCGGCACCCGCCAGCATCAAAACCGGCCCTTCGGTGGTCAGCACTGCTTCGCGCTGCGGATCGTTGAGCATCGCGGCATAGGGCGGGGCAGTATCGCGGCCGGGCAGTCCGGTCGGGACGGGCAGGGTGTTTTTGTCAGTCATGGGCTGAGTGAACAGTTAGGGAACGAATATGCCCGCGGCAAGGGTTTGTGCCACTGGCACGGCCCCGCGCGGAACCCGGCACCCGCTGCAGCGTTCAATCAGCAATGCGTTCGCTTTATCCGGAGACTTAAGATGAGAAAATTCCTAATCGCGCTGGCCGCTTCAGGTTTGGCTGTCGCCGCCGTTTCGCCCGCATTGGCCGATGATCACATGGAACCAAAGGCCGAGGTGACGCAGCGTAACGCAAAAGGGCAAGCCACCATGATCCGGATCGGCGATCAGGAATATGCCGTGTGCACAAAAGACAAATCCGATGGCTGCATCAACCCGCGCTCCGCAGGATTGAACTGGGGTAACCGCGAACTGGATTACTGGCCCGGCAAACCTGCCAGCCAGAAGTAGGCCGGTCAAAACGCGGTATCGCCATTTGCAAACAGGCGCTGCCGCGTGGCAACTATGTCCGATAATTCATTTGCGGGGACACGAATCATGATGACCGGCGGGTGCCATTGCGGCGCGATTCGTTATGAAATCATGGGCGAGGTGTTAAACCACGCTTTGTGCCATTGCCGCGATTGCCGCCGCAGCGCTGGTGCGCCGATGGTGGGCTGGGCCATGATGACACTGGACCAGCTTGCGATTGGCGGCGACGCGGCCGTATTTGCTTCATCCGAACATGCCCGGCGACATTTCTGCATCCAATGCGGGACGGGTCTGTTTTATACCAATGACGAAATGCTGCCGGGTCTGGTGGATGTACAAACCGGCACGCTCGACGAGCCGGAAAATCTGCCTGCTCAAATACAGGTCCAAACGGCAGAGCGGTTACCGTGGATGGAAACCGCGCACGAACTTGCCGCGTTCGAGCGTTATCCCCCGCAGGAATAATTCACTCGGGTCGCAGCAATGTGATCTTGGCTTTGCCAACTTTGCGTTCGGTTTCGGCACCAAGGCCGCTCACTGCGACATCTTCATTAAACGCGGTTTCCACCGCGATCAGCGTTTGCGGCCCGATCCAGCCCAGCCTGATCAGGCGGTCAAGCGCCACGATGCCCGCGCCGGTGTGGTAGGGCGGGTCCAGCAAAATCAGGTCATGCGGCACTTTGGTCGGCCCCAATGACATAACAGATCCCGACTGGACGATAGCCCTGCGATCTGCGCCCAATACCGCAACATTGGTTTTCAACGCTTTTAGCGCTTCGCCATCATTTTCCACAAACAGGCATGAACCTGCGCCGCGTGACAGCGCCTCCAGGCCCAGCGCCCCCGATCCTGCAAACAGATCCGCGACCGTCATATCATTAAAACTGCCCACCCGGCTGGCGAGCATATTGAACAGCGTTTCGCGCGTTCTGTCAGCGGTCGGGCGCGTGGCCACGCCTTTGGGAGCGATCAATTTGCGTCCGCGCCAGTCACCCGCAATTACTCTCATTTGCGCAGGTTCTTCTTGACCAGCTCCTTGCGCATCCGCTCGACTTCGACCTGCGCCACTTCGACCGCCGCACCGCGCGCCAGATTGCCCAGTTTGAACGGCCCGTATTCAAGCCGCATCAGGCGGGACACTTCCAGCCCAAAATGCTCCAGAACGCGGCGAACCTCGCGGTTTTTACCTTCGGTCAGGGTCATTTCGACCCACTGGTTCGCGCCCGCACCGCGTTCAAGATTGGCATCGATCTGGCCGTAGCGGACACCATCGATTGTGATCCCGTGAATCAGTTCTTCCAGCTGCGCCTGCGTAATTCCGCCGAATGTGCGGGCACGATATCTGCGCGGCATCCCGGTGGACGGCAATTCCATGGCGCGCTTGAGCTCGCCGTCATTGGTCATCAGCAGCAAACCTTCGGTGTTCAGATCGAGCCGCCCCACAGGCATCAGCCGCGGGGTGCCTTTGGGCAGTGCGTTGGTCAGCGCGTTGTAAATCGTGGCCCGGCCCGAAAAATCACGCTCCGCAGTCAGCAGTCCGGCGGGTTTGTGAAAAATGAACAGCCGCGTGGCATCCGGACGGCCAACCGGCTTGTCGTCAACGGTAACCCCGTTCAGATTGGGCAGAATCGTTGCAGCCGTCTCGAGCACCTTGCCATCAATCGAAACCCTGCCGGCATCGATCATCCGTTCGACCTCGCGGCGGCTGGCGACACCCGCGCGGGCGAGCAATTTGGCAATACGTTCGCCTTCGGGGCGGGCATCTGCGGAACCTGACGGCGCGAGAGGATCATATTTGGGCATGGCGGGCGCTTAGCGCCAATGACAGGCGCGCGCTAGTTAACTCCGCGCAATGCTTCCTGCACGGTTTCATGGAACCTGTGGATACCTGTCTCCAGCGTGCCGAGAGTGATTTCACTGACCGCTCCGCTTGCCAGACCCTGCTGGCCAAGTTCGGCGGCGCGAAAATCTTCGGCCGCAAATACGCCGGTATCCAGCAATTCCCAGCTCCGCTGCCAGTGATCCTGCGCCTTTTGCGTGGTCGGTGCCTCGGGGATGAGCATGAAATCCTCTACCACGGTATGATCATGCGCGCTTGGCATCAGCGTCATCACATTGATGTAATCCGGGCTGGCGATGATTATCGTGCCCGGCAGCAGTTGATAGGCAAAGGTGATGACCGACCGTAGCTGGCGCATATCGGCGAAATCGATGTCGTTCAATTCTTCGGCGCGGCCCACGGCCGAACGGGCGTGCGGGCCGATCATGTCGCCTGCGGTGATCCCGTCCTTGAACATTTTGCCGATGGTTGCGGCATGGAGCCGCTGCACATGATAGCTTTCGAGAAACGCATCCATGATGAGCTTCCAGTTACCCGCAACGTGATGGGTTCTGCGAGCAAACAGATGATGGTCGGCCAACGCGAACGCATCGAGATCCTTGCCGAGCATTTCGGCTTCGCCAAAGTCAGCCGCCGGGGACGGCGAAAACCAGATCAGACCGCCAGATTCCAGACAGGGCAGTTCCGCCAGGCCATAGCCGGACTTGTCGAGCCCGGGGAATGTTTCGGGGCGGGGCAGCGCGAGCAGCTTGCCATCCAGCTTGTATGTCCAGGCATGGTACGGGCAAACGAGGCGCTTGGCGCAGACCACTTCGTTTCCTTCGACGAGCCGGGTTCCGCGGTGGCTGCAAACATTGTGGAACACGCGCGCAGTTCCGGCATCATCGCGCGTTATCAGAAGCGGGCGGCCTGTCGCGTCATGTGCGGCCGCCATTCCGGCATCGGGCAATAAAGCCGACGGGCATAGCACTTGCGGCAGTCGATCAAACAGCCCGGCCTTTTCGCGCTGCCAATGTGCCGGATCGATATAGACGGCGGCGGGCACACGCGCAATTTCGCCATCGCCGCGCACTGTTTCTATGGCGATTGCCTCCGCGAGCGCCATTTGGCCCGCAGTCGGGGATAAGCGCCTTGCCGCAGTTCCAGCTTCGTTCATCCGCTCTTCCCATTAACCAGCTTGCCGCTAGTTTGGCACAAATCCAATTCACGGGGAAGGACGCCGCCCGATGGCCACCACCGCTGCCGCCGAAGACACTGTCAAAAAACCGGGTTGGCGCAAACTTGCTACGTCGCTGAACAATCCCAAGACAGGATATATGCTGCTGTTCGGTTTTGCGGCCGGTTTACCCTATGCACTGCTGCTGGGCACCCTGTACGCGTGGCTGTCTGACGCCGAGGTAGATCTTGAAACCATGGGTGTGTTTTCGCTGATCGGGCTCGCCTATGCGTTCAAATTCCTTTGGTCACCGTTGCTTGACCGGGTCGATCTGCCGCTGCTGAGGCGACTGGGAAAACGCAAGCAGTGGATTGTGACTGCGCAGGTCTTGCTCGGGGTAATTCTGGTCGTCCTGTCAACGCTCGACCCGGTTGGTGCACTCGGCTGGTTTTCCCTGCTTGCGGGTATCGGCGCGTTTGCCAGTGCCACGCAGGATGTGGTGATCGACGCGTGGCGGGTGGATGTGGCGGACGAAGTGGCGACAATCGATATTCTCTCGACAGTCTATCAAATGGGTTACCGGATAGCCGCGCTGGTTGGCGGGGCGTTGGCCCTGTTCATGGCGGAGCGGATGGGCTGGCCCGCAGTGTATATGACCATGGGCGGCATTCTGCTCGTGGTCGGTCTGCTTGGCCTGTTTGCGCCCGATGCCCAGCAAACTGCCGCAACCGTCGAAGCCGATGCCGATAGCCTCGCCGAACTGCGCGATGCCGGCCAGATCGAGCCCAGGGTTCGCGCCTATGCGCTGGGCGCGGTTGCCCTGCTGTGGGGCTGGGCACTGATCACGGTATTGGTTTTCATGGTGCGATCGCTGGGTAGCGATCCCGAATCGCGCCCCGATTCGGTGGCGTTTGTCAGCACGCAGGGGCCGCTGGTGGTGATCGCAACCGTGGTCATCCCGTCGATTATCGCCGCATGGTTGGAAAGCAGGCGCAAAAAAGGGCTGCATGTGCTGAGCGAGGCTGCGCCGGTTGCAACCGGTTTCGAGCGTCTGATCGATCACGGGTACCGTGCGCTGGTGCTCCCGCTGACGGAGCTGGTGGGGCGTTTGGGCTGGGCCATGATCATCGTGATTGCACTGGTGCTGACTTACCGGATTACCGACGCCATCTGGGGCAGCTTTGCCTACCCGTTTTACCTGGGCGAGCTGCAATATTCCAAGGACGAGGTTGCGATAGCATCCAAATTCTTTGGCGTTGGCGCATTGATTCTGGGTCTGGCGGCGGGCGGCGCCTTGCTGACGCTGATCGGGCGCATGGTCACCTTGACGTTTGGCGCGGTAATCGCGGCTGCAACCAATCTTCTTTACGCCGATCTGGCGCGCGGCGGGGCGGTAATGCAGGCAGTAAGCGATGCGACCGGTTTTTCGTGGCTCGTCACGCAAATGGGCGGCGATCCGCGGCTTGCGAAACTGATGATGGCAATCGGCGCCGAAAATCTGGCAGTGGGGATCGCAGGGGCTGCGTTTGTGGCGTATCTTTCTTCAATCGTGGCGAAGGGTTACAGCGCGGTCCAATATGCGCTGCTCAGTTCGCTGACGCTGCTGGTCGGCACATTGGGGCGCGGCGCATTGGGTAAAATCATCGAAGATCGCGGCTATTTCGACGTGTTTCTGCTGACCACTGGGATCGGCGGGATTGCGGTGGTTCTGTGTCTCATCGAATGGGCGCGAGTGCGGCGGCTCGGTGCAGCATCGGGGATGGATATCACGGCGCTCAAGAATGCCTAATCGGGTAATTCACCCGTTAATTTGAGCACGTTGCCCGCGAGGTAGAGCGAGCCCGCAATAAGCACCGGCAAGCCATCGTCCGGTAGCGCTGCGATGGCGCGGGCGACATCGGCCGCTGAGCGCGCTCGTGGCCCGAAATTCCGGACCGGATGGAAGTCCTGCCCATCGATCGGCACGACCGTCAGGCTGGCGATACTGTCGCCAAGCGGCGCGATCAGGGCGGCGGGATCCTTGCTGGCTATCATACCGAGTATCAGATGGATGCGCCGGCCGTGGAAATGCGCGGCAATTGCTTCGCCAGCGTTCCGGTTATGCCCGCCGTCGAGCCAAACCTGCCGGGTTCCCGTGACAGCGCCGGGTGCCAGCCTTTGCATCCGTGCGGGCCAGTTTGCGCGGCGTGCGCCTTTTCTCATTGCTGGCAGGGAAACCTTCACGGCACTTTGATGGCGGATCATCGCAGTGGCGAGGGCGCAATTCGCGCGCTGGTGATCACCGGGCAGCGCGGGTGCAGGCAGCGTGAAGGTGCCGTCTTTGTCGCGGTAAGCAATGCCGCCGCCGTCCGCGACGTCATAATTCCACCAGCGGCCTTCATCGCGCAATTGTGCACCGGCGGATGCGGCCACGTCGGCAATCGCACCATGCTGCGCCTCGTCATAAGCCATCGTCACCAGCGGGGTACCGCGCTTTGCTATTCCGGCTTTTTCGAAGGCAATGCGCGCCATGGGGTCTTTTGGGACGCCCTCTTCAGGCGCCAGAAGGAATCGTTCGTGATCGATGCCCAGCGCCGCAATCCCGCATACCGCCGGGGTGCCAATGACATTGGTCGCATCGAAGCGCCCACCCAGCCCGACCTCGATCACGCAAGCATCGGCGGGTGTGCGCGAAAACGCCAGAAAACTGGCTGCGATGGTGGCTTCGAAGAAACTGGGGTGCAGATCTGCGCCTGCGTCCAGCACTTCGGCAAGTATTGTGGCCAAAACGCTGTCATCGATCAGGTTTCCGGCAACTCGGATACGTTCGTTATAGCGCACGAGATGCGGGCTTGTGGCGGCGTGCACTAACAGGCCTTCAGCCTCGAGCATAGCTTTCAAGAGCGCACAGGTAGAGCCTTTACCGTTGGTTCCGGCAACATGGAACACAGGCGGCAGGCTGTTATGCGGGTTGCCCAGACGGGCGAGCAGGGCACGGATTGTTTCAAGTCCCAGCCGTCCATCGGGCAGAGACAACGCACCCAGCCGGTCAAGCTGCAATTGCACGGCCGGATCGTCGGAAATGGCAAAATCTTTCATGGACACGTCGTTCCGGCAAATCCCGGCATCGCTCTCATATAGTCCTGCCGCTGAAGCAAGCGATTCCAGCCCTTGCCGCAGAGTCGAGAACTACGCAGCTTGCGCAGGAACGAGATAATCGAGCAGCGTAGCCAGGGTAGAGCGCAGATTATCTCGCGGTACGACCATATCGACCATCCCGTGTTTGTGGAGATACTCAGCCCGCTGGAACCCCTCGGGCAATTTTTCGCGGATGGTGTCCTGGATCACGCGCTGTCCGGCAAATCCGATAAGTGCATTGGGTTCGGCTATCTGGATATCGCCCAGCATCGCGTAACTTGCCGTAACGCCGCCCGTGGTCGGATCGGTCAGCACGACGATATAGGGCAGTCCCGCGCGTTTCAGGCGGCGCGTCATCACCGTAGCCTTGGGCATCTGCATCAGGCTGAGAATACCCTCCTGCATTCGCGCACCGCCAGCAGCGGTTACCACGATATAGCCGCAATGCCGCGCGAGCGCGCGTTCGGCACCCGCGCAAAAAGCATTACCGACCGCCATGCCCATCGACCCGCCCATAAAGTGGAAATCCTGCACCCCGACGACCGCATCGCGGGTTTCGATCGATCCGGATCCGACGCTAAAGGCATCGCTGTGCGGATTTTTTGCGCGCGCCTGTTTCAGCCGGTCGGTATATTTCTTGCTGTCGCGAAACTTCAGCGGATCTTCGATAACGTCTGGCATGGGCATCAACTCAAAGCCGGGATCAAGAATTTGCGCCAGCCGCTGGTCTGCGCCGAGGCGGCCATGATGGTCGCAGCGCGGGCACACGTTGAGGTTTTCGCTATATTCTTTTTCAAACACCATTTCGGCGCAGCCGGGGCATTTGACCCACAGATTATCCTTCGTTTCCCGCTTGGGGACGAAGGGCAGCGAATTTCGGACACGGGAAAACCAGTTCATGCGTCGGCCTTTCGCGCATTATGCACTGCATTGGCAAGCGCGCCGGCAAGTTCCTGCAGCGCGGCAGGGGCATTGTCACCATGCTCCTCCACCAGATCGATGAAGGCAGAGCCGACGACGACGCCGTCTGCCACCTTGGCGATTGCCGCCGCCTGATCGGGAGTGCGGACACCGAAACCCACCGCGATCGGCAAGTTGGTGGCGGCTTTCAGCTTGGCGACAGCGTGCTCGATACTGGCGGTGGCGGCTTGCTGCAGTCCGGTGATACCCGCGACCGATACGTAATAGACAAACCCGTCCGATCCCCGGAGGACGGTGGGCAGGCGCTTTGCATCGGTGGTCGGCGTGGCGAGGCGGATGGGGGCGATGCCCTTTGCGCGCAGCTGCGGTCCGAGCGCATCGTCTTCCTCGGGCGGAATATCGACGCAAATGACGCCATCGACGCCTGCTGCTTCGCACTGATCGGCAAACCAGTCCGGCCCGCGCCGCACCATCGGATTGGCATAACCCATCAGCACCAGCGGCACATCGGGATGCCGTGCGCGAAAGGCGGTTGCGATGGCAAAGATGCCAGCGGTGGTCGTGCCCTTGGCCAGCGAGCGGAGGTTGGCCTTCTGGATCGCGGGACCATCGGCCATCGGATCGGTAAAGGGCATCCCCAGCTCGATCACATCCGCCCCGCCTGCAACCAGCGCGTCAAGATTGGCCGCCGTGTCGCCATCACCGGCAGTGACGAAGCAGACGAGGGCGGGGGAAGCAAATGCGTTTGAGAGGCGGGTCATGACTCGCCCTCTGAGACCCAGCGAAAGACTTTTAGTATCAGAAATAATCCTAGCGGGATGCCAATGATAACAAGAAGGTAAAACACATAGTCCCCCGCCACCCAAAATCTCTCCGATTGTTGTTTGCAAAAGGCAATGGCAAAGGCGTTATCATCGTCGCAGATTTTGTCGTGACTTGACCCACTCCAGAGGGTCGCTCGGTATAGCCAAAACATTGTCCAAACCACCCAAGCAACGAATATGGCGCGCTGCGTCCGCTTCATATTTCCACCCCAAGCGCCTCGGCGACAGTGAAAATATCCTTATCGCCGCGTCCGCACAGGTTCATCAGAATAATCTGGTCTTCGGGCAGTTCCTTCGCCAGTTCTGCCGTTGCGGCGATGGCGTGGCTTGGTTCCAGCGCGGGGATGATGCCTTCGGTGCGGCACAGCAGCTGGAAACCGTCGAGCGCTTCCTTGTCGGTGACGCTGGTATATTCCACGCGGCCGATGTCTTTCAGCCAGGCGTGTTCGGGGCCGATGCCGGGATAGTCGAGGCCCGCGCTGATCGAGTGGCCTTCGGTAATCTGGCCGTCTTCGTCCTGCAGCAGATAGGTCCTGTTGCCGTGGAGCACACCGGGTGCGCCGCCGGTCAGGCTGGCGGCGTGTTGCTTGTCCAGCCCGTGGCCAGCCGCCTCTACGCCAAGCATTTTGACGTCGGCATCGTCGAGGAAGGGGTGGAACAGGCCGAGCGCGTTCGACCCGCCGCCGATGCAGGCGACCAGATGATCGGGCAGGCGCCCGGTTCGCTCAAGCATTTGCACACGCGCTTCCCTACCGATCACGCTTTGGAAATCGCGGACCAGTTCGGGATAGGGATGCGGCCCGGCGGCGGTGCCGATGATGTAGAATGTGTCATGGACATTGGCGACCCAGTCGCGCAGCCCCTCGTTCATGGCATCCTTCAGCGTCGCTGCGCCGCTGGTGACAGGAATGACCTCTGCGCCCAGCAGCTTCATGCGAAACACATTGGGTTGTTGGCGCGCAACGTCGGTCGCGCCCATATAGATTACGCAGGGCAGGCCAAACCGCGCGCAAACCGTAGCCGTCGCCACGCCGTGTTGGCCTGCGCCGGTTTCGGCAATAATCCGCGTTTTGCCCATGCGTATCGCGAGCAAAATTTGCCCGATGCAATTGTTGATTTTGTGCGCGCCGGTGTGGTTGAGCTCGTCGCGCTTGAACCAGATTTGCGCGCCGGAGCCCTTGTTGGCGCTACCGCGCAGCGCTTCGGTTAGCCGTTCTGCATAATAAAGCGGGGATGGGCGGCCCACATAATGTTCGAGCAGATCGTCGAACTCGGCCTTGAACGCCGGATCGGCCTGCGCCGCGCGATATTCCTTCTCCAGGTCGAGGACGAGCGGCATCAGTGTTTCTGCGACATAGCGGCCGCCGTAATCGCCGAAGTGACCGCGTTCGTCGGGCTGGGTTCGGAATGAATTCGGTTGGGTGTTCATAAGGGCTCCTATGCGCCGCGGGCCGCTTCGCAGAACGCCTTAATCCTGTCCACTTCCTTGATACCTGGGGCGCTTTCAAGACCGCTCGACGCATCGACCAGTTCAGCGCCTGTCTGGCGGATGGCATCGGCGACGTTCGCTGGATTCAGTCCGCCAGCGAGGCCCCACGGGATATTGGGCAAACCACCTTTTGAAAACAGCGACCAATCGACAGCCAGGCCATTTCCGCCGGGCAGTGCCGCAGCGGGTGCATCATATAGCAGGCGGTCCACCACACCATCCCATTTGCGCGCGCGTTCGAACGTTTCATGGTTTTTCACGCCAACAGCTTTCCAAAGCTGGTATGGCGCATGCTGTTTGACAAGCGCCAACCACTGTGTCGTTTCATTACCATGGAACTGGATTATGTCGGGCCTGACTGCATCAATGGCAGCAGTGAATGGCGCAGGTTCCATGTTCACGGTCAGCAAAACCACTTTGACCCGCCCGGGAACACGGCGGCGCAGCGCAGCGGCCTGATCCAGGCTGACATGGCGCGGGCTGGGGCTGAAATGGACCAGGCCGATATGGGTCGCGCCGGCATCCACCGCGGCATCTACGGTTTCGGGTGTGGACAGGCCACAGATCTTGATCTGGATTGTCATGGTTTGTGCTTTGCTATGCTTTTGAGAGGATTAAAGCGTTGCCCCGATCGCTCTGGCGGCAGCAACCGGATCATCTGCCCGGCTGATCGGCCGCCCTATCACGAGCACGCTGGCCCCATCGTCGCGGGCCTTGCGCGGGGTTACCACACGCTTCTGATCACCTATGGTCGAACCGGCAGGCCGGAGTCCGGGAACGACAAAAAATCCGTCCTTCCACTGTTTATGCACTGATCCGACTTCCTGACCGGAACACACAATCCCGTCCAGCCCCGCGTCCTGCGCCAGATCGGCCAGCCGCAGCACCTGATCATGCGCGCTGCCGGTTACGCCGGTTCTGGCCAGATCGCGTTCGTCCAGACTGGTGAGGACGGTAACAGCCACAACCTTTGTCCCGTTTGCGGCAGCGGCCTTGGCATCTTCCATCATGGATCGTCCGCCGCTGGCATGAACCGTCAGGATCGATGGTTCGAGCACGTGCAGAGCCTGCATCGCGCTCGCCACGGTGTTAGGAATATCGTGAAGTTTCAGATCAAGAAAGACCGGTAGCCCGACATGGGCAATTTCATGCACCCCGTGCGAGCCGTGGGCGCAAAAGAATTCCAGACCGATCTTCAGTCCGCCGACATGGCCTTTTACTTTCCTGGCCATCGCCACGGCATCATCGAGCTGCGGCATATCCAGGGCAAGATAGATGGGATTGGTCACGTCCATGTGCCGGTGGTGCGGCTGTTATCGGGGCCGTTGTCCTGGCTGTTATCCGGGTCGGCATTTTCCGCCGGACGATCCGGCATTGGCGCAACAGAATCACCCGCATCGACATCGGCTGCGTTCACAGCAGGAGCAGACGCCGAAACGGCATAGGCCTGAGCCGCGCCTTCCAGCGCGCTGATCCGGCGGCCAAGGCGCCATTTGGTGCCGCGGTGCACCAGCCACATCGGCAATAGGCCAAGCATGAAGGAGATGATCACCAGCGCGGGAACCTTGGTTTCAAGAATCAGGTTTTCCCAGATTTTCACCTCGACCGGGTTCCAGTTGGCAAGGCTGAAAGCGATCAGGCCAACCAGAATCAGGATCCAGATAAGCGAACGGACTATTTGCATTGGGGGCTCCGAGGCAATTAAGTTTCCGCGAGGATGCTAGACCTGTCGCCAACCGTTGGAAAGGGCAGCGTGCCTGCAGCTAACCGAAAACACGCTCGAAGATGGTATCGACCTGTTTGAAATGGTAATCCAGATTGAAGCTCTGCGCGAGCGTTTCGGGTGCGATATGTGCCGTAACAGCGCTATCATCGGACAGCAGTTCGAGCAGCGAGAGCGCGCCGTCCGATTCCCATACTTTCATGGCATTGCGCTGGACCAGTGCGTAGGCGTCTTCACGGCTGATGCCCGCCTGCGTCAGCGCCAGCAAAACGCGCTGGGAATGGACAAGCCCGCCCATCCGGTCGAGATTTTTCTGCATCCGCTCCGGGTACACCAGCAATTTGTCCATGACCCCGGTCAACCGCGCGAGCGAGAAATCGAGCGTGATCGTGGCATCGGGGCCGATGAACCGTTCGACCGACGAATGCGAGATATCGCGTTCGTGCCACAGGGCGACGTTTTCCATTGCGGGAAGGGCATAGGAACGGATCATGCGCGCCTGGCCGGTGAGGTTTTCCGTCAGGATCGGGTTGCGTTTGTGCGGCATCGCGCTCGAGCCCTTCTGGCCCGGCGAAAAATATTCTTCCGCTTCGAGAACTTCGGTGCGCTGCAAGTGGCGGATTTCGACAGCCAGCCGTTCGATCGAGCTGGCAATCACGGCGAGCGTTGCGAAAAACATCGCGTGGCGATCACGCGGGATGACCTGTGTGCTGACCGGCTCTATTTCCAGCCCGAGCTTTGCCGCGACATGCGCCTCGACAGCCGGATCGATATTGGCAAATGTTCCCACTGCGCCGCTGATTGCGCAGGTTGCAATCTCTGCGCGAGCGGCCACCATCCGGGCGCGGCACCGTTCAAATTCGGCATAAGCCTGGGCGAGCTTTAGCCCGAAAGTTGTCGGTTCGGCATGGATGCCGTGGCTGCGTCCGATTGTAGCGGTGTATTTATGTTCGGCGGCGCGGCGTTCCAGTGCGGCGAGCAGCGCGTCAAGATCTTCAAGCAGGATGTCCGATGCCCGCGTCAGTTGCACCGCCAGCGTCGTATCGAGCACGTCGGAGCTTGTCATGCCCTGATGCATAAAGCGCGCTTCATCGCCCACCTGATCGGAAACCCAGGTGAGGAATGCGATGACATCGTGTTTGGTTACAGCCTCGATCGCGTCAATCGCGGCGACATCGATCAGTGGGTCAGTTGCCCACCAGTCCCACAGCGCCTTCGCGGCGCTTTCGGGGACAACTCCCAACTCTCCCAGTTTTTCGGTCGCGTGCGCCTCGATTTCAAACCAGATGCGGTACCGCGCTTCAGGCTCCCAGATGGCTGACATTGCGGGGCGAGAATAACGCGGGACCATGTGCGACTCCAGTTGGACGAGTTGATGGCGCGGCTATGCGGGGGGCACCGGCTTTGCAAGGGTTAGTCGAAGGTTTCTTGCCGGTTGCTTCAAACCAAACCGTGTGGCGTAAGGCAGATAGGGCGCCTGAGGGCGAATTAGGGGATTGAAATGGTTCGCATATTTCTTGGCGGTGTAGCCACCTGCGCGTTGCTGGCGACACCTGCATTTGCCGGAGATGTTGTGCTGTACGGGGCAGCCCCTGACTGGACCTCGCCGGTCGATTTCGATGCTGCACTGACCACCGATGAAACCGTTGTCCTGGCCGACCGGCAGGTCAGGCTGGAAGACGGGGTGGTTCACATGTTCAGCGATATCGCACTGCGGATTGATAATCCCAATTCACTTACCCAATACGGCACGGTCAAGCTCAGCTGGTTGCCGGACAAGGGTGATCTTTATGTCCACCGGCTCGAAATCTACCGTGACGGCGCAATTATCGACGTCCTGGGCGGCGGGTCGAAGTTTGAAGTCATCCGCCGGGAGACATCGCTGGAAAATCGCACGCTGGACGGCGTTCTTACTGCAACCATGCCGATCCCCGGACTGCGCGTGGGGGATGTTCTGCGGCGGACCGAATCCAGCACCAAACGCGATCAGGCACTTGGCGGTGAAATGCAGTCAACCGGATTGATCTTTGTCGAACCCGTCAAGCTGGGTTTCGCGCGCGCAATTCTGCAATGGCCTGAAAATTCCGACATCGCCTATGCGTCGACCCGCGGTGTGCCGTTGCCTGAGCCTGTGATCAGGGATGGCTATAAATTGCTGTCTCTGATGATGCCGATCGAAGAACTGGACGAAATGCCGAAGGACGCGCCGCTGAGGTATCAGCAAGCGCCAGTGCTTCAGGCTTCGAGCTATTCCTCGTGGGAGCACGTTTCGCGCAATATGGCGCCGCATTTCGAAACCGAAGGCAAAATCAGACCGGGCGGTCCTGTGGCTGCGGTAATTGCGCGGATCATGGCCGAAAGCAGCGATCCCAAAGTGCGGATGGCAACGGCGTTACAGCGGGTGCAGGACCGCATCAGCTATCTCGCAAATGGTCTGAATGGCGGCAACTACCTGCCGCAAGATCCCGAAACGACGTGGGAAGTGCGCTACGGCGATTGCAAGGCCAAATCACTGATTCTGCTGGCGATGCTGCGCGAAATGGACATCGAATCGTCGGCTGTGCTAGTTCATAGCAAGCTGGGCGACAGTGTGCAGACATTGCTGCCCATGCCGGCCGCGTTTGACCATATGATCGTGCGCGCGACTCTGAACGGCGAAGATTACTGGCTGGACGGAACGGGAGGGGGCACCCGGCTGGATACTATCGGAGAAGTGCCCGGTTTTCATACCGCCTTGCCGATCACCAAGGAGGGCGCAGGCCTGGTGGCGTTGAAACAGCGCTGGCAGAATGTCCCCGACCGCATCGTCAGAGTGACATACGATCAATCGGCAGGGGTCGATTTTCCCGTCCTTTATCAGGCTGAAATCGAATTAACCGGCTCGATGGCATCGCAGATCCAGCCGCAGACAAAACAGACCGACCCGCAAAAGGTCCGCGAGTTTGCGGCCAATTACGTCAAGAACATCGTCGGCGAGGGCGTAGTGATCGACGCTGCAGTGACATATGACGATGTGAGCGGAGTCGGTCTGATCAAGACGCGCGGCCTGTTGGGGGCGGAATGGTCCTTCGAACGGGGGCGCGGAACGCTTCAACTGACCACTCCGAGCTCGGGTTTTGAATTTGCCCCGGACCGGGCGCGCAAGGAATGGCGCGACATTCCGTACCGCGTCAGCGGACCGGTCAGATACCGCGAAGAGTTAAGCGTAAAATTGCCTGATGGCGGCGCAGGTATTTCGATGCAGGGCCGGGGCAAAGTCGACGAGATGGTCGCAGGTCACTGGATCAGGCGAAACGCAAACTTACAGAACGGAATGCTGGCTTACACCGATGATGTGGCCTGGGTACCTGACGAGATCGCCCCTGCCGCCCTGTCGAGGGAAACCGCTGCTGCCGCCAGGCTTCGTAGCGGCGATGTGGAACTGCGCGCAGACCAGAGTGTGACGCGCTATTGGGAAATCGACAAGGACGCAGCGCGGAAACGCTCGGCAGCACTGATCAAGGCCTATGACGAGATTATCGCGATCGAACCGGATGATGCGTGGCGCCACAGCCTGCGGGCCGGGCTGCGCACGATGCATTCCGATTATGAAGGGCAGGTGGCCGATTATTCAAAAGCAATCGAACTGGAACCAAGTGCGGATTTGTACATCAGCCGTGCCGGAGTGCTGGCCCAGCTTGGCCGTTACCGCGAGGCCGAGGTTGACGCGGTAATTGCATACGAGCTCGAGCCCAGCACGGACAACGCGATTTTCCGGTCACAGATGCATGTCTGGAATGGAGAATTTTCCGATTCGCTGGAGCTTCTTGAAAGCATCGATGTGTCGGGCGACGAACGTCAGGCGATCCTGATCGAGATGGCTGATGTCGAGGGCGAATCAGGCAACAGGGAAAAGGGCTGGGCGCTGCTGGAGAATGCCCTTTCCGAACGGCCGGGAGACGGTCAGCTGCTCAATTCCCGGTGCTGGTTCGCGGCATTGAATTCATTTCGTGTCGATCAAACAGAAACAATCTGCACCGAGGCCGTGCAAGCCAATGATTATTCGGCATCGGCGCTGGATAGCAGGGCGTTGCTGCATTACCGGGCGGGCCGGAAAGACAAGGCGCTGGCCGATTATGAAGCAGCCTTGAAAAGCGAACCCGAACTGGGAAGCAGTCGCTATATGCGCGGTGTCATTCGGCGGGAACAGGGCGATGCCGGTGGCCGCGAGGATCTGATATTTGCCGGACGGGTCGCGCCGACAATTGCGGCCTATTACAAGCGCTACGGCATTCGGCCCCCAAGTAAGTGACCAGCGCCTAGATCAGGCCCTTAGATCAGACCCTTTGCCTTGAGCGAGACGTGACCATCACGGCCGATAATGACATGGTCGTGCACCATGATGCCAAGCAGTCTGCCCGCTTCCGAGATCCGGTTGGTAATCTGGATATCGGCGCGGCTGGGTTCGGGTGAGCCCGACGGATGGTTATGCGCCAGAATAATCGCGGTTGCACCTAGATCCAGCGCCCTGCGGATCACTTCGCGCGGGTGGATCGAAGCCTCGTCAATCGATCCGTCGGCCAGGTGATCATCCTGGATCAGGCGGTTCTTGCTATTGAGGTAAAGGATTCGCACACGCTCGACAGTCAGATGCGCCATATCGATATGGAGATAATCCAGTAGCGCCTGCCAGCTGCCCAGAACGGGTTTTTTATCAATTTCCGTCCGCGCCAATCTGCGAGCCGCAAGCGCAACAACCTTTAACGCGGCAGCACTGGTTTCGCCCATCCCCGGATGCTGTGCAAGAGCCGCCGAATCGGCATTGATCACGCCGGCAAATGATCCGTATTTACGCAGCAGGTCCTTGGCGAGCGGTTTGGTGTCGCGCCGCGGAATTGCCAGCGCCAGCAGATATTCGACAATTTCATGATCGCCGAGCGCGTCGGCGCCGCCGTCAAACAGCCGTTTACGCAATCTCGCGCGGTGCCCCTTGCTATCCGCTGCGTTTGGTCGGTGTCCGGGTTCTGCTTCAGCTTGCGGCAACCTTATTCCCTGCACATCGTTGTAATTGCCTGCATTGCCTTTCAAACTGCAGACGCGCAAGGGTGGGAAAATGACGGGCCAGCAAGAACAGTCCGATGCGGCGGCATCCGAAGACATCCAGCGCCGCCCCGGATTGAAGATGTGGCGCGTACGGATTTCGCTGGCACTGGCCTTAATCCTGATTGTGCTTGGCGCTATCGCCTGGTCCCAGCGTGAAGACATTGCCGGCGATATTATCGCCGACGAGCTTGCAAAGCTGGGCATCCCTGCAACCTACGATGTGGCCCGCATCGGCGGACGGCGCCAGATTCTCACCAACGTGGTGATCGGCGATCCGCAAAATCCTGACCTCACGATCGAGCGTGCCGAAGTGGCGATCGACTGGGGGATGTTTTCACCGCAGATTACGCGCGTCACGCTGACCAGACCAAGGCTTTACGGCGCCTATCGTAACGGCAGGCTGAGCTTTGGTGCGTTGGACCCGCTCCTGTTCGACGACCAAAGCGACAAGGCAGCCGGACTGCCCGACCTTGAAATGGCAATAATCGATGGGCGGGCGCGGCTGCTGACTGATTTTGGTGCTGTCGGGATCAAGGCCGAAGGCGCGGGGAACCTGGCTAACAGTTTCAGCGGCATTATTGCCGCCAATGCGCCGCAGCTTGAGGTTGCCGATTGCCGCGCAAGCGGGACCACGCTGTTTGGCAAGCTGACGACAACGACCGGCAAGGTCGGGTTTGACGGGCCTGTCAGACTCGCCGCGCTCGCATGCCGGTCTGCTGCTGTCACAGCGAACAATTTCGCGGCTGCAGTCAAGGGATCGTTCGCTCAGGATTTTTCCAGTTTCGATGGTGATCTGGGGCTTGAAGGTGAAAGGTTGGCGGTTTCCGGAACATCGCTTGGCGGCATTGGCGGAAACGGCAGTGTGAAATTGGGCGGCTCCGATTTCTCGGCAGTCTATAAAATATCCGCGCAAGAAGCTGCCTCAGCCGGCGCCACTGCCGCGCTGGTCAAACTCGACGGAGATCTCCGCGCGCAGGACAATTTCAGCTCGTGGGAGGCCCGCTCGGGGATAACCGGCGAAAGATTGCGGCCGGGCAAAGGCTTTTACGCTGCGGTGAATAATCGTGTGGAGGGTTTTGACGGCACCTTGCTGGCACCCATTCTGGCGAAAGCACGCACAGCGCTGGAACGTGAGGGGCGGGCAAGTGAATTCGGTGCGGAGGTAATTATCCGTGGAACCGGCAACGGTTTGACCGCGGCTATTCCGCAGGCAATCATTCGCGGCACAAGCGGGAGGCGCGTTCTGTCGGTTTCGCGTTTCCGGATTGCGAATACCGGTTCCGGCAGCCCGCGCATCTCGGGCAATTTCAGCACCAGTGGGGAAAACCTTCCGCAAATTTCGGGGCGGATGGAACGGCAACCGTCTGGCAGCACGATTTTCCAGCTCAATATGGCGCAATACAGCGCGGGCAGCTCGTCGATTGCGCTACCCGAACTGCGTATTTCGCAAGCAGCCAACGGTTCGCTTGCCTTTGTCGGCAAAGCTTTGGCGAGCGGTCCATTGCCCGGCGGCGGCACGCGTAATCTGATGCTGCCTGTGAACGGAAGCTATTCGTCATCGGGCAGATTGGCGCTGTGGAACAGATGCACCACCATTGCCTTCGATCAACTGACCTACGCAAATCTCACACTGGAGCGGAAAGGTCTGACATTATGTCCGCGGCCTGGCGGTTCGATTCTGGCGCTGGATAACGGAAGGCTCAAAATTGCGGCAGGCGTCCCCTCGCTCAATGTTGCGGGACGGCTGGGGAATACACCGATCCGGCTGGTCAGCGGCCCGGTCGGCTTTGCATATCCCGGTATTCTCAAAGCGAAAAATGTCGATATTGCGCTGGGTCCGGCGGACACGGCGACCCGCTTTCGCCTGACCGATCTGGATGCGAAACTGGGCGGCGACCGGATTGCGGGGACATTTGCCGGGACCGATGTGTTCCTCGCTGCTGTCCCGCTCGATATCTTCGGCGCAGCTGGCAACTGGAGCTATTCGGGCGGAAAACTGGGCCTGACCGGAGGAAGTTTCCGTCTGGAAGACCGTGAACGGTCTGACCGCTTCCAGCCGCTTGTTGCGCGCGATGCGGTGCTCGGACTGGAAAACAATCTGATTACCGCCTTCGCCGTGTTGCGGCATCCAGGCAGCGACCGCGTGGTTACAGAGGTTGATATCCGTCACAATCTGACAACGAGCAGCGGCTATGCCGATCTCACCGTACCCGGTCTGGTCTTTGACCAATCGTTGCAAGCGGATCAATTGTCCAGACTTGCACTGGGTGTTGTCGCTAACACGTTTGGCACTGTCACGGGCACCGGGCGGATCGACTGGAATTCCACCGCTGTCACCAGTACGGGGCAGTTCAGCAGCGAAAACCTTGATCTGGCGGCAGCATTCGGTCCGGTTAAGGGCGCATCGGGCACAGTTGTCTTTAGCGATTTGCTCGGCCTGACAACTGCGCCCGGGCAAAAGATCAAGGTCCGCTCGATCAATCCCGGTATCGAGGTGTTCGACGGGGAAATCGGCTTTGCCTTGCGAAATGGCGAATTGCTGGCGGTTCAGGGTGGGAGCTGGCCGTTCATGGGCGGAACCATCACTCTGCAGCCGGTCGATATAAATATCGGCGTGACCGAAAGCCGGACGTATGTTCTGGTGATCGAAGGGTTGGAGGCCGGGCAGTTTGTCCAGCAAATGGAAATCGGCAATTTGGCGGCAACGGGTACGTTCGACGGCCGGCTGCCGTTGATATTCGATGAAAATGGCGGGCGGATCGAGGGCGGGCAGCTGGCTTCGCGCGCGCCGGGAGGCAGTATCTCCTATGTCGGCGAGCTTACATACCGCGATCTGAACCCGATCGCCAATTTTGCCTTCGATGCGCTGCGTTCGCTGGATTATCAGGAAATGCGCGTCGCTATGGATGGCTCGCTCACGGGCGAGCTGGTTACGCGGGTCCGCTTTGACGGTGTAAAACAAGGTGTTGGAGCCCGCCAGAACATCATCACCAGACGGCTGGCGAAATTGCCAATCCGTTTCAACATCAACATCCGCGCCCCGTTTTACAAACTGATAACCTCGATCAAGGCGATGTATGACCCTGCCTTTGTCCGCGATCCGCGCGATCTGGGCCTGGTAAACCGCGACGGAACCGTGCTGAAACGGGCAGTTTCTGGTGAGGATGTCGAACCCGAACTTGGCCCCCTGGATATAATTCCCGACGAAATTCCTATTCAGACCACAGAAAGCGAGAATCAGCCATGATCCGTGAGAAATTGACCTCGGCCTATGTGGCTGCAACAAGTCCGCTGATGGATTTGGGGCAATCAAGGAAAGTCACGGGGGCCGCGCTGGCCTTGATTTGCGGGGCGGGCACGCTGGGCGGGTGCATCACAGTCAATGCACCGGAAGACGCCATCGTGATCGAACTGAATATCAATATCCGGCAAGAGGTTATTTACCGGCTCGCGGAAGATGCGGGCAATACGATTGATGAAAATGCCGACATCTTCTGATACGGCGTTTTTTAGAGGGTCAGGATTATGACGCAGAAATTTATTCGCAATGCCGCAATTGCCATCGGCACAGCCGCTCTGGCGGTGGGCGGATTTGCCAGCGCCGCTTACGCGCAGCGCGATCCTGCTTACGAAGCGGCGCGCGCTGACGGACGGGTCGGGGAAAAGATGGACGGCTATCTTGGCATAGTCGGGGCGGGGGATGCTGCGCTTCAACGGTTGGTAAACGACATCAATATCAAGCGCCGCGCGGTTTATGCCGAGCGTGCGAAGTCGGAAAATGCCACGCTTGAGGAATACGCCCTGACCGCCGGGTGCCTGGCAATAGCGCGCACTTCGCCCGGCGAGAAATACCAGGCGCCTAACGGTTCCTGGCAGACGCGCGGATCGACCCCGCCGCTGCGTGACAGCCGCTGCCCGTAATCGCGGTTATAAATTTCATGACATAGAAGCGTCCGCTCCGGTTGACTTGGCGGATGTGCTTTTCTAAGGGGGCGACGCCTTCGGCGGGCGGCTCCTTGCCCGTGCTATATTCCCCTTTTGGAGGATTAAAGCATGAGTGATGAAAAACCCGTCCGGGAACCCATCGGTGAAGATGCGCGAATCGATGCGCTCGAGCAGCGGCTGAAGGCCGCACGCGAGCGTGAAGATCACCGCAACAAGCCGCAAGTCCAGGGACACGATGCGAATTATCGCATGGGGTCCCGTGTCCTTGCGGATCTTCTCGGCGGAATTCTTGGCGGATTGGTAATTGGCTGGGTCATCGACCATTTTGCCGGTACCGGTCCATGGGGTCTGCTGGTGATGTTGTTCCTCGGGATCATCGTCGCCTTCAGGAATGTTTTCAGGACCGCGAGCCGGAAGCCCGACAGCGACCAGTAGGTTGTTTCGGGATCAGGGTATTCGCTCGAAGCCAAGGATAAGTGACAGCGTGGCCGAACCAGCCAAAGTCGACCCGATGTACCAGTTCACCATCAAGCCGTTCGCCGGCACTGAGGGCTGGGAAATTGCGGGTTACAATATTGCGTTTACAAACAGCGCGCTGTGGATGGGCATCACGTTTGTTGCCCTGCTGGTCTTTGTGCTCGGCGGGATGAAGCGCGAGCTGGTCCCCGGCCGCTGGCAGATGGCCGTCGAAAGTTTCACCGGCTTTATCGAGGATATGCTCGAAGCCAATGTCGGTAAGGAAGGGCGTAAGTATGTGCCCTATATCTTCTCGTTGTTCATGTTTATCCTGTTTGCCAACCTGCTGGGGCTGCTGCCGCTGGGCCTTGTAGGGGTTCACCCGTTCACCTTTACCAGCCACTTTACGGTTACTGGCGTTTTGGCGATTATCAGCTTCGCGATCGTCCTGATCGTGGGCTTCTGGAAGCACGGCTTTCACTTTTTCTCGCTCTTCGTGCCGCAGGGCACGCCGTGGCCGATGGTCCCGATCATCTTCCCGATCGAGCTCGTATCCTTCCTTGTGCGCCCCTTCAGCCTCGCCTTGCGACTGTTCGTGGCGATGATGGCCGGGCACGTTCTGCTGGAAGTTCTTTCCAGCTTCGTGATCGATGGCACCAACGCAGGCCCGCTTTGGGGCACCGTGGTCGGCCTTCCCAGCTTCCTGCTGATGATTGGCATCTGCGCGCTAGAAATTCTCGTGGCCGGCATTCAGGCCTACGTCTTCGCACTGTTGAGCTCGCTTTACATCAATGATGCCGAGAATTTGCACTAGGTTTTCGTTTCAATCTATCTGATTTTCTAAGGAGTAATTACTATGGACGCAGAAGCAGCAAAGCTGATCGGTGCCGGTCTGGCAGCTATCGGTGCCGGCATGGCCGCCATCGGTGTGGGTAATGTTTTTGGCTCGTTCCTGGAAAGCGCATTGCGCAATCCCGGTGCGGCTGACGGCCAGCAGGGCCGACTGTTCATCGGCTTCGCCGCCGCTGAACTTCTCGGCCTGCTGGCATTCGTTGTCGCGATGATCCTGATCTTCGTCGCCTGACGCAAACCGATAAATTCCGGCCGGAGTGAGCTCCGGCCGGTTATCCTCTGATTGACCCTTCGGGACGTTTTCAATGCCTCAGATCGCACAGATTGCCGATACCTATTCGAGCCAGATATTCTGGCTGCTGATATTTTTCGGCCTGGTTTTCTTCGTGATCGGACGCGGTATGGTTCCCAAGGTGATGGACACCGTTGCAAAGCGTGACGGGCAAATCGCGTCCGACCTCGCAGCTGCTCAGGCGGCACGCGATCAGGCCGATGTCGAAGAGGAAGCCTGGCGCAAGCGCGAAAATGAAAACCGCGCTGCCGCACAGGCTTTGGTCGCTGAAGCAAAGGCGAAAGCCGGTGCTGACAGTGATAAGAAACTTGCCGCCGCGCAAAAGCGTATCGACAAGAAGCTGACCGACGCTGAAATGCGGATCGATGCCTCACGCCAGTCGGCTCTCAGTGAAATTCAGGATGTCGCAGCACAAGCCGCACAAGATATCGTGCGACAACTCGCCGGCGTCAAAGTGACGGCAGCGGCAGCCAAATCCGCTGCAAAGGAGGCTATGGCCAATGTCTAATGCGCCTGAAGTCTTCGCGACACAAGCTGCTGAAATCAACGCCACGGTCGAACATGGCGCCGGAAAGCATATCGAACCCGAATTGTTTGGCATTCCGCCGTTTGGCATCGTGGCGATCGCAATGACGGTGTTGATCCTGATCGCAATTTTCGGCGCAAAGGTTCACAAGACAATCGCCGGCGGCCTCGACAGTAAAATTGCCGACATTCGCCAGCAGCTGGACGAAGCCAGACAGCTTCGTGCGGAAGCCGAGGCACTGAGGGCTGAATATACCGCCAAGATTGCCGGTGCTCAGAAAGACGCCGAAGCGATGCTGGAAACGGCTCGCGGCGAAGCAGACGGTATTGTCGCGAAAGCGGAGGCCGATGCGACTGCCATGGTTGAGCGGCGTCAACGCATGGCGCAGGACAAGATCGCCTCGGCAGAGCGCGATGCAGTCGATCATGTGCGTGAAACCGCGGCAGTTGTCGCAGCCGGCGCTGCAAAGACATTGATCGCCAAAAACCATGATGCAGCGGCCGATCGCAGACTGGCCGACGAACTGATATCCTCGATGTAGATTTACGTCGATATTCAAACGGGCGGCCCGCGTGGCCGCCCTTTTTGTTTTGGCGTGCCCAAACTGCGATTTGGGTTAAAAGTTATCCTTGGCGACGCGCAGTGCGGCGAAGGTCGCAGCAGGCGTGTCACCGCCCCAGCGGGCGCTGATTTCAGCGCTGTCTGCGCGAAGAAACGGATTAGTCCTGAGTTCGCGGGCCAGCGGCATCGGGACAGTTGGCTCACCGCGCGCCCGCTTGTCGCGGATTTCCTCCGCATAGGCCGCCAGATCGGCATTGTCAGGGTCGGCATGGACAGCGAAGCTGGCGTTCGCGGCGGTATATTCATGTGCGCAGTACAGCATCGTGTCGGCGGGAAGCGCCTTCACCCTTTCCAGACTGCTCCAGAACTGATCGGGGGTCCCTTCGAACATCCGCCCGCAACCAAGCGCGAACACGGCATCCCCGATAAACGCGACGCCTGCTTCGGGCAAATGGTATGCGATGTGGCCGTTTGTGTGGCCGCTCACGTCGATAACATTCGCAGTGTGCCGGCCGAGTGAAACGGTATCGCCGTGTGCAACGATTGTGCCGATCGGGCTAATCCGTTCGACTTCTTTCGGCGCAGTGATGGTGCATCCCGCGGCGTCCTGTATCACCTTGTTGCCGCCAGCATGATCGGGATGCCAGTGCGTGTTCCAGATCTGGGTGATTTTCCATCCCTTGGCATCCGCCTGGCGTAGATATTCTGCACCATCAGGCGTATCGATCGCGGCCGTTTCTCCGCTGGCGGGGTCGTGAGCGAGATATCCGTAATTATCGGACAGGCACGCAAACTGGTGAATTTCGATCATCACAGCATGATAGTCCAGCAAACCGAAGTAGAAAAGGCCCGCCAGCTTCGATGAGCTGACGGGCCTTGCCTTATCTCACTACCGCGCGCGAGCGCGGCAGGATCAACCGATCAATACGATCAGTCGCCTTTCTTTTTGAGCGCTTCACCCAGGATGTCGCCCAGCGATGCACCCGAATCGGATGAACCAAACTTGGCCACCGCTTCCTTCTCTTCGGAAATCTGGTGTGCCTTGATCGAGAAGTTCGGCTTCTTGGAACGGTCGAAACCGGTAACCATCGCGTCGATCTTCTGACCGGTCTGGAAACGATCGGGACGCTGTTCGTCGCGGTCGCGGCCAAGGTCCGAACGTTTGACGAAGCCGGTAGCGCCGTCGTCGCCGGCCTGCACTTCGAGGCCGCCATCGCGAACTTCGAGAACAGTCACGGTGACTACATCGCCGCGCTTCAGCGCGCCTGCTGCCGACGCGCCTTCAGCCGAAGGTGCGCCCTTTTCAAGCTGCTTCATGCCCAGGCTGATGCGTTCCTTGTCGGTATCGACATCCAGAACAACTGCCTGCACTTCTTCACCCTTACGGTGGAGAGCGAGAGCGTCTTCACCCGAGATGCCCCATGCAATGTCCGACATGTGAACCATGCCGTCCACATCGCCATCGAGGCCGATGAACAAGCCGAATTCGGTAGCGTTTTTGACTTCGCCATCGACAACCGTACCAACCGGGTGCTTGTCGGCAAATTCTTCCCAGGGATTGCCCATGGCCTGCTTGAGACCAAGCGAAATGCGGCGCTTTTCCGAATCCACTTCGAGGACCAGCACTTCGACTTCCTGTGATGTCGAAACGATCTTGCCCGGATGGACGTTCTTTTTGGTCCAGCTCATTTCCGAAACGTGAACCAGGCCTTCGATGCCGGATTCGATTTCGACGAATGCACCGTATTCGGTGATGTTGGTAACGGTACCGGTCAGCTTTGCGCCAACTGGATACTTCGCTGCAACACCGTCCCACGGATCGCTTTCGAGCTGTTTCATGCCGAGCGAAATACGTTGTGTTTCGGCATTGATGCGAATGATCTGCACGGTCACGGTCTGGCCGATTTCGATCACTTCGCTCGGGTGATTAACGCGCTTGTAGCTCATGTCGGTGACATGGAGCAGCCCGTCGATACCGCCGAGATCGACGAATGCGCCGTAATCGGTGATGTTCTTAACGACACCGTCGGTAACCTGGCCTTCAGCCAGCTTGTCGATCAGTTCGCTGCGCTGTTCTGCGCGGGTTTCTTCCAATACGGCCCGGCGCGAGACAACGATGTTGCCGCGGCGGCGATCCATTTTGAGGATCTGGAATGGCTGCGGCATGTCCATCAGCGGGGTAACATCGCGCACGGGGCGGATATCGACCTGGCTGCCGGGCAGGAAGGCTACAGCGCCGTCGAGATCGACTGTGAAGCCGCCTTTGACGCGGCCGAAAATGCGCCCTTCGACGCGCTTTTCTTCACCAAACTCGCTTTCGAGCTTGTCCCACGCGGCTTCGCGGCGTGCGCGGTCGCGGCTGAGCATTGCTTCGCCATCGGAGTTTTCGACGCGGTCGACATAAACTTCGACTTCATCGCCGACTTTCAGTTCGCTATCGCCTTCTCCGCGAACGAATTCCTTGAGCGGGACGCGGCCTTCTGATTTGAGGCCGACATCGATCACTGCCTTGTCGTTTTCGATCGCGGTGACAGTACCTTTGACTACGCGGCCTTCAAAGCCGCCATCGTCGGCATTGCCGAATTGTTCGTCGAGCATCGCGGCGAAATCGTCGCGTGTCGGGTTGGGCGCAGTTGCCATATGTTGGAGTTTCCTAAGTATTCAAATTCCGGCCGCCGGTGTAATCCCGGGGTCTTTTCTCCGCGCCGGCGGGATTGCCGTTGCGGGCCAAAGGGGCCGACATCTCCACCGGGCCGAATGCCGTAATGGAGGTTCGCATGGCTAACGGAACGGTGGAGGCGGAATTACCGGGAGGAAGGCTGGAAAGCGCTTGCACCTGCCGGCAATGCTGTTGAGCTTGCCTTCGCCGGGCCGTATGCCCTTCGAACGGACGCGCGCCTAGGCGAAGGGCACACAAAATGCAAGCGATTTGGCATTATCCGCCCGCGTCGGTAAGCGAGGAATGTGGCCTTCCCGCCAAACCCGGGACGACATTACGCAGGATGCTGTTTGATTGCCTCTTCGACAGCTTCGATGGCGGCGGCAATCGCCTCGTCGCGGCCAAGTGTGGAGGTGTCCAGAATATACGCATCAGGTGCGGGGAAAAGCGGCGACGCGGCGCGTTTGCTGTCGCGGTCGTCGCGGCGGCGAAGATCGGCAGCGATCGTGTCCAGTGTCACATTTTCGCCGCGGTCCCGCATTTCGCGAAACCTGCGCTCGGCACGCGCAGCGACTGTGGCGGTTACAAACAATTTGGCCGCTGCCTCTGGCGCGATCACGGTGCCGATGTCACGTCCATCAAGGACCGCGCCGCCGCCTTGCCGGGCAAAGGCCTGCTGCCGCCTGAGCAATGCCTCACGAACGGACGGATGGACCGAAACCCGGCTCGCGAGACCGCCGACCGCCTCGCTGCGAAGCACGTCATCGGCCAAAAGTCTGTCTGGGAAGTTGCAACCGCGCAGCGCATCGCCGGCATCATCGGCATCACCGCCGTTCAATTCGACCTGTCTGCCGACCGCCCTGTAAAGCAGCCCGGTGTCGAGGTGAGGCAGACCAAAATGCGCTGCCAGTGCCTTGGCAATCGTCCCCTTGCCTGATGCGGTAGGGCCATCGACCGCGATGATCATGACGCGGCTCTCCTGCGCTGTATGAGTTCCTTGCCAAGGCCGAACAAGGCAATGGCCATCCAGACGATTTCGAGCACCAATGTGGGCAAGTTGAAGTTTACCAGTAGCGATATAGTCAGTAGAACAGCCCCCGCGAAATTTGTCAGGTTAAACAGTATCATGTTCATTTGTTTTACCACATTGCTGTAAGCAAAGGCAGAGACGATACAGATCATCCCCGCAAAGCCGATGAGGTCGGCGGTGAATGAACTGATATGGTCTGTCATGTTGCTCCTAGTTCGTGCAGCAATTGTTCGAAATTGGGGAAGCTGGTTGCAATCGGGGCTGTATCGTCAAGCTCCACGCCGCCGCTGCTCGCCAGCCCCGCCACAGCCATGCTCATCGCGATCCGGTGGTCGAGACGCGTGATGACCGGGCCGCCTCCGGGTAGTGGCGCACCGCCCGTTCCATCGATAGTCAGGCCGTCTTTCTGCTGGGTGACCGTTGCTCCAGCCAATTCCAAAGCGGTGGCCATCGTGTCTAGCCGGTCCGATTCCTTGACCCGCAATTCTTCAAGGCCTCTGGTCACTGTGGTTCCGCCGGCAACCGAGGCTGCAACAAACAGCACGGGAAATTCGTCGATCATGGCAGGGGCGAGGGCGGGGTCAACCTCCACACCCCGCAATCCAGAGTGCTTCACGAGCAGATCGGAAACGGGTTCGCCGCCCACTTCGCGCAGGTTCACTTCCTCGATATGGCCGCCCATTTGGCGCAGGACCTGAAACAGTCCGGCGCGTGTGGGGTTGAGGCCGACGTTCTCGATGATAATTTCGCTGCCCGGGACGATCAGTGCGGCGACCGCAAAAAAGGCTGCAGATGATGGATCACCCGGTACGTCAATATCTTGCGGCTGCAGGTCTGCGCCGCCGCGCACTTTGATGATACGTTCGCCGTCGACAACTTCGACCGTAACGTCCGCGCCAAAGCCCCCGAGCATCCGTTCTGAATGATCGCGCGTCGGCACCGGCTCGATGACTGTGGTGATGCCGGGCGTGTTGAGCGCTGCCAGCATGACAGCGCTTTTAACCTGCGCAGAGGCGACAGGCAGCCGGTAGGTGATGGGAATTGCGGGCTGGATACCGCGTAATATCAGCGGCAGGCGGCCACCGGGGGCTGAACTGATTTCAGCGCCCATTTGCGACAACGGTTCAATCACCCGGCCCATCGGACGGCCCGAAAGGCTGGCATCGCCGGTAAAGCTTGCCGTAATGCCTTGGCTGGCAATCAGGCCCATCAACAACCGTGTCGAGGTGCCGCTGTTCCCCATGTCTAGCGGCGTATCAGGCTGCAACAATCCGCCCACACCCACGCCGTGGACTTCCCAAGTCCCGTCATCTCGGCGCTTGATCGTGGCACCCATGGCGCGCATTGCCGCCGCCGTCGCAAGGACATCTTCGCCTTCCAGCAGCCCGTGAATTGTCGTTTTGCCGATCGCCAACGCGCCCAACATCAATGCACGGTGGCTGATTGACTTGTCGCCCGGCACGCGAATGCGGCCTTTCAGCGGTCCGCAAGGCATGAAACGGCGCGGCACCAGGCCTTCCAAGGTAGTTCCGGTGGACAAGGTTGCAATTCTCACAAAATAGGCTGCAGTCAGGGCGCACGCTTTGACAGTGCCTTTGGCCTATGGCAAGGCGCGCGCCGAAGTGGTCGGGTGCTTGATTCAGGCACACGCGCCACCCATCCTGATTTAGTTGAAATTGCAGCCTGTCGCGGACGGCGGGCGCTAGCGAGGAATTACAATGGTCAAGCCAGAGTGGGGCACCAAACGGAGCTGCCCGAAATGCGGCACCCGGTTCTACGATCTCGGAAAAGCTGATCCCGTCACTTGCATCGAATGCGAGAACGAATGGGATCCGGAACCCGTGCTTAAGAGCAAGCAGCCAATTCCGTTCGAAGAGAACGAGAAAAAGAAAGACAAGCAGGCCGACAGCGACCTTGCCGACGATGATGCGGATCTGGAAGATATCGACGACGGCGAAGATTCGCCCGATAATGATGTCGATCTTGGCGGTGACGACGATCTTGGCGTAGGCCCGGGTAAAGGCGATGATGACGACAAGCCTGAAAGCTGATATAATTCTTGCCAAATGGCGGGGCTCTTAATAAAGGGCCACCTCCCGCCATTTGGCAGGTAAATTGGTATGGGGCCTTAGCTCAGCTGGGAGAGCGCAACACTGGCAGTGTTGAGGTCAGCGGTTCGATCCCGCTAGGCTCCACCAATCATCTGGAAACCACCGGAATGTCTGGAAATCCCAGGTATTCCGCTGGTTTTCTTTTTGAAACACATCAAATCCGGCGGGCCTCAAACCGGCATGGGTCCAACTGGCATGCGTCTAACCGGGGCGGGGTAGAGTGGGGCCGGCACCTTAACGCGAAATGGTTCTTTGGCAGCTTCGTCGGCGCGCCCCTTGCGGCATCAAACCTGCCCGATCCGGCGCCCTGCCTTTTGCCGCTGACAAATCCGAGCCTATGCGACGCGAACCCGCGATGCCGTGCCTGACAAAATTATATTGTAAGATTGCTCAAGCGGGATTATTCGAAATTTACGAGCCGGGCCCCTCTGGCGGATGAAGCGTCGAGTTGTTTCGCCCGCGATGTCGGATCGTGCCCCAGAAGGGGGACCGATCGTCTGGTGAACAAACTTCACAAATCGGGACGGCTGTTCTCCTTCGGATCGACATCGAAGGACTGATTATGGCGCGAATTGCACAGCCGCACGGCGGATATACCGATACTGTTTGCCAAAATGATGCACCCTCACGCCAGCGCGTGGAGGGTTAGATCATGCGAACCCACGAAAGTGTCGCGTCGATGCTGTGTCCGGTATGTAAAACCGGCCTTTCCATGGCTGACCGAAGCGGGGTCGAGATAGACTTTTGCCCCACTTGCAGGGGTGTCTGGCTGGATCGCGGAGAATTGGACAAGATCATCGACCGCACGCAGGTGCCTGATGTCCGGGAAACGGCCGGTATGCGCGCGCCGGAGAACCGCAGCGGCGAGCGGCGCGGCGCCGCCGCCGGGGGGTTATTGGGCATGGCGGCATCGCTGATGCAGGGTGATGATGATAGATACGATCGCAGCCGCGATGTCAGGTACAACGATCATTATGACAAACGCCGTCCCAAAAAGAAGAAATCGCTCTTGTCAGAATTTTTCGACTGATCGATTTGTGCCGCCGGTCCTTTCCTAAACCCCGATACGCCATCGGGCTTCGCACACCAAGGCCGACCCATGACCATACTGTTTCTGCTGCTCGACCTTTCGATTGTCGCGGCGGCCTTCCTTTCGGGCTATTTCTGGTGGCTCGCCAGCCGGAAACGGCTGCGGCGAATCGGCCGCGACGAAATGCTTGACCATGCTGATTTCAACCGGTTGGTCGTTTCGTATAACCGTACCCAGATTTTAAATGCGCGGGCGGCCATCGCAACAGCCGTTGCCGGCATTTTTGCCGCAATGCGCCTGTCCGGAAATATGTTTGCCGAGATATTTTTATGACTATCTTTCTTATATTTGTCGGGCTGGTGCTTCTTGCGATAGGCGGTGACGTGCTTGTACGCGGTGCCGTAGCTATTTCAGCGCGGTTAGGGGTATCGCCATTGCTGGCGGGGCTTACAATCGTCGGTTTCGGCACGTCGACGCCTGAACTTGTCACCAGCCTGTTTGCCGCTTTCGAAGGCGCACCCGGTATCGCGGTCGGCAACATCGTAGGATCCAACATCGCCAACATCCTGCTTATTCTGGGTGTTTCGGCGCTGATTTTACCCCTGGCAATCAATCCGGCTGCATTCCGGCGGGATGGACTGGCGCTGGCGGTGGCAACACTTGCCTGCCTGGTTGCCGTTTTGCTCGGCTCTCTTAGCCGACCGGTTGGCTTCGCGCTGCTTGCGCTTTTGATCGGATATATAGTCTGGGCATATCGTAGCGAGCGGCGCCATCCTGATGCGGAGGCGGAGATGCACGAACATGTCGTGGCTGATGTGACTTCGCCCGGAATGGGCCTGTTCACGGCACTGGGCCTGGCTGCGGCAGGCATTATCGGCACGATTATAGGCGCACGCCTGCTGGTCGATGGTGCGATCGAAATTGCGCGCGACTTCGGCGTTACCGAAACGGTGATTGGCCTCACGGTCGTAGCGGTCGGCACATCACTGCCCGAACTGGTTGCCTGCGTCATCGCAGCATTGCGCCGGCATGCGGATGTTGCGCTGGGAAATATAATCGGCTCGAACATCTACAACGTCCTTGGTATCCTGGGCGTGACTGCTGTCGCCCACCCGATCACGATTCCGCCCGAAATCGCGGCTTTCGATATCTGGATTCTGCTGGGTACAACGGCGTTGCTGGGGCTGTTTTTGCGGACCGGCTGGAAACTCAGGCGATGGGAAGGCGGCGTGTTTCTTGTGGTTTACGCCGGCTATGTCGGGTATCTGACCGTTTAGTGGTGGTGCGTATCGGCTTGTGAGCCGGGAATGGGGCGGCCGAAGCTGCAAGCCGAAATTTCGGATTGCAAAATGGCATGGTTTGCGGCAACGGGCGCGCCTGTAGCCCATGCTACGATATGATCCGGTTCTCCAGCCCCGCCATTTTCGCCTCGACCTACGCGAAATAGCAGGCTATTGATGCGGACATAGTTTAAAGCCGGGAAATTCCCGCACGCTGGCCAACGAGGTTTCGTTCGCCGGCGTTTTTGGCATTTTTGCGTTCCTGTTTCCGGGGCGCCGCATGACGAGGAGTGAGAGCATGTTCGATAACCTGTCAGATCGCCTTGGCGGTGTTTTTGATAGTCTGCGCGGGCGCGGTGCGCTGCGCGAGCAGGATGTGCTGGATGCCATGCGCGAGGTGCGTATTGCGCTGCTGGAAGCCGATGTGGCATTGCCGGTTGTCCGCCGCTTCATCGATGCTGTCAGCGCGAAAGCGGTCGGTCAGGATGTGCTGCGTTCGGTCACGCCGGGCCAGCAAGTCGTCAAAATCGTCAATGACGAGCTGGTCGAGATGCTTGGCGGAGAACAGACCGAGGGTCTGGATCTTGGGGCCAAACCGCCGGTTGTGATCATGATGGTCGGCCTGCAGGGCTCGGGTAAGACGACTACGACTGCCAAACTTGGCAAATATATCCGCGAGAAGCATGGCAAGAAGGCCATGATGGCCTCGCTCGATGTCAATCGTCCGGCAGCGCAGGAACAGCTCGAAATTCTTGGCGGCCAGGTGGATGTCGCAACCTTGCCGATCATCGCGGGCCAGCAGCCAGCCGAAATAGCCGCGCGCGCAATGCAGGCCGCGAAGCTCAACAATTCCGACGTTTTGCTGCTGGATACTGCGGGCCGCCTGCATGTTGACGAAGCGCTCATGGCCGAAATGAAGGCAGTGGCATCGATCGCACAGCCTACCGAAGTGCTGCTGGTGGTCGATGCACTCACCGGTCAGGATGCGGTCAACGTCGCGCAAAGTTTCAGCGGCGAAGTCAACGTGACCGGCGTCGTACTGACCCGGATGGACGGCGATGCGCGCGGCGGTGCTGCGCTGTCGATGCGCGCAGTCACAGGTAAACCGATCAAATTCGCGGGTACGGGCGAGAAACTTGACGCGCTCGAGGCGTTTCAGCCCAGCCGCGTGGCCGGCCGTATTCTGGGCATGGGCGACGTAGTCTCCATTGTCGAGAAGGCTGCGGCCACGATCGACAAGGACGAGGCTGACAAGCTGGCCGAGCGGATGGCCAAGGGGAAGTTCGATCTGAACGACCTGAGGATGCAATTGCGCCAGATGAACCAGATGGGCGGGCTGGGTGTTTTGGCCGGTATGATGCCCGGCATGAAAAAAGCCAAGGCCGCGCTCGCGAACTCAGGCATGGACGACAAGGTTCTGGTGCATATGGACGCGATTGTCGGCTCCATGACGCCAAAGGAGCGGGAGAATCCGGCGCTGCTTAATGCGAAACGCAAGAAACGCGTTGCAGCAGGTGCGGGGATGCAGGTTCAGGACGTAAACCGGCTGCTGAAAATGCATCAGGAAATGTCTCGCGCGATGAAGCAGATCAAGAAGATGGGCGGCCTGAAGGGGCTTGCCGCCATGTTCGGCGCCAAAGGTTCTGGGGCAGGGATGGGCGGCATTATGCCCGGCCTGGGCGGGGCTGGCGGCGGCATGGGCGGTTTCGGTGGCCCCGGTGGGGAGATTCCCGCCGACCTAAAAAATTTACTCGATAAAAAATGAATTCGACAACTTCAATTATTTATACTGGAAAGGTTATTTAACATGGCAATTGCACTGCGTTTGTCCCGTGGCGGCGCCAAGAAGCGTCCTTATTACCGTATTGTGGCTGCCGACAGCCGCCGGCCGCGTGACGGCAAGTATCTCGAGCAGGTCGGGATTTATAACCCGCTGCTCGCAAAGGATGACGAAGGCCGCGTAAAGCTGAACGAAGATCGCATCCGTTACTGGCTCGGCGTTGGTGCCCAGCCTTCGGACCGCGTTTTGCGTTTCCTTGACGCTGCGGGCATCCTGAAGCGCGAACCGCGCAACAACCCGAACAAGGCGAAGCCGGGCGAAAAAGCCACCGAACGCGCTGAGGAAAAGGCCGAGAAAGCCACTGCAGCAGCCGAGGCTGCCAAGGAAGCGGCAGCGACTCCGGCTGATGAAGCACCGGCTGACGATGCAACCAACGAGAACACGGCAACCGGTTCGGTAAAGACCGAAGAGACCGCAGAAGCAGTGGCCGACGCATCGACCGAAGCGCCTGCAGATGCTTCTGCAGAAGATGCTGCGGCAATCGCTGAGGAAGTCGCCGAAGGCGGCCCGGTCGCCGAGGAAAAGCCTGCTGAAGACGACAAGTCCGAAGACAAGGCCGAGGGCTAAGGTCTTTGGAACAGGATAAGCCCGTCACCCTGGCCGCCGTTATCGGTGCGCACGGTGTGGCGGGCGAAGTCCGGTTAAAGCTGTTCGGCGAGGGCTGGGCAGAGTTAAAGCGTTACAAGACCTTCAACGAGGGCGCGTTTACGCTCAAGAAAATCCGCGATGATAACAAAGGCGGCGCGGTCGCCCGTTTTGCGGAAGTACAGGACCGCAATGCCGCCGAAAAAATGCGCGGCACAGTGCTGACAATTCCGCACTCGCAACTGCCGAAACTGGGCGAGGGCGAGTATTATCACGCCGATCTGCTTGGCCTTGAAGTCGTTACGGACGGTGGAGAGGCTGTGGGCAGAGTTGCGGCCATCGAAAATTTCGGTGCGGGTGATATCGTTGAAATTGCCAAGCCCGACGGTAAGACATTCATGGTCCCGATGACTGAATCCGCTGTTCCAGGCTGGGATAGCGAGAAGTTGGTAATCTCGGCAGAATTCGCCGCATAAGCATACCGCGCCCGCATGCAGACGCGCCGGAACTCAACTGAAACTCTTTACATAGCCTAATAGTTATATAACATATGGCTGTGGATGATTCGCTCAACTTGGCTTTCTCGGCCCTATCTGATCCCACGCGCCGCGCGATCCTGGCGCGGCTTGCGACGGGAGAGGCGACCGTGTCCCAGCTGTCCGAGCCGTTTTCGCTTAGCCAGCCCGCCATTTCAAAACATCTCAAGGTACTCGAAAGCGCCGGCCTTATCGAAGCTATCCGCGACGGCAAGCAAAGGCCCCGCAGGCTCAAACCGGCAGGGCTGGAACAGACACGCCAATATGTCGAGCAAATGGCATCCTATTGGCCCGACCGGTTCGGCCAGCTCGGCGCGTTCCTCAAATCATCCCGCGCAGGGGGCACTGACACATGACCGATACGCCTGTGTTCACGATCACCTGCGTGTTTGATGCGCCGATTGGCGATGTTTTCGATGCGTGGGCCGATCCCGATAAGATGGCCGCATGGTCCGGGCCTCCGGGAGCAAAGCTGACATTGCTGTCAGGCGAAATCAGCGAAGGTTCGCTGATGCATACGCGCTCCGATCATGATGAAATGGGCACGAATTACACGCTGGCTTTGTGGACGGCGGTGCAACCGACCAGCCGTATCGCGTGGGAGCAAAGCTTTGCGGATGAGGCGGGCAATAAGATCAGGCCATCCTTCGTCCCGCGTTGGCCGCTTACGCTGCTGACCGATGTACGATTCGAAGAGGTCGATGGCGGCACCAGAGTGACACTGACGTGGACCCCCGTGGAAGCCACGGCCGAAGATCTCGCCGAGTTTACGAAGCAAATGGCATCGATGAAAGGCGGTTGGAGCGGCAGCTTCGACAAGCTCGCAGAGTTCCTCGCAGCGGGCTGAGCAATTCCCATGTCGGTTGCAAAAGGGGCCTGATTGCGCGCAAAGGCATTGAATGACGTTCGCGGCCACCATCCTTACCCTCTACCCCGAGATGTTTCCCGGCCCGCTGCGCCTGTCGCTCGCGGGGCGCGCGTTGGAGGAACAGAAGTGGTCGCTGGATACTGTCCAGATCCGCGATTTTGCGACGGACAAGCACAGCAATGTCGATGGTACGCCAGCGGGCGGGGGTGCGGGAATGGTGCTAAAAGTCGATGTGCTCGCCGCTGCGGTCGATCATGCCAAGCGCGTGCAGCCAAAGGCGCCAATCCTCGCCATGACGCCGCGCGGCAAGCCAATTACGCAGGAGCGAATTCGCGAACTTTCTGCCGGGCCGGGGGTCACGATCCTGTGCGGCCGGTTCGAGGGTTTCGACGAGCGCATATTCGAAACCCGCGAGATCGAGGAAGTGTCTGTTGGCGATATCGTTCTGTCGGGCGGAGAGCCTGCGGCATTGACGATTCTCGACGCTTGCATTCGCCTACTTCCCGGCGTAATGGGCGCGGCTTCAAGTGGTAGCGAGGAGAGCTTCGAAGAAGGGCTCCTTGAATATCCTCAATATACCCGGCCCGCTGAATGGGAAGGGCGCACGATCCCTGAAGTGCTGCGATCGGGGGATCATGCGAAGATCGCCGCATGGCGTAAATCCATGTCGGAAGATCATACACGGTTACGCAGACCGGACCTTTGGGAACGCCATATCGGTGTTCGGGACCAGTCTGCCTCTGGCGAGCGGCATGAAAATAGGAAACCAGGTAAATGAACCTGCTCCAGACTCTCGAGGCCGAAGCAATCGGCGCTCTTAGTGACGGGAAAGAGATTCCCAAATTCCAGGCTGGCGATACCGTCCGCGTGGGTGTGCGCGTCGTCGAAGGCGAACGTACACGTGTCCAGAATTTCGAAGGCGTCTGCATCGCCCGCTCCAACCGCGGCATGGGCAGCAACTTCACCGTGCGTAAAATGAGCTTCGGCGAAGGTGTGGAACGGGTGTTCCCGCTTTACTCGCCCAACCTCGACAGCCTGACCGTGGTTCGCCGCGGTATCGTGCGCCGTGCGAAGCTTTACTATCTGCGTGGCCGCACCGGTAAGCGTGCGCGCATCGCGGAACGCCGGGATAACGCACCAAAGGCTTGATCTTTGTCGGCATAAGTTTCTCGCAATTGCGAAATTGGAAGGGGCGCTCCGGGATGATCGGGGCGCCCTTTCCTCGTTCGCGCTTGCTATGGGCGGCAGGTGCGTTAACTTCGCAACAAAGAAACCTAGGGGTATCACATTGTTATGCGCTTCATTCGGGCAGCTCTGCTTTCAACAGCACTCGTTTCCGCTTTCACGGCAATTCCTGTTCTCGCCGGAGATGGCCATATGAAAACTGAAAAACGCGCAGCGGAAACCGGACAGGGTACACTGACATTCGAGCGGGTGTTCGGCAGTCCGGGGCTTAATGGCTCCAGCCCGCGCGCTACACGGATTTCGCCCGACGGACGCTATCTCACGCTGCTGCGGAACCGTGAGGATGACAAAGACCGCTACGATCTGTGGGGCTATGACCGGACAAGCGGCGAATGGACCATGCTTGTGGATAGCGAGAAGCTGGGTTCAGGCCGCGAATTGTCCGAAGACGAAAAGATGCAGCGCGAGCGTGCGCGGGTCGGCAATCTCAAGGGCATTATCACCTACCAATGGTCGGCCGATGGCAAATCGGTCCTCGTCCCGCTCGACGGCGATCTTTATCTTGCGGGGCTGGAGGGCAGTGTCACGCGCCTGACCGATACGGAGGCGAGCGAGCTTAACCCCAAACTCAGCCCCGAAGGCGGTTATGTTTCATTCGTCCGCGATCGCCAACTATGGACCGGAAAGGTGGGCAGTGATGCCGCACCGGTTACGCCCAAGGAAGGCGAAACCATTCGCTGGGGCGAGGCGGAATTCGTTGCGCAGGAAGAAATGGCCCGGCTGACCGGCTTCTGGTGGTCGCCGGATGATGGCCGGCTTGCGGTTGAAAGGTTTGACGAAGCGCCCGTGGGCATCGTCACCCGGGCGGCCATCGGCGCGACCGGCACCAAGGTTTATGATCAGCGTTATCCCGCTGCGGGCACACCCAATGCCGACGTCCAATTGTTTCTGATGGATCCCGATGGCAAGAACCGCGTCGAGGTTGATCTGGGCGCCGAGAAAGACATCTACCTTGCCCGCGTCGATTGGGCGCCAGATGGCAAGACCTTGTATGTCCAGCGCCAGAACCGCGGGCAAACAGTTCTAGACATGTTGAAAGTCGATCCGGCGACCGGCGCCAGCGAAGTGCTTTTCTCCGAGAACGCTGCGGTCAAGGATTACTGGATCAACCTGTCCGACAATTACAAATTTCTCAAGGACGGCAGCTTGATCTGGTGGTCGGAACGGGACGGCTATGGCCACTTGTATCATTTCAGTGGCGGCGCGTGGACGCAGCTTACTAGCGGCGAATGGGTCGTCACCAGCCTGAACGGGGTTGATGAAGACGCGGGCCGCATCTTTTTCACCGGGACCCGGGACGATGTGCTGGCCCAGCAGGTCTATTCGCTAAACCTTGCCGATCCGGCAAATGTGACGCAGTTGACGGATAGTGGTTACAGCAATGCTGCTCGGATGGACGAGAAGGGGCAAACGCTGCTGATTTCCCGTTCCAACGAAACGCAGCCGCCGCAAAGCTACATCGCCGATGCCGCTGGCACCCGTCTGGCGTGGATCGAGGAAAACGTGCTGGATGCCGCGCATCCTTACACGCCATTTGTCGCCAGCCACCGCGTGCCCGCTTACGGTACTGTGATGGCAGACGACGGCAAGACGCCGCTTTATTACCGGATGATCACACCTGAAATGGAGCCGGGAAAGCGCTATCCGGTCCTGTTCGCGCATTATGGCGGCCCAGGTCCGCAGGTGGTGCAAAAGAGTTGGGGCGGCGCACTGGAGCAAGCGGTTGTCGATATGGGTTACATCTGGTTTGAGCTGGATAACCGCGGTTCAGCCAATCGCGGTGTCGAATTCGAGCAGCCGATCTACCGCGCAATGGGCGGCGTCGAAGTGCGCGATCAGAAATCCGGGGCAGAATTTCTCAAGTCTCTCGCTTTTGTCGATGGAACCAAGATTGCGCTCGATGGGTGGTCTTACGGCGGGTATATGACACTGAAACAGTTGCAGGCCGATCCCGGTCTGTATGCGGCAGGTGTGTCGGGTGCGCCCGTCACCCGCTGGGAGTTGTACGACACGCATTATACCGAACGTTACATGGGCACACCGCAGGCTGACGGGGATGCCTATGCAAAGGCGGCTGCGATCGAGGACGCGGTGAAGATAACCGATCCGCTGCTGCTTATTCACGGCATGGCCGACGACAATGTCGTGTTTGAAAACAGCAGTGAACTTATCGCCAAAATGCAGGGCGCGAACGTGCCATTCGAAATGATGCTGTACCCTGGGTACACACATCGTGTTGGCGGCGAGAAAATCAGCCCGCACATGTGGAATACAATCATGCGGTTCCTCAAGGACAACGGCGTTACGCCGCCCGATTGAGCCGCGCCTGCTAAACGCGCTTTTGCAGAGACAGCCGATTTATGTTGCGGCGCCGCATGGCTTGCCTAGAGCGACGCTGAACACGGACGGAGTATAAAAATGGGTTACCGAGTAGTTGTGGTCGGCGCGACCGGAAATGTCGGGCGCGAAATGATGCAAATTCTTGCCGAGCGCGAATTTCCGATTGATGAAATCGCGGCTGTGGCGAGTTCGCGCTCGCACGGCTCGGAAGTCGAGTTCGGCGACACGGGCAAAATGCTCAAGTGCAGGAATATAGAGCACTTTGACTTTGCGGGATGGGATATCGCGCTGTTCTCCGCTGGATCTGCCGTGTCGAAACAATATGCTCCGATCGCTGCTGCGGCAGGGTGTGTCGTGATCGACAACAGCTCTCTTTACCGGATGGACCCCGATGTTCCGCTGATCGTTCCCGAGGTAAATCCCGATGCAATCGATGATTTTGCAAAGCGCAACATGATAGCCAACCCGAACTGTTCGACCGCGCAGCTAGTCGTTGCGCTGAAGCCCTTGCACGATGCGGCGACGATCAAGCGGGTGGTTGTTTCGACTTATCAATCGGTGTCGGGTGCGGGCAAAGCGGGTATGGACGAACTTTTTTCTCAAAGCCGCGCGATTTTCGTGGGTGATCAGGTCGAACCACGCACTTTTACCAAACAAATCGCTTTCAATGTAATTCCGCACATCGATGTCTTCCTTGATGATGGTTCGACCAAGGAAGAATGGAAGATGGTGGTCGAAACGAAGAAAATTCTCGACCCGAAAATCAAGATGAACGCGACTTGCGTGCGCGTGCCGGTTTTCGTGGGCCATAGCGAAAGCGTCAACATCGAGTTCGAAAACGAACTTTCAGCAGAGCAGGCACAGGACATCTTGCGCGAGGCGCCGGGTATCATGCTCATCGATAAGCGCGAAGATGGCGGATACATTACACCCACAGAAGCGGCGGGTGAGGGCGCCACATATATCAGCCGCGTGCGTGAAGATCCGACGGTTGAATACGGCTTGTCACTGTGGTGCGTGTCGGACAATCTGCGCAAGGGCGCGGCACTTAACGCAGTGCAAATCGCCGAATTGCTTGGCCGGAGACATCTGAAGAAGGGATAGACCGCGATGAGATTACTCAACGGAAGTCTGTGCGCGGGGGCACTGTTCCTGCTGGCAGCGTGTTCGGCCGAACCGGGTACTGGCCCGGCCGGACAAACCGGATCGCCCACACAGCCTGACGTCTCGGCGGAAAAACCGGGCTTCGTCCGGTTGTCGGGAGAGAGTGTGCGCACGACCGGCGCCGATGGTTTTGAAATTCCGTTTGGCACCTCGCGCCAACTGACCGAAACAGCAATAGGTCTGGCTCTGGGCGACCCGCAATCCCGCAACGAAAATCTGGAATGCGGTGCTGGACCAATGCAGTTCAGCGATTACAAATCAGGTCTGACGCTGAATTTTCAAAGCGGAAATCTGGTCGGATGGACGCTGCGCAAGAATGACGACGAGCGACTGGTCACAACCGCCGAAAATGTGGCGCCCGGCACCGGTTTAGCCGGCGCCATGCGTGTCTATAAGCTTGATGCGCTGGAAGAAAGCACGCTGGGCGAAGAATTCGCAACTGACGAAGGGATTGGTTTGTTTGTCACAGATGCCGAAAGCGGGAAAGAGATCGAAAGCCTTTATGCCGGTACGAACTGCTTCTTTCGGTGACGCTGGCGGCTGAACTTTACTGGTCGTTCCGCTCCCCTTACAGCTACCTGGCGATCGGGCGTTACCGGGCGCTGACCGAAATGTACGACGTCGCAATCGATCTTCGGCCAGTCTATCCGCTGGCGATCAGGCAGCCTGAATTTTTTGAACGCAGCCACCCCAACTGGCTCGGCTATACCTTTCGCGACATGATACGGGTTGCCAAATTTCATGGCATCCCTTTTGCGCCGCCGCGGCCGGATCCAATTGTGCAGGATATGACCACGCGCAAAATTGCTGACGTCCAGCCACATATTCATCGCCTTACCCGTATGGGACAATCTGCCGCCCGGCGGGGCAAGTCGCTTGCTTTCGCCGATGAGGTTTCGCGGCTGATATGGGGCGGGACCGAGCGCTGGGACGAAGGCGATCATCTGGCCGGTGCCGCAGCACGCGCCGGGCTCGATCTGGCCGTACTTGAGGCCGAAGCCGTTAATGATGCCGGGGGTCTGGATGCGGAGATCGCCGCCAATCAGGATGCGCTGGAGGCGGCGGGCCATTGGGGCGTGCCGACCTTGGTGTTCGAAGGAGAGCCATTCTTTGGACAGGACCGGATTGAAATGGTGCTGTGGCGTATGAACGAGCATGGTCTGACAGAACGGTGAGCGCGGTATCAACACAAATGGTCGCTTCGTTCGACGGACAGGATATGGCGGTTCACCGGATGGGCGCGGGCAGACCGGTAATGCTGTTGCATGGTCTGTTCTCGAGCGCGGACATGAACTGGGTTCGATATGGTCATGCGGCGCTGCTGGCTGACGCCGGATTTGAATGCATCATGCCTGATTTGCGCGCACATGGTGAAAGCGCGAAGCCGCATGATGCGGCAAGCTATCCCGATGATGTACTGGCCCGCGACACACACGCCATCGTGGAGGCGCTGGCGCTTGACGAATTCGACCTGTGCGGGTTTTCGCTTGGCGCCAGAACCGCTGTGCGTAGCGTCATGCTGGGGTTAAAGCCGCGCAAATTGGTGCTTGCCGGCATGGGGCTGCAGGGTCTTGCCGGGTGGAGCGGGCGCTCTGACTTCTTCATCGATGCCATCGACCGCTTCGAGGATATTGTAAGGGGCGACCCGGCATATTTTGCCGTGCAGTTCATGAAGACGATGAAGGTGGACCGTGTTGCTGCCCGGCATCTCCTCAAGTCCGTCAGCGATACGCGGCCCTCTGCACTTGCAGACATCACAGCGCAGACTGCAGTGATTTGCGGCGATCAGGACCGTGATAACGGGTCACCTGCCGAATTGGCCGACGCGCTGGCTGACGGCCGGTATATAGAAATTCCGGGCACCCACATGAGCTGCGTGACCAGACCCGAACTGGGTGACGCGATAGCAGAATTCCTGTCAGCCTGATATCAGGCCACGCTTGATAAACTGCGCATCTGCGTTCAAACTGGTTTCAATCAAAACAAATCTGGACCGAGGATCGCCCGTATGAATCGCCTTTCCGCTGCAACATCATTAATCGCGCTTGCCATGGCCAGCAGTGCCTGCGCCACCTTACCTGCAGAAACCGCCATGAGCACGCCGGCCATGCCCGGGGAAACGGAGCAAGCCAAAGCGTTTCCGATGACACCGCAAGGTGCGGCTGACTGGGTGGCGATGGCAGAAAAAGACCTGTTCGATTTCTCTGTCGAATCGAGCAAAACCTACTGGGTCAACGCGACTTACATAACTGTCGATACTGACGCGTTGGCGGCACAGATCGGCGCGGAAGGAACCGAAAAATCGGTGAATTACGCGTTGCAAGCCGCTGAATATGCTAAAATTTCCGGTCTCGATGCCGAAGTCGCACGCAAGCTGGATATTTTGCGTAACGGCATCGTTCTGCCTGCTCCGACAACTGCAGGCGCGGCCACAGAGCTCAACGAAATCGCGACGAAGCTCGGCTCGCAATATGGCAAGGGCATGGGCACGCTGAATGGCAAGCCGATCAATGGCTCCGACATCGAAGCGGAAATGGGCAACCTGGATCGTACGCCGGCCGAACTGTCGGAAATGTGGGCGAGCTGGCACACGCAGGTCGGCGCCCCTATGAAAGATGACTATGCCCGCATGGTGGCGATTGCCAATGCCGGCGCAGAAGAGCTCGGATTCGATAATGTCGGCGCGATGTGGCGGTCCGGTTACGATATGCCGGCGGACGAATTTACCGCCGAAACCGAACGGATGTGGCGCGAAGTCAAGCCGCTGTATGACAGCCTCCACACCTATGTGCGTTCAAAGTTGAACGAACGGCACGGTGACGCTGTCCAGCCGGCCAGCGGACCCATCCGGGCTGACCTTCTGGGCAATATGTGGGCCCAGGAATGGGGCAATATCTACCCGCTCGTTGCACCCAAGGGCGCAGGCGATATCGGTTATGATCTGACCGACCTGATTACCAAAAAAGGGCTGTCGGAAGTGGATATGGTCAGAGTGGGGGAAGATTTCTTCTCGTCATTGGGCTTCGATGCGCTGCCCGAAACATTCTATGAGCGTAGCCAGTTTACCAAACCGGCCGACCGCGACGTGGTATGCCATGCCAGCGCGTGGGATCTCGATAACAAGGATGATCTGCGGATCAAGATGTGTATCAAAAAGAACGCCGACGATTTCATCACGATCCATCACGAACTGGGCCACAATTATTACCAGCGTGCCTATAACACGCAGGACTATCTGCATCTGAATGGCGCAAATGACGGTTTTCACGAGGCGATCGGCGATATGGTCGCGCTGTCGATCACCCCTGAATATCTTGTCCAGATCGATATGCTGGACCGCAAGGATGTGCCGGGCACGGACAAGGACATTGGCCTGCTGCTGCGCCAGGCGATGGACAAGGTTGCGTTTCTTCCTTTCGGATTGCTGGTCGATAAATGGCGCTGGGGTGTTTTCGACGGGTCGATAACGCCCGATCAATATAACACCGCCTGGCACGGACTGAAGGAACAGTATCAGGGTATTACGCCGCCGGTTGCGCGGCCTGCCGATGCTTTCGATCCCGGTGCAAAGTATCACATTCCGGGGAACACCCCGTATTCGCGGTATTTCCTCGCCCGGATACTGCAGTTCCAGTTTTACAAGGCAGCGTGCGATCAGGCCGGATGGAAGGGGCCGCTGCATCGCTGCAGCTTCTATGGTAACAAGGAAGTGGGCAAGAACCTCGACGCAATGCTGAAAATGGGCGCATCGAAGCCATGGCCGGATGCATTGGAAGCTTTTACCGGTACGCGCGAAATGAGCGGCGAAGCAATGATCGAATATTTTGCTCCGCTAAAGGCTTGGCTTGATGAACAAAACAAGGGCAAGCCGCAGGGCTGGTGACCACTTTTAATTCGCTTGCCCACTTGCGGCGCTGCATGACACACGCCGCTGGAGGCTCATGAAAAAGAAAAAGTTGCCAATTGTCGGGTGGCGTGAAGTTGTGAACCTGCCGGAACTGGGTGTTACGGGTATTCCGGCCAAGATCGATACGGGTGCCCGTACGTCGTCGCTTCACGCTGCCAACATCAACCTCTTTACCCGTAACGGTGAGGAGATGGCGCGCTTTGACCTCGACTTTGGCCGGGGTCAGGCTTATCGACATTGCGAGGCTGTGCGCGTGGCGCATCGCAATATCACCAGTTCCAACGGCGCGGTCGAGGAACGTTTGATCGTCAAAACCGAGATTACCATCGGTGGCGAGGCATTCCGGGCGGAATTCAGCCTGGCCGATCGCAGTGATATGGTGTTCCCCATACTCATCGGGCGAACCGCACTCAAAAGCAGATTTCTCGTTAATCCGGGGCGGTCGTTTCTTATTTCGGACCGCGCTGACGCAAAGGAAGAATTTTTATGAAAATCGCCATGCTGGCACGTAACCCGAACCTTTATTCACATAAGCGCCTGGTCGAAGCGGCCAAGGAACGCGGGCATACCTGCGACATTCTCAACACCACGCGCTGCACGGTGAACATCGCCAGCCATCGGCCGACAGTGATGTACAAGGGTGAAACGCTGGACAAATATGACGCTGTCATTCCGCGCATCGGCGCTTCGATCACGGCATATGGCCTTGCGGTGCTGCGCCAGTTCGAAATGGGCGGCGTCTGGCCGCTGAATGAAAGCGTTGCTATCGGGCGTAGCCGCGACAAATTGCGCAGCACGCAGATCATGGCGAAATACGGGCTTGGCCTGCCGCTGACCGCATATGCCAACGATCCCAAACAGGCGGAAGCGATCATCAAGGCCGTCAACGGCCCGCCGGTGGTCATCAAGCTGCTCGAAGGGACGCAGGGCATCGGTGTGGTGCTGGCTGAAACGCTCAAGGGCGGCGCGTCGATCATCGAGGCGTTCCGGGGTGCGAATATCGCGATTATGGTGCAGGAATTTATCAAGGAGGCGGGCGGCAGCGACATCCGTTGTCTGGTCGTGGGCGGCAAGGTTGTCGCCGCGATGAAGCGCCAGGGCGCCGAGGGCGAATTTCGCAGCAACCTGCACCGCGGCGGCAGCGCCCAGCTTATCAAGATCACCCCCGAAGAACGCAGCACCGCCGTGCGCGCCGCCAAGGCGATGGGTCTGAACGTGTGCGGTGTCGACTTGCTGCGATCGAATCACGGGCCAGTGATTATGGAGGTGAACAGCTCGCCGGGTCTGGAAGGTATCGAGAATGCCACGGGCAAGGATATCGCCGGGCAGATAATCGAATTCATCGAAGGCAATGCAAAGGCCGGAAACACGAAAACCAAGGGTAAGGGGTGATAAGCCGGTCACCGCAGATAAATACTGGCGACGAGCTGGATCTGGCCAGGCTGGTCGCGAAATATTCCCTTTTTCCGCATCCCGCGGTTGTGCGCGACGTCCGCGATCCGGTGTTCCCTACCCTGAGGGTCAATCGGGAGCATCGGTATAAACCAACCGGATGCGGGAGATATGTCGGCGACGATAACAAAAGCCCGCGATGGGCATTGCTGTGGGCGCACGGTTATAAAAGACAGACGGTGGCAAGCGGTTGGCAGGTCGCGCATATTTGGGAACGCGCAAAAGATCCGGCGTCATTCTCCCGGTTGGCCAACCTTGCTTTCGTGCCTAAATCGCTGACCCGATTGACGGACGAGGGCGGCGCAGCGGCGGCATATTTGCGCTGGCATAGCGCCCAGGTCTATAAATGGTCACCGGAAGACGCGAAAATAACCAAAGCTCCGTCCGGCTACGCCAAGCTTGAATGGAATTATTTGCCATTCTGCAAAAACCCGGCAGCGATCATTCAAGAGAGAAGGGCCAGCCAGGATTCGCTTATGCTGGCCATCAACAAGCTTCTTACCTGAACGGTGGTTCGTTAAACGCGCGCAATTTACGCGAATGCAGCCGTTGGCCCTCCGCGCGCAATAACTCGCACGTGGTGGTCCCGATTTTCAGATGCGAGCTGATAGCCTCTTCGTAGAATTGATTGGCTTGGCCGGGCATTTTGATTTCACCATGCAGCGGCTTGTCGGATACGCACAACAGGGTGCCGTAAGGTACGCGGAAGCGGTAGCCCTGGGCCGCAATCGTTGCGCTTTCCATATCAATACCGACTGCCCGGCTGAGGCTGAGCCGTTTGGCCGAAGCAGTGTAACGCAGCTCCCAGTTCCGGTCATCAGTAGTGACGACCGTACCCGTACGCATCCGCTTTTTCAGATCGGCACCGCCTGCACCGCTGACCATCTCGGCTGCCTTTGCAAGCGCTTGTTGCACCTCGGCAATCGCCGGGATCGGGATTTCGGGCGGAAGGACCGGATCAAGCACATGGTCATCGCGCAAATATGCGTGAGCCAGCACATAGTCGCCGATCTTCTGCGTCGGGCGCAGGCCGCCGCAATGCCCGATCATCAACCACGCTTCCGGTCGCAGCACAGCAAGGTGATCGGTAATCGTTTTCGCGTTTGACGGGCCGACCCCGATGTTTACCAGCGTAATCCCGTTCCGGCCTTCGGCCATCAGGTGGTACGCTGGCATCTGGTGTTTGCGCCAGGCGGCATCGGAAGCGTGTTCGTTTGCGTTCTGCGTTGCTTGATCCAGATGCATGCCGCCAGCCCCGGCGAGTGCTGTAAAATGGCCGTTGCCAATCTGCGTTCCGCCCCACTGGACGAATTCATCTACATAACGGTGGTAATTGGTGAACAGAATGAACTTTTGAAAATGCCGGGTGTCGGTGCCAGTGTAATGCGCGAGGCGTGCAAGCGAGAAGTCCGTTCGCAATCCGTCGAACAAAGATAGCGGTATAGGCAGCGCCGGATCGAGGAATTCGATCCCGTCGGCCAGCTCGTCCCCAATCATCGCCAGTTCTGTTGCGGGAAAGTGCATGGCGAGTTGCTGAGGGCTGATTCCCGCCAGTTCGGCGCCCGCATCACCGTCCAGCACATAGGGAAAGGGGATCTCCTGACGCGACCGGGCGACGCTGACTTCAACGTCATAATCGCTTGAAATCAATTCGAGCTGTTCGGTCAGATAATCGGCAAACAGCGATGGTTTTGTCACAGTTGTCGCATAAATGCCCGCATCATTCAGGCGGCCAAAGGCGCGGCTGCGATCTTCTGGCTGGTGGCCGCCCGCAAAGGACATCCGTAATTCGGGATAACAATAGCTCCCGTCACTGCGGCGTTCTGCCGGAGGTATTGCGCCGCCCTTGCCGTAACCAACAATATCGTTGCGGAGAGTATCGACCGACTTGCAATAGATTTCTTCAAGTTGGGATAAAATGTCGTTTATTGATGTCATCCATCGCAACTAGCGCGTGGCAATGTCTTTTTGAAGCAAAGCTTGCAATTTCCGGCTTACAAAGAGCAAAGAAAAGGGCGCAGCCCGCGAAGACTGCGCCCCAAACTTGTAAAACCGCAGGCTGTTACGCTTCGGTTTCGTCTTCCGGAGTGCCAACGTCGGAATCGGCAGAAGCCCCGTCTTCCAGCATGTCGGCAGGAATTTCACCAGGTTCAAGCGATGGATCGACTGCTTCGGTGAAGCCGACTTTTTCGCTCTGCTCTTCTTCGAACATTGCGGCCATCACGTCGATGCCCTGGCTTTGCAATTCTGCTTCATCGTCGGAACGGGCCACGTTGGCTTTGACCGTAACGTCAACTTCGGGGTGCAAGCGAACACGCACATCGAACATGCCGATTGTCTTGATCGGCGCGCCCAGAATAATCTGCCGCTTGTCGATCTGGTGGTCCTGTTCGGCCAGCTTGTCCGCAATATCGCGAACAGTCACAGAGCCGTACAATTGGCCGGAGTTCGACGATGCACGGATCAGGACGATCTGTGCGCCATCGACTTTCTCGCCTGCAGCGACAGCATCGACACGGCGTTCGTCATTCTCTTTTTCCAGACGTTCGCGGTTCGCTTCAAACACCTGCTTGTTGCCGTCATTGGCGCGAAGGGCCTTTTTGTTAGGCAGCAGGAAGTTGCGGGCGTACCCGTCCTTCACGGTGACAACGTCACCGATCGTACCAAGCTTTTCGATACGTTCGAGGAGGATGATATCCATGATTTAGTCCTCCTTACTTCACGAGGTAGGGCAGAAGGCCGATCTGGCGCGAACGCTTGATAGCCCGGGAAAGTTCACGCTGTTTCTTCGCAGAGACAGCCGTGATGCGGCTTGGGACGATCTTGCCCCGCTCGGACATGAAGCCCTGAAGCAGGCGTACGTCCTTGTAATCGATCGCGGGCGCACCCTTGCCGGAAAACGGGCAAGACTTGCGGCGGCGGAAAAACGGACGTGCCATTAGCTATCTCCATCCCGATCACGGCGCTTGGGGCGCTCACGATCATTTTTGCGCATCATAACCGATGGACCTTCTTCATGGGCGTCCACACGGATCGTCATGTAGCGGATCACATCTTCATTGATGCGGGTCTGGCGCTCAAGCTCGGCGATCAGCGTTCCCGGGCCGTCGATGTTCAGGAGAACAAAGTGTGCCTTGCGGTTGCGTTCGATCTTGTATGCGAGATTCTTGAGGCCCCACGTCTCGGTCTTGGTAACCTTACCGTCGTTCTTTTCGACGATTTCGGTGGCGGCTGCGGCCAATGCGTCAACCTGAGCCTGGCTCAAATCCTGCCGCGCGAGAAAGACATGCTCGTAAAGAGCCATCTTCGCTTCCTTTCACTTTTAATGCCGATCGCTGGCTAATCCGCAGGATTGCGGGGCCTCTCCGGCTTTCTTGATTCCCTACTTGCGTAGCGAAGGCGCGCGTCTAGCTGATCTGCAGCGTATTGCAAGCTTTGTGAGCAAGGCACGCGGATCAGTGCGTGCCGCGATGAGTTGACGGGTGACAAAGCTTGAAACCGATTTGCCAACCGCCCGTTTGGAAGGCCATGGGGGATTCAAACATACAGGAGAATTGGTTTGCCCGGTGGCTTGGTAGCTTTGCTTGATGATGTAGCGGTGATCGCCAGGACAGCTGCGGCCTCGATGGATGACATCGGCATCGCGGCAAGCCGTGCGGGCAGTAAAGCGGCCGGCGTCGTGATCGACGATGCGGCCGTGACCCCGTCTTATGTCACGGGCCTGTCACCCGCGCGAGAATTGCCGATTATCTGGAATATCACCAAAGGCAGTTTGAAGAACAAGCTTCTGATTTTACTACCGGGCGCCCTGATACTCAGCGAATTTTTGCCCGCTGCCATAATCTTTGTCCTGATGCTCGGCGGGCTTTATCTGAGCTACGAAGGGGCCGAAAAAATCGTCGAAAAGCTTGGCGGTCAAAAGCATGGCAAGACGCTGGAAGATCCGATCGAAGATCTGGACGCATTCGAGAAAGAACGCGCATCAGGCGCCATCCGTACCGATTTGATCCTGTCGGCCGAAATCATGGCGATTACCTTGAACGAAGTGGCGGCGGAATCGCTGGTTACGCGCGCAGTGGTCCTCGCTGTTGTCGGCATTGCCATAACTGTCGTAGTTTACGGCGCTGTCGCCATGATCGTGAAGATGGACGATGTCGGACTGCATCTGTCGAAGAAAAGTTCGGCGATTGCACGAAATGTCGGGCGTTTCCTGCTTGCGGCGATGCCGAAGCTTCTGACGGTTCTGTCGGTTGTTGGAACCGTTGCGATGTTGTGGGTGGGCGGCGGCATCCTGATCCACGCTCTGCATGAGCTCGGGCTGCATAACTTGTCCGACTTCAGCCATGGATTGCAGCACGGCGTAGAGGAACTGACCGGCGGGCTCGGCGGCATTCTTGGCTGGGCTACCTACGCAGGAGTTTCGGCCATGATCGGTCTTTTGGTAGGTGCGGTTCTGGTGTTCATTCTGCACAAAGTGCTCAAGATCGGCCATAAGGAAGCGCATTAGACTCACAGCGGGAGTCTGGTCTGGACACTGATCTGGAAACCGGTCCGCCCTCTTGTTTGGGCTCTGGTCCGGGCTCTGGTCCGGGCTCTGGTCCGGGCTTTGGGCCCAACTCTGACCGGCACTGATCCGGCCGGCGTGCCAGCCACTCTTCGTTCAGGCCAACAGGGAAAACAATTCGCGCGCAAAAACGGTCAATGTATCATCCCGGGCGCCCATCACGGCAATCCTGTCGCCGGGCCGAGCAATTTCCGCGATGCGGCGGGCGCAGTCTTCTCGTGCGCCAATATACTCGGCATTCCCGCCCGCTTCGCTGATCAACTTGACAATCCGTTCGCTCCCCTGCGTTTTATCGGTGGTCCCGCCGAAATATACCGGGTCGCAAAATATCGTTATATCGTGCGGCCCGAGTTCGCCGGCAAACGTTTCCGCCAATTCGCTTCCCATCTGGCGCAGCGGTCCATAGCCGTGAGGTTGGAAAAAGGCGATTATGCGGCCCTCGTGTGATTTGAGAGTCCGCAGCGTTGCTGCGCATTTTTCGGGATTGTGGCCGAAGTCGTCGATCACGGTAATATCGTCCGCCGTTGTGCCGATGATATCGAAACGCCGGGCAAGGCCCGCAAAACCGCCAAGTGCTTTCACCGCTTCGCCCACTGTCATGCCGGAGGCTGCCGCACCGGCAATCGCACCCAACGCGTTGGACAGATTATGTCTCCCGGGCAGGGCAAGTGCCAGTTTATGCTCGCTCCCGTCGCGACGGTCGATCACCACCGCATCCTGGCTGGTCGTGCCTTCTTTTACCGAGCCCGGCAGAACACCGATATCGGCATGTTGGGCGTTGATGCCAAAGGTGATCAGCTTTTGCGCGCGGCCAGTCAGTGCCATCGATTCCGGATCATCGGCATTGACTGCCGAGACCGCTGAACCCGACAGAAAATCGCCAAACAGAACACGCAGTTCTGCCATACTTTTGTGGTCGAGGCTGACGTTCAGCAGCACCGCAACTTCAGGCGCATATAGCGCAATCGTGCCATCGCTTTCGTCAACTTCGCTCACATAGGTTCCACCATTACCGGTTTGGACGCCGACCACCGCGCTGGCGAACGGTGCATCGATGTCGGCGAAGTTCTTCATCACCGCGCCGTTCATGATCGTCGGTTCGCATCCCGCGTCATGCAAAATCCAGCCGAGCATTCCGGTGACCGTTGATTTGCCGCTCGTTCCGCCGATCGCGATGCCTGTGTCAGCCGCATTAAACAGTGCCGAGTTGAGATCCGCGCGCGTCATCCGCCCGCAGCCAAGTGCCTCGGCCCTCATCATCTCGGGGATAGTATCCTCGACTGCTGCGGATGCGACCAGCACTTGCTCTCCCGTGGTTACGCCGCTGCCGTCCTGGGGAAACAGCTTAAATCCGTTCCGCTCAAGCCAGGCGAATTTTTCGGGCGTTCGGCCCTGATCGAAACTGCGGTCTGAACCGGCAACTTCAGCGCCGCGTCCTTTGAGGATTGTAGCGAGTGGCAACATCCCCGATCCGCCGATACCGACAAAAAACCAGGGATGTGCTGTCAGCGCGTCTGCCGCTGTTGTGGAATTTGGCATGAAGCCCGATTACGCGGGGTATCACAATATGTGAAGCGGGTGTTATGAGGGCACAATGACACGTATCGCAATTTGCGCTCCGGCGACCCCGATAACCCGCGAACATGCTGCGGCGCTTCAAAAACTGGTGGCGGAGGAATTCCCAAGTCACAGCGTCCACTTTCATGAACAGTGCTTCGAAGAATGGCATCATTTCGCCGGGCCGGACGCGGTGAGGCTTGATGCGTTTCTCGAATGCGCCAACGATGCTTCGTTTGATGCGGTCTGGTTTGCCAAAGGCGGCTATGGTTCGAACCGGATTGCCCAGGCCGCGATACCGTTCTTAAAACCCGCGGCTAAGGACAAGACATACGCCGGGTTTTCGGACTGCGGCTATATTCTGGCCCAGCTTTACCGCGCGGGGATCGGTCAGCCTGTCCACGCGCCAATGCCAGTGAGCGCCCGGAGCGAGCGCGGGCGCGAAGCCGTGCGGCGTGTGCTGCGATGGTTTGACGGCGACAATAGCGGGCTGGAACCATCGCTGGATGGCAAGACACCTGTTGCGGCATTCAATCTGATTACTCTGACCATGATTGCCGGCACGCCGCTGATGCCCGATCTGAAAGGGCATGTCGTGATGGTTGAGGAAGTGAGCGAGCATCTGTATTCTGTGGACAGGTTGATGTTCAATCTAACCAATTTTCTGCCCGGTATCGCAGGTCTGAGGCTGGGCCAGGTGAGTGCCGTCCCCGAAAACGATCGCGATTTCGGTTATTCACCTGAAGAAATCACGAAATTCTGGTGCTCGCGCAACGGAATCCCGTATCTTGGCCGCGCACAGATTGGCCATTATTCCGGCAATTGTGTCGTCCCGTTTGGCCTTGCCAGCCCCGCAAACCGGACCTAGTCGCCCATCAAATTCAACATCCGGAGTAACCCATGCGCGCTTTCGTTTTTCCCGGTCAGGGCAGCCAGAAGATCGGCATGGGTGTGGAGCTTGCAGCGGCAAGCGCAGCTGCCAGAGAAGTGTTCGAGGAAGTTGACGACGCGCTGGGGCAAAAACTGTTCCGGATCATGAAAGATGGTCCCGACGATGCGCTGACGCTGACCGAAAATGCGCAGCCTGCGATCATGGCCAATGCTATCGCGGTGCTTCGAGTGCTGCAGAAGGACGCCAATATATCGCTCACGGAAGCCGGTAATTGTGTCGCCGGACACAGCTTGGGCGAATACACCGCGCTGTGTGCGGTAGGTGCATTCTCGCTTGCCGACACCGCCAGGTTGCTCAAGTTGCGCGGACAGGCGATGCAGGCTGCGGTTCCGGTAGGGCAGGGCGCGATGGCGGCGTTGCTGGGCGCCGACATCGACAAGGCTCAGGCACTTGCGGACGCTGCTGCAGAGGGCCAGATTTGCACGATCGCAAACGACAACGACCCCGGGCAGGTGGTAATCTCAGGCCACCGTGAAGCGGTCGAGCGCGCAATCGATATGGTGAAGTCCCACGGTATCAAGCGCGGTATCCTATTGCCCGTATCGGCGCCTTTCCATTGCCCGCTGATGCAGCCGGCAGCCGATGCGATGGCGCAGGCATTGGCCGACACGCCGCCCAAATCTTTTCATCTCCCGCTTTTTGCCAATGTCACGGCGAGCGAAGTGACCGACCCTGGAGAGGTACGGCGCTTGCTTGTCGATCAAGTGACGGGCCGCGTTCGTTGGCGTGAAAGTGTCCTGGCAATGCGAGAGGCGGGCGTAGAAGAATTCGTCGAGCTTGGCGGGAAGGTTCTCGGGCCGATGATCGGACGAACCGACAAGGAAGCAAAAACTACCAGTGTTGTGTCGATGGATTGCATCGAAGCGCTAGCCAAGGAGATTTGACGATGTTCGACCTCACCGGAATGAATGCGCTGGTAACCGGGGCGAGTGGCGGGATCGGCTCATCGATTGCGCGCGCGCTTGCGTCACAAGGTGCGCGGCTGGCACTATCGGGTTCGAACGGCAGCAAGCTCCGGGCATTTCGCGAGGAACTGAACGATGATTTCGGGCATGACCATGTCGAGATTACTTGCGACCTTTCGGATAGCGAAAGCGTCGAGCATCTGATCCCTGCGACCATCGATACGTTCGGAAAAATCGATATCCTCGTGAATAATGCCGGTATCACGCGCGACAATCTCGCGATGCGCATGAAAGACGATGAATACGAACAGGTAATGAAAGTGAATCTGGAGGCTGCCTTTCGCCTGATGCGCGCATCGGCGCGTCCCATGATGAAGGCCCGGTTCGGCCGGATACTCAACATCACCAGCGTGGTCGGTGCGACGGGGAACCCGGGACAAATGAACTACGCCGCTGCCAAGGCCGGTCTTGTAGGGATGTCCAAAAGCCTCGCGCAGGAACTTGCCAGCCGCGGTGTAACCGTCAATTGCGTCGCGCCCGGATTCATCCGCACAGCGATGACCGACGAACTGCCGAATGCCCAGAAAGACGCGCTCAATGCGCGCATTCCGATGGGCCGAATGGGCGAGGGTGAGGATATCGGTGCAGCGGTCGCATATCTCGCATCCAGAGAAGCCGCATACATCACCGGCCAGACGCTTCACGTGAATGGCGGTATGGCGATGATGGGCTGACAATCGGCTCATTTATCCCCAGTTTCGGGGTGAACTTGCGCCGCCAGCCTTGCCGCTGCGGTCATGCCCGCTAAGGATATCGGGAACATTTCCGGCGCTTCGGGGCGATTCCGGCCCCTATGCTTACAGCGGGGCGCACAGAGGGGAAGATACCGGATTATGAAGGCCACAATCGAACGCGCCACGCTTCTGCGATGCCTGTCGCATGTGCAATCTGTGGTGGAGCGTCGCAACACCATTCCTATTCTATCCAACGTGCTGATCGAAGCTGCCGATAGCGGTACGGTCCGCGTGATGGCGACAGATCTGGACTTGCAGGTCATCGAAAACATGGCTGCTGCATCGGTCGAAACTGCGGGTGCGGTCACGGTGTCGGCGCATCTGTTGTTCGATATTGCGCGCAAACTTCCTGAAGGTAGCCAGGTCAGCCTCGAAACGTCCGACAACCGGATGGAAGTCAAAGCGGGACGAAGCAGGTTCAAACTGCCGACACTGCCGCGAGATGACTTCCCGGTAATAGTCGAAGGTGATTTGCCGACCAGTTTCGAAATTCCGGCCAAGACCCTTGCTGAGATGGTCGATCGCACGAGGTTTGCCATTTCGACCGAGGAAACACGCTATTACCTTAACGGAATTTTCCTGCACGTGTCGGACGAGGATAAGCCGGTGTTGAAAGCCGCAGCAACCGATGGCCACCGTCTTGCGCGTTATACGCTTGACCGGCCGGAAGGCGCAGAAGGCATGCCGGATGTCATCGTTCCGCGTAAAGCTGTTGCAGAGCTTCGCAAGTTGCTCGAAGAAACTCTCGATACCAATGTCCAGATCGATCTTTCAGCCAGCAAAATCCGCTTCACACTCGGCGGTGAAAATGGCGTCGTCCTGACCAGTAAGCTCATCGACGGCACATTCCCCGATTACAGCCGCGTTATTCCGACGGGGAACGATAAACTGCTGAAGCTGGATCCAAAAAGCCTTTACGCGGGTGTTGACCGTGTTGCGACCATCGCAACCGAAAAAACCCGGGCCGTGAAAATGGGGCTGGAGAACGACAAGGTCACACTATCAGTCACCAGCCCGGACAACGGTACGGCTTCGGAAGAAGTGGCCGCCGATTATTCGTCAGAGGGTTTTGAGATCGGGTTCAATGCCAATTATCTCAAAGACATCCTCAGCCAAATTGACAGCGACACCGTCGAATTGCATCTGGCGGATGCAGGCGCGCCAACGCTGATCCGCCAGGATGACAAAAGCCCGGCGCTGTACGTTCTAATGCCTATGCGGGTGTAATACCGGATAAACCGGGGCGGTATCGGCTTATTGCCCCTCGCATCCCGGACTTTGGCGCGCTAGGCTGGCATTCGAAATCGGGAGAGTTCCATGTCACAAACAGTCCATGTCGCGCGCGATAATCTTGGCTCGGCGCAGCTTGCCGATACACCGCTGCCCGAACTGGAGCCAAATGCTGTCCGGCTCAAAATCGACAGTTTTTCGGTTACTGCCAACAATGTGACTTATGCCGTTGCGGGCGAGCAGATGGGTTATTGGAATTTTTTCCCTGCGCCTTCGGGCAAGGGCGTCGTACCGATGTGGGGCCATGCGGTCGTCACCGCCTCCAATCATCCTGATATTGTAGCCGGGGAACGCGTTTACGGTTATCTGCCAATGGGCACACATCTTGATGTCGAGCCTGGCAAAGTAAGCGACGGCAGCTTCGTGGATTTGGCCGGTCACCGCCAGCCGATGAGCCCGATTTACAACACATATTCGCGCCTTTCTGCCGATCCCGAACATGATGCCGCGCGCGAGGCCGAGCGGATGATTTTTGGCCCGCTGTTCAAGACGGGCTATTTGATCGAAACGATGTTTCGAAGCGAGGGCTGGTCCGGTGCGGGCGCGATGGTGATGACCAGCGCATCGTCCAAAACGTCGATGGCGCTCGCGAGCGTGGCCAAGGAAAAATCGCCAGCAATAAAGCGCATCGGGTTAACGTCTGCGGGCAACGTCGCTTTTACCCAGGGCACCGGGCTATATGACGAAGTGCTTGCCTACGATGCGGTGGCCAAGCTCGAGAATGCCCCTACAGTCTCGGTCGATTTCGCCGGAAACTCCTCGATCCTGCGGTCCATCCATGAACACTTACGCGAAAATCTTGCCTATTCGTGTTTGGTTGGCGCGACGCATGTTGGCGGCCGTGATGGCAGCGCCGGTTCGTTACCCGGCCCGCAACCAATTCTGTTTTTTGCGCCTACCTACGCCGTTGCTGCAATCAAGGAACAAGGCCCCAAGGCGTTTGGCGAGGCTGTTGCTGCCAGCTGGAAGACTTTTCTTGAACAGATTGCCGGTACTGTCGATGTCGAAATACGCGAAGGGCTTGACGCTGCACGCAGTACCTATCTGGAAATTTTAAGCGGCAATGTTGATCCGGCGAAGGGAATTGTGATCCGGCCGTAACTGGGAAGGACCCGGTTATTCTGCCGCCTCGGCAATGTCCGCATATTGCGGTCCGCGGATCAAGCCGCCCGGGGTACTTCCCGTCCACTCCCCTTCGCGGAATGTGACTTCGCCGTTTTTAATGGTCGCAACGTAGCCTTCGGCCTTTTGCAGCAACCTTTTCCCGCCCGCCGGCAGGTCGAACGCAAGCCATGGTTTGCCAAGATCAAGCCGCTCAAGGTCGATAACGTTGAGGTCCGCTTTATAACCGGGCGCGATAATTCCGCGATCATCGAGACCATACAACCTGGCAGTATCGAAGCATTGTCGTTTGATTGCCAGTTCCAGCGGGATGCGATTGCCGCGTTTGCGGTCACGCACCCAATGCTGCAGCATAAAGGTCGGGCTCGCCGCGTCGCAAATGGTGCCGCAATGCGCGCCGCCATCCGATAAGGAATTCACGCAGTCACTGCTTAACTGCAAATCATGCAGAAAATCGAGATTGCCGTCGGCGTAGTTGAGAATTGGCAGATAAACGAAGCCCTTGACATCTTCGCTGCACAGCAGATCATATGCATATTCCTGCGGATCAACCCCTTTCACATTTGCACGGGAATTGATGCTGGCGGATTGTTCAGGCTCGTAATCGAAGCCGGGATCCATTTCGTATTGTAGCGCCCAATCCTGGGTCACAACCATCACAACCGGCAATATGTCCTGCGGCGCATCGGTGTAATCATTTGCCTCCGAAAGCAGCTGCGCCTTGAATGCCGGATCAAGCAGCTTTGCCTTTTGTGCTTCCCACTCAAGCCCGGAAATTGCTTGCCAGCTTGGCCGGTAAACAAACGGGTTTACGCTTCCCTGCCAGGCCATAATGATGCCGTTACCACGCAGCGCAATCTGGGCGACAATATTGGCGCCATTATCGTTTTCGGCGCGCATGGAAGCAATTTGTTCGTCAAGCGGGATTTCTTTGGCAATCGACTGGAGCGCGGCGAAGGTTACAGGCAAGCCGGTTTCGCGGCTCAAGTTCCCCATCCATTCAAATTCGTTCCAGTCGCGCTGAAGGTCGCTGGCCATTTCAAACACACCGTAGCCAACGCGGCCCATGGCGCGTCCGATAGTCAGCAATTCTTCCGGTGTCGCGGTGGTGCCCGGCACCAATTCACCATCGACCGACTTATGCAGCACTGTCCGACTGGTGGAGAACCCTAGCGCACCGGCACGGACACCTTCTTCGACAATGGCGGACATCTGCGCCATATCGTCCGCTGTCGGTACAGCACCGGGCTGTTCACGGTCGCCCAGCACATAGGCCCGCACCGCTCCGTGCGGAACATGTGTGGCAACATCCACTGTGCGGGGCAGTTTTTCCAGCGCATCAAGATATTCTGGAAAAGTTTCCCAATCCCAAGTCATCCCTTCGGCAAGCGCCGTACCGGGAATATCTTCGACACCTTCCATCAGGCTTATGAGCCATTCGTGGCGGTCAGGCCGCGCGGGGGCAAAGCCGACCCCGCAATTGCCCATGATTACCGTGGTTACACCGTGCCAGCTGGACGGTGCCATTTCCTGATCCCAGGTCGCCTGGCCGTCATAATGCGTGTGAATATCCACAAAGCCGGGCGTAACCAGCTGGCCATTTGCGTCGATTTCTTTGACAGCTTTGCCGTCAACATCACCAACTTGCGCAATCAGGCCGTCCTTGATCGCAACATCCCCGGAAAATTTTGCGGCACCTGTTCCATCCACAATCGTTCCATTGCGAATTATCAGATCAAATTCTGGCATTGCCAAAGCTCCTGATTAACTATCGTGGCCGGCAGCGATCATTGCCGCGATATCGACGAATTTCTCGCGCGGAGAGCCATCGCGCGCTGCGGCAGTTTCGGCTTCCTCGATTTTCTTCCAGTCCCTGAACGTTACCACATCCAGACCGCGTTGTCCGGCCAGAGCATCAAAACCCTCGCGGCCGGCCTTTGTTGCCGGGCCCAGCCGGCCCGCATCGGCGTCTTCCGCGATCTTTTCAACCAATCCGAACCCGTCAGGCCTGTTGGTGCCAATTGTCCCGGTTGGCCCACGGCGTGCCCATCCGGCGCAATACAGTCCCGTAAGAATTCGCCCCTCGTCATTCGCAAAACGTCCCGCGCGTTCGTCAAATGGCACGTCTGGTATCGGTGAGGATCGGTAACCGATACAGGTTACCACCACATCTGCCGGGACCGAGTAGGTGTCACCTGTGCCGACCGCGCGCCCTTTTTCCACTGTCGTTCGCTCGACCTCTACAGCATTCACCGCACCGTCGCCGTGGATCGCAATCGGGCTGGCGAACAGATCGAACTCGATCTCTATTCCGGCGTCCGCATGGACGCTTTCGGGAATGGCGGCAAAACTGCGCAAATGGGTCACTGACTTGCGAAGCCCGGGCTCGAGGATTGCGTCCTCGGCTTCGGGGGGAAGGTCTCTTGGATTTACGCGGGGGACAGCGCGCTCCAGATGTGCCAATTCGCCGAGCTCTTTTGGCGTCATTGCCACCTGATGCGGGCCGCGGCGGCCAATGATGGTTATCTTTTCAATTTTGGACGCTTTTAATCGGTCGAGTGCATGGCCCACGATGTCACTTCCCGCAAACTCGGCCTCTGTCTTGGCCAGGATGCGCGCTACGTCCAGCGCGACGTTCCCCATCCCGATCACTACCGCATGTTTCCCCGAAAGGTCCGGATCAAGGTTGGCGAATTGCGGATGCCCGTTATACCAGCCAACAAAAGCGGCACTGCCAAACACATTGCCAAGATCATCACCGGGCATTTCCAGCGTGCGGTCATTGGGCGCACCTGTCGCCAAAACCACGGCGTCGTACAGACCCTGGAGTTCCGCAATGCTGACATCCCGGCCAATCGTGACATTGCCCACAAACCTTACATTTCCGGTCAGTGCGGTTTTTTCGTACCGCTTCGAAACCGCTTTGATAGACTGGTGATCAGGCGCAACGCCCGTGCGGATCAAGCCGTACGGGACCGGCAGACTATCAAAAATATCAACCTGAACACCATCGCCCCATAACTTTTGCGCGGCTTCGGCAGTATAATATCCTGCCGGGCCTGACCCGATAATGGCGATCTGCCTCATCAGGCCGCTTCCGGAAGGCCCATTTCGCCCGGCACATCCAGGAAGTCGCGCATCTCGCGCAATGATTGTTCCTTGTGGCTGAGCAGGAACAGATGCCCTCCGCCCTTGATCATCACCAACTTGCTGTTCGGAATAAGACTGTTGAGGAATTTCCCGTTTACCGCCGGTACAATCTGGTCATCGTCGCCCATCAGAATGAGGGTATCCTTGCGCATGAAGGGCAGGGCTGGTGCGCTGGTCCAACCCAGCATCGCCAGAAGCTGATACATATATCCGCGCGGCGTCGGAGGCGTAAGACGCGCCATATGGCCCTGCTTGCCCGGACCCCGGCCCAGCCCTTCACCATAGAGCGTTTCGAAATTCTTCATCATGAATTCCGGGTCGATGTACCGACGGGGGTTGGCCATCTTCGTCAGTGCTTTCGGATTGCCGGGCATCATGAGCATACCCGCGCTGGTGGCGATCAGCACCAAGCGGCGCGTCCGGCCGGGGTGCTGGATGGCGAAATGCTGCGCCATGCCGCCGCCCCAGCTGATGCCCATTACATCGACGACATCAATGCCGAATTTGTCGAGTAATTTCGCTGAAGTCCAAGCCATCGTCACAACATTGTAGGGCACAACAGGTTCGGGCGATCCGCCAATTCCCGGCATATCGAACATGATGAAAGCCCGGTCATCAAACGCGGCGGCCAGCGGCGCCACTGCTTCGATATTCGCACCTATACCGTTAAAAAACAGGATCGGTGGGTGCGCACTTGGCGCACCCATCCGCCAACGCGCCACGCGCAGGGTCCTGCCGCCGACGTTTTCCATAGTGATTTCGGCGTGTTTCATCGGGTCGCTCAATTAGAATACCTTAAAATGAGAGTGGAAGCGCCGCTCAGCGTTCTTCGAGAACATACAGTCCGGGTGCCGGGTCAAGCGGTTTGAACTTCGTGTTACCCAGCTTGGCCGGAGAAGTTTTCAGTTTGCCAGAACGGTCCTGCACCCACTGCATCCAATATGGCCACCAACTGCCAGGAATTTCTTCGGTGGTCTGCAGCCATTCATCGGCTGTTTCCGGCAGCGAGCCGCCGCCTTTCTTGATGAAATACTTGGCTTTCGGATTGCCCGGTGGGTTGAGGATCGCCTGCATGTGACCAGCCTGGCTAAGTACATATGTTACATGTTTCGAACCGAACAGCCTGGTCGAACGATATGTCGCCTTCCAGGGGGTAATGTGATCAGTGACCCCGCCGAGAACGAACAGGTCGCTTTTGACCTTGGACAGGTCGATTTTATGGCCTGCCATCTCGACTTCGCCTTGCTTGGTAAAGGCCAGTGTTTCGAACAAAGTTAGGAAATCGCCCATCAGGCTGGCCGAAAGATTTGTCGCATCGGCATTCCAGAACAGCACATCGAACGCGGGTGGATCCTCGCCAAGCAGATAATTATTGATCACATAATTCCAGATCAGATCGTTCGGTCGCAACCACGCGAAACCGCGAGCTAGAGAATCTCCTTCTATCACGCCCTTCTTCGCTGCGCGCTGGCGGGCCAACTGCATTCCGTTTTCGCTGACCAGAGAACCTGCCTCGATATCGTTTTGCTTGGGATGTAATACACACACCATCAAAGTGAGCGAGCCGAGCAGACTTTCTCCATCGGCTGCCAGTCTGCTGGCCAGCAAAGCGGCTGTCTGACCACCTGAGCAGCCTGCCGATACATTGACCTTTTTTGACTTCGTGATGGCGGCAACGGCATCCATCGCTTCGCGGCATGAATCGATGTAATCCGCCATATCCCAATGGCCTTGATCCTTCGCGGGATTTCGCCAACTGATGACAAAAGTCTGAATGCCGTTATCAAGCTGGTATTTAACGACCGATTTATCCGGCGTCAGATCATTGATATACATTTTGTTGATCTGGGGCGGAATCGTCAGCTGCGGCACTTCGTGCACCTTGGCTGTCGTGGGTGCGTATTGCACCAGTTCCATCATCTCTGTTCTGAGTACGACAGAACCCTTCGAAATCGCAACGTTTTCGCCCAGTTTGAAGGGGCGCTTGTCGACCTGACTGACCATGCCCTTGTTATGGACCATATCGTCATAGGCGTTTTTCAAACCTTTGACGAGGCTCAGCCCCCCGCTGTCTATAACCCGCTTCTGGGCCGTGGGATTGCCTAGCAGCGAGTTCGTCGGCGCCAGACTATCGATGATGATGTTGGAAATAAAGTTGGCGCGATCACGCTCGAGGTCGTCCAGCTCCAACTCCTCGAGCCAATTGCTCATGCCCTTCTGGATAGCCAGATAATATTGCGCACCGGCACGGAAAAACGGGTTATATTGCCAAGCCGGATCGCGGAACCGCTTATCTTTCGGGTCCGGTTGGAGTTCCGACTTTCCGGTCATTATCTTGACCATGTCCTGGCCGAAGCTTTGGGCGTGCTTCATCGTGCGCCCGGGATCAGATGCAGTCTCGCGCAATAACAACGCGATTGCCCCGACAAAATCCTCTCTGGCGAGCCCGATCATCGGCCCAAGGGCAGTGGTTGATTGTGCGGCCTCGTTTTCCAGCGTCTTCTGGTTTGGCATCGATATCCCCTTTTATCCGCTATTCTGCGGCATTTGGCACATTCATGCACGGCGTTAACGAAGTTGGCAAGTTGACTAAGCCAGCGCGAGATTTAGCCGCCTGACGCCAACGGGAAGTAACCACGTCATTAACCGTTATCAAAGGAATTTGGCGCAGAGCAGCATGATGGTGGCAGCGCATCGTTATATCGCAGAAAATGGGCTGGCTGCGTCAAGCGAAGGCGCGGCAACGGAAACCCTTGTAGCAGGGTCCGCAATCGACAACTACGTTTCGTCCCCGGCGGAAGTTCCAATCATGCGCAGCAAGGTGGCGGAAGACCGCAGATCTGTGCAGATGGCTACGGTTAAAAAGCACCAGTCATTCATCCCGAGAACCTGGGCATGGATGGCTGTCGTTCTGGGGGCTTCATATGCCTTGGCGATGATCGTGTCGTTCACGTTGATGCCCTTGCCGGTGTTGCTGTGCGCGATCGGCGCGGTTGCGCTGGCATCTGCCGGTCACAGGCTGGGCGTGTGGGAAAGGCAGCTGCCCCGCTCCAAGGCGCTGGTCGCTGCCGCAATCATACTCACGATTGTCGCGCCACTTGCGTTAACCGGCACAGGTTTTGCAATCTGGCTTTTTTCCGGCGCATTCGATTGGCGCTGGGGCGTTTCCGGTCTGATCTCGATAAACGCCTTTTCGTCCACATTTCTTAGTCGGCGTGTACCTCTTCTTTTTGTCTCGATCATGGCGGTCTGGACGCCAATAGCTCTCTTCGACGGATCCTTCGAAGCCATCATTGCGCTGGGCATGAGCAGTGTTGTGATGCTGGTCGTTGCAAGACACCAAACGACATTAGACAAGGAATTCGAACGCCGTCAGGAAGTGCTTGACCGGCGGCGCAACCGTTATCGCGATCTATTGAACGAGTATGAACAGGCTGGTCTGGGTTGGTTTTGGGAAACTGACAGACGTGGTCACTTGACTTATGTTTCATCACGGATCGCACGACTGCTTTGCTCAACCCCCGAAAAGCTGGTTGGAACCGCGTTTCTCAGCCTCTTCGCGCTCGGCAATGATGGCGATGAAAGTGAGCGGACGCTGACTTTTCACATATCGGCACGATCATCGTTCCAGGAGCTACCTGTTCGGGCGGCAATCGAGACCGAAGAACGGTGGTGGTCTGTCAGTGGCCGCCCGATGTACGACAGCTTTCAGAATTTCGTCGGGTTCAGGGGGTCCGGATCGGATCTTACCGAAAAACGGCGGAGTCAGGAGCAGGCATCACGTCTGGCCCATTTCGATTCTCTCACCGGTCTGGCGAACAGGATGCAGATGGGGCAGACGCTCGAAAAGATCCTTCAGTCTCCGCGGGTAAGCCAGCGAGAATGCACGGTGATGCTGCTTGATCTCGACCGGTTTAAACAAGTGAACGATACACTCGGACACCCTGTTGGCGACAAATTGCTGAAACAAGTAGCGCAGCGCCTGGAGCGATGCGTTGGGAAGTCCGGCCAAGTCGGCCGTTTGGGAGGGGATGAATTTCAAATTGTCCTGGCTGGCCGCCAGACAAACGTCACCTTATCAAACATGGCCAATGATATCATCAAAGGCCTTTCACAGCCTTATTCGATCAACGGACAGAGAATTGTCATAGGCGCTTCCATCGGCATCGCCCGCTCGCCGTCCAACGGACTTACCACAGAAGCCATAATCAGGAACGCTGATCTGGCGCTTTATGCTGCGAAAGATGGTGGGCGCGGTCGCTACCATTTCTACTCGGAGAACCTACACACCGCGGCTGAGGAACGTGGTCAGTTGGAAAGCGATTTACGTGATGCCATCACCAACGGCAGCCTGAAGCTATTCTACCAGCCAGTAATCCAGGCGGCGAATGAACAGATTTCCGGTTTTGAAGCGCTTTTGCGCTGGCATCATCCGGTTCACGGATGGTTGTCGCCGGTAAAATTCGTTCCCGTTGCCGAAGACAGCGGGCTGATAGAAGCGATTGGCGAGTGGGCTCTAAGGACTGCCTGCCACGACTTGGCGAAATGGCCCGAATCGGTTCGCTGCGCTGTCAATGTATCGCCCCTGCAATTTGCCAATCCACAACTGCCGGCGATTGTTACCAGCGCCTTGGCGCAGGCGCAGGTTCATCCCTCGCGCTTGGAATTGGAAATAACCGAAAGTGTTTTCCTGAACGAAGGGGAAGGTACGGACGCGATGTTCGCCGCGCTCAAAGGTGTCGGTGTTCGCCTTGCGCTGGATGATTTTGGCACTGGCTACTCATCGCTCGGATATTTGAAAAAGGCACCGTTCGACAAAATCAAGATTGACCAGAGCTTTGTGCGCGGGGCGACGCAAACCGGTAGTCGGAATGGCGCGATAATAGCTTCGATCTGTAGTTTGGCGCAGGCGTTGGGAATGGATACGACCGCAGAGGGTGTCGAAACACTCGACGAGCTTGATCTGGTTCGTTCGCACGGATGTAGCCATATCCAAGGACACATTTATCATAAAGCTCTCAGCGCCGATGATGCGACTGCGAGGCTCGCGGCAGGATTGAATGCTGTGGCGAACGGGCCGCGATCTGCCCGCGAGCATCGCCGTACGATGTTCCGAAAGATCATTTTGAGCCACGGCGGAAAACCATACACCGGAACAATCCGAAACATTTCAACGACCGGTGCGCTGGTCACGGGTATATGGGAGGTGCCAGCCGGTACAGAATTCGAATTAATGCTGACAGATACGCAAAAAGTGGTCGCAACTAGCAGGTGGTCCACTGACGACCGGGTGGGTGTAGAATTTAAAAACGCGCTAAAGCAGGATGCCAGCGGGAAAATCCTCGATGATAGCGATAGCACCGAAAGCGCACCTGCCCCCTTGCGAAAAGCGGGTTAAACTCCACCGGACATAATGCGTGGCTGACATGGCGCTACGAGCGAGGTAAGGGCACTTGCATCGGGGGCCAACAATTCTCCTTTTCCCGAATACTCAAATCAGCGGCGCAAAATGACCGAATTTCAAAATATCCGCAATTTTTCGATTATCGCTCATATTGATCACGGCAAATCCACGCTTGCTGACCGGTTGATCCAGCATACTGGCGGCCTAACCGCGCGCGAGATGTCGGAGCAAGTCCTTGATAACATGGATATCGAGAAGGAGCGCGGCATCACCATCAAGGCCCAGACCGTGCGCCTCAATTATACGGCCAGGGACGGCGAGACGTATCAGCTCAACCTGATGGATACGCCCGGCCATGTCGATTTCGCTTATGAGGTTTCCCGCTCGCTCGCCGCTTGCGAAGGCGCGCTGCTGGTGGTCGATGCGGCGCAAGGGGTCGAGGCGCAAACGCTCGCCAATGTGTACCAGTCCATCGAACATGATCACGAAATCGTCCCCGTCATCAATAAAATCGATCTGCCCGCGGCCGAGCCTGAAATGGTCCGCAAGGAAATCGAGGATATCATCGGGATCGACGCGTCCGAGGCTGTGCTCACCAGCGCCAAATCGGGCATCGGGATCGAAGACGTCCTCGAAGCCGTGGTCACCAAAATCCCCCCTCCCAAGGGCGACCGCGACGCGCCGCTGAAGGCCATGCTGGTTGACAGTTGGTATGATCCCTACCTCGGCGTGGTCATCCTCGTCCGCGTGCTCGACGGGGTGATCAGGAAGGGCCAGCAGATCAAATTCATGGCCGGCGGCACCCAGCATCTGATCGACCGGGTGGGCTGTATGCGCCCCAAGATCGAACAATTGCCCGAACTCGCGGCGGGCGAAATCGGTTTCATCACCGCGCAGATCAAGGAAGTGGAACAGGCCAAGGTCGGCGACACCATCACTACGGTAAAGGGCGGCGCGACAGAGGCGCTTCCCGGCTTCAAGGAAGTCCAGCCGGTGGTTTTCTGCGGGCTGTTTCCCGTCGACGCAGCCGATTTCGACAAATTACGCGAAAGCATCGGCAAGTTGCGGCTGAATGACGCCAGCTTCAGTTTCGAGACCGAAAGCAGCGCCGCGCTGGGCTTCGGTTTTCGCGCGGGCTTCCTGGGTCTGCTGCATCTGGAGATTATCCAGGAACGGCTGACGCGCGAATATGATCTCGATCTGATTACCACCGCGCCATCGGTGGTTTACCGGATCCAGCTGAACAAAAGCCGGACCGACGATGCGCGCGAGATGATGCTGCACAACCCCGCCGATTATCCCGATCCCAGCCGGATCGACACGATCGAGGAACCGTGGATCAAGGCGGTGATTTACACCCCCGACGAATATCTCGGCAGCATTCTGAAATTGTGCCAGGATCGCCGCGGCATCCAGAAAGACCTGACTTACGTGGGCGGCCGCGCGCAAGTGACGTATGAACTGCCGCTCAACGAAGTGGTGTTCGATTTCTACGACCGGCTAAAAAGCATCAGCCGCGGCTATGCCAGCTTCGATTACGAACAGATCGGCCTGCGCGAAGGCGATCTGGTGAAAATGGGCATTCTGGTCAACGGCGATCCGGTCGATGCGCTCAGCATGATCGTCCACCGCGATGTGGCCGAGGCCCGCGGGCGAGGGATGTGCGAACGGCTGAAAGACCTGATCCCGCGGCATCTGTTCAAGGTGCCGATCCAGGCAGCCATCGGCGGCAAGGTGATTGCGCGCGAAACCATCGCAGCGATGCGAAAAGACGTGACCGCCAAATGCTACGGCGGCGATATTTCGCGCAAGAAAAAGCTGCTCGACAAGCAGAAGAAGGGCAAGGCCAAGATGCGCGAATATGGCAATGTGTCGATTCCGCAGGAGGCGTTTATCGCTGCGCTGCGGATGGGGGAGGAGTAGGGTGTGCAAAAATCACGTCAGACGAGATAAATTGCAACGCATCCGAAGTGGACCAAAGGTTCCAAACGATGCAATGGGCGTAAATCGAAATTTGATTTGAATGTATTGGACGCCCATGAGCGACAAAACCAAGAATGTTGATCGGGGAACGCCTTCTGAGCGAGCTTTTGACCGGTCCGAAATCCTCAGACATTTAGAGGTTTGCCTCGCTGACCTCGACAAATTAGGGGAGGGTGTCGCGAGCGCACATCTGGCTATGGCTATCGATGTGCTCAAATTGAAATAGGTCAAACATCCGGAACTGGCTTCGTTAACCTTAGTTAATGTAATGACAGTGACTTAAATTTTGCGCCTAATGGTAAATCCGTGGCGTTTATGATGTTATTTTCATGGTCGAGCGGTTCTAAAGCGGGGAGGGGCAAGAATGATGAATAATCAGGCACCAACTTTCTTGATTTTGACAGATAAGCAGCGAGAGATTTTACCCTATCTGGCGGATAATCACACCAGCAAAGAAATCGCGCGCGTAATCGGGATATCCGAGTCGGCGGTGGTCCAGCGGGTGGAAGGAATACGCCGCCGCTTTCATGGCGCATCGCGCACTGAAATTGGACGCAGATATCGCGATTGGGCCGGATCTTATGAGACCTGTAATCGCCTTACAGGTAAGCCAATTCAGGTTCGCAAACATCACGACATCAACCAATTGGGTTTTCAAGACGACCAGTCTGGGACGATTGATCTGGCAGATTCTGCAACCTTTTCGGTTCAGACGCCATGGCAAAGATTACCAGAGGTTGTCCCGAAGGCGCTCGACGGTGAGAATGCCGGATTGAATCGTTGGATAGCAGTTCTCAAGATTGCAATCGGCCTGGTAATTTTGCCCCTTGTGGGGCTCGCAATTGCGCAGGCCCTGTCCAACGTGATTTAATTCGGCGCTCCTGGTCCTTCTCCGTAAAACTTTTTGGCATCATACGCGAGAATGATGCTTGGAGACCTTAGTGATGACAATGACTATCCCGATTGCAACCCAGCGCATTCAACGCGAACTTCCAGAAGCAGAGCGGGTAATCAGCGAAGCATTATTGGCCAGTACTCGCCTAATGGCGACTATGTTGCTGGCAAGACAAGAAACCGGTGTGGATGCCCATCTTGGTCAAGCCGCTCTGCTGCGGCTAATCGAATCGCAGAAGGCATTAGTTACGGCGGGTAGTGATATGTTTCGTGTCCACAAAGAGCTTCTCAAGGTCGGCTTTGAAGTAAAGGCCGTGCCAGACGAAGATTACTGCCCCCCATCGGGCGAGCATCTCGATACTGTCTTGCCAACCATTGCTGCCTGATAAGCGCGAGTTATAGGTTTGCCTCGGGCTATGGCATCAGTAGCTTCAAATTATGTTAGAAACTGAAGTCTTAACCCGAGCAGACCTACAACATATTTTCACGGTGCTGTTGGCCCTCTGGGCATGGAAACTAGGCGACAAACCAGAGCAAGCTATCGGAGCGATACTCGTAGCCACCATTGTCGCAGATTATTCTTACCATGCCCTGATCGAAGGACGAGGCAACTATGTGTCGGCCGATATGGGACACTTTGCCATTGATTTATTTACCTTTGTCGCCGTTGCGCCAGTGGCACACTATGCCAATAGGATTTACCCGTTATGGATCGCAGCAGCACAGCTGATCGCAATTTCAATGCATCTTGCGCGAGAATTGAACGCTATGGTGGACCCACTAGCTTATGCAGTGTTGATCAGAATTCCATTTTATCTCGCTATTGGGGCTTTTTTGGTAGGTTTGTTCAACCACACGCGTCGAACTCGCAAGTGGGGAACGTATCCGGCTTGGCGGAGCTCCTCACCCCGTTCCTAGGTGTTGATGCCGAAAGATATTCGATAGCGCTCATCAGTCACTTCGGGTCGGTTGGCCGTGTTGTCGCTGCGTCCGAAGATCAAATCACCAAGGCGACAGGTCAACGAAGGATTGCTGAGATCATAGTTGGCGCACGAAAGTTGCATCTGGCCGGGCTATGCGAAGTTCTCGATGGTAAAGTCATCCATGCGGGCGATCCTGACTTGATGCAATTCCTGGCGTCCAAGCTTTGCAGCAAAACCCAAGAGATTGTTTTCGCAGTATATCTGGATGGCCGAGGAGTCTTTATCAGAGGCGAGGAAGTTGCCTTCGGTGTTCAAGGCAAAGTCTCGATACATATTCGCTCGCTCGTAGGTAGGGCGATTGAACTTGGCGCAGCGCAATTGATCTTGGCGCACAATCATCCGTCAGGCGATTCAACGCCGAGCGGGCAAGATTTGGCGGCAACCACCACCTTAGTCGAAGTTGCGAAATCACTTGAAATTTCGATAGTCGATCATTGCATCGTAGCTGGAAGAAACATTTTCAGTATGCGCCATGCGGGTATGCTGGGATGAACAAAGCATCTCAACACCGTATGGCCCGTCACCTTCGCGAAAATGCGTTGCAGCAGTTGAACCTTGCCAAGGAATTAGACGGCCAAGAATGCGATAATGACGAATATTTGATCACAAGGCGGGAAATATATCCGCGAAACGTTCACGCTCAAATAGACTATGATCTGGGATTAGTTGCCGAAAATTTATATCGCGAGCGGCGGCACCGCGACCAGTATTTCGAGAGTAGCCTATTTGGCGAACCAGCTTGGGATATACTTCTGGACCTGTTTCTGCATCGAGCGAAGGGGGTGCAAATAACAGTCACAAGTGCATGTCTCGCATCCTCTGTTCCTGCCACAACTGCGCTCCGCTGGATTAACGTGCTGATTGACCAAGGCTTAGTTGCCAAGATGGCTTCGAAAACAGACGCACGGGTCCAATTTTTGTATCTTTCACCAAAAGGCATTTTGGCGATACGCAACTATCTGCTCGACAGCAGGGGCCAGCTGGGCCGATCAGCTAATGTAAAGCTGAACACGTCAGGAAGTTTTGAGGTAAATGATCATGGCAAAAGATCATGAAGGAGTATGGCATTGAGTTTTGCCTGATAGCGGCAATATGGGTTGCGTTGGCGGCCAACGGTTTGCGCCTGATGCTTGCCGTATTTTAGCAGGCTTCACTGATAAACGTGATTCCCACTCCCGCACCATCCGCTCCCGCTCGTATTGGGTATCGCTGCACTCCGGCCCGCGTGGCACGCCTTTGGGATGCAGCGGCGAGTAGGTCTTGCCGTATGGGTAGGTGAGGGCTGGGTCGCCCGCTTTCAGGAAGTTTTTGTGAATGGTGACGCTCATGGGCGGGGTCCTGTTTGTCAGGTTAGTGATTGAGAGCGCGCGTGACGTGAGGCGGGTGTTGAGGTTTTTGTTTGGCCCCTCAAGCGGCGGGCGGGATGCGTCCGAATCCCTTGCCTTACCTTGCATAAGCTCGGGCGGGCGGTCGCCCTTGCGGTCCGCCGGGCGCTGACCGGGCCATTCCAAGCCAGCCATCTCTTTCCCGTTTTTGGTCACGGAAGTCAGCCTGCGACCGCAGGCCGCCGCTTATGCGGCGAAGCCAAGCAGGCCGGATGGCCTGCGCCCGGCGTCCGAGGCGCTCCGAAGGAGCCAAACAAACAACACCCGCGCGGCGCTTGAGGGGGCCCAACAAAAAAACCGAGCCATTCCACGCCGCCTTCATTCTTCCGGCGCCTCCCTCCCATCCGGCGCTTCCAGAGCCAGAGGTTCCGGCGCGCGGCCTTCATCCAGCGCCTCCAGCCGCTTATATTCCTCATAGGCGGCGCGGGTGGGGGCGCTCAGATTGTCCAGATGTGCCTCCCATTCCTCCTTCATCTTGCCGATTACATCATCGATACTGTCGAGCACATCCTGCTCGTTGCCGAACTCCTCCGCCTGCCATTCGGCGCGCCATTCCTTTTTAAGTCTGGTGAGCATCTGTTTATCGACCGCATTAAGCGCCTTGGCCCCGTCGGCGGCAAAGCGTTTGGGCGCGCGGTTTCTCAGCATGAACATCAGCAGGCGGTCATTATACACCCGCCGCGTGCCGATGATCTTGCCGTAAGCATAAACCGGCACCTCCACCCCGTTCAGCGCGCGGTCCATCGCGACATCCTCGATCCGCTGGATGCCGATATCGAGCGCGGCCTGCCACGCCTTGCGGAAACTCTCCGCCCCGGGATGGCGGCGCAGCAGATACACGCCGTGATTGGCGCGGCCCACGCGGCGGCAGGCGGCCTGCACGCTTCCGGTATCGGCCAGCGCCTCGATAAAGGCGCGCTGGACCTCGGGCTTCCAGCCGTTGGAGCGATCGACCTTGCGCGGGACGGGGGTAAATGCGGGCAGGGTGGTGGCGGGGGCTAGGGACATGGCGCGGGGCTCTCTGGCTTGGGCGGACTGGGGGGCCGTGGCAGGGGGAGCGCGTCATGCACAAAATTATTGGTGTAGGAAAATGAACTTCACTTGGCGTTCAGCAGAGGGCTGGCTATAGCGGCGGGCATGAACGCTGCCCGCTCCACAAAACTCGCCCTTCTTGCCGCTTCGCTCGGCGCCATGATGCTGACCACCGGCTGTGCCGGCAGCGGCGCGAAGAAGGACACCGCCTATGTCGCGCGGGATGTGGAAACGCTGTATGGCGAGGCCAAGGCGCGGCTCGACCGCGGCGACACGAAAACCGCTGCCGGCCTGTTCGACGAGGTGGAGCGCCAGCACCCCTATTCGCCGTGGGCCCGCCGCGCCCAGCTGATGAGCGCATTCAGCTATTACGTGGCGCGTGATTACAACCAGTCGATCCAGTCGGCCCAGCGGTTCCTGTCGATCCACCCGGGTAACAAGGATGCGCCTTACGCCTATTATCTGATCGCGCTGAGTTATTACGAGCAGATCAGCGATGTCGAACGTGACCAGGGCATTACCCAGCAGGCGCTGACCGCGCTCAACGAAATCAATCGCCGTTACCCCACCACGCAATATGCCGCCGATGCGCGGCTCAAGATCGATCTGGTGAACGACCACCTGGCGGGCAAGGAAATGCAGATCGGCCGCTTTTACGAACGCAGCGGCAATTGGGTGGCCGCGCAGATCCGGTTCCAGAATGTCGTCGGTTTGTATGATACCACCAGCCACGCACCCGAGGCGCTTTACCGGCTCACCGAAACCAGCCTCGCGCTGGGTATTCCGGCAGAAGCGAAGAAATATGCCGCGGTTCTGGGGGCAAACTATCCCGGCAGCGAGTGGTACGAGAAGGCTTACGAGCTGATTGGTGACAAGGCTCCATCCCAGCTCGGCGGTTAATCCGCCGCGACTGGCGCGTTCGATCACGCCTGTCCAAAACCAGAACGCCGGACGTGACGCGCGCGCGACGCTGCGCTAGACGGGGCGTGCAATGCTGACCCGGCTGTCCATCCGCAACATCGTGCTGATCGAGGCGCTCGATCTCGACTTTTCGGGCGGATTGGGCGTGCTGACCGGCGAGACCGGAGCAGGCAAGTCGATCCTGCTCGATGCACTCGGCCTGGTGCTGGGAAACCGCGCAGAGACAGCTCTGGTTCGCGCGGAAGCCGATCAGGCCAGCGTCACCGCGACATTTGAATTTGGCACCATCCCGCGGCTTATCCGGCAGGCGCTGGATGAAGCCGATATCGAGGTCGAATCGGGCGAACCGCTGATCCTGCGCCGCCGCGTCAAGGCGGATGGCGGATCAAAGGCGTTCGTCAACGATCAGCCCGTCAGCGCCGCGTTGCTGCGTTCGCTCGCTCCCGCTCTGGTGGAATTGCACGGCCAGCACGATGATCGCGGGCTGGTCAACCCCAAGGGTCACCGTTTGCTGCTCGATCGCTATGCCGGTGCCGATCTGGAAAAGGTCGAGACCGCGTGGACCGCCTGGCGCTCGGCCCAGGATGCATTGGCGGCCGCACGCGCAGATATAGCACAAGCGAAAGATGATCAGGATTTGCTGATCGCGCATCTGGCCGAATTGACCACGCTCGCACCCGAACAGGGCGAGGAGGGGGTGCTCGCCCTGTCGCGCGCCGCAATGCAAAAGGGCGAGAAACTGTCAGCTGATCTGGAGGAACTGCGCCATTTCTGGGACGGGTCCGATTCCGCTACCGCGCAGCTGCGTTCTGCGGCCCGCCGGCTTGACCGGATCGCGGGCGAACATCCGCTGCTCAAGGAAGCACTCGACGCGCTGGACCGCGCGGTGATCGAAGCGGGCGAGGCGGAAGACAAGCTGGCCGCAGCGGGCGAAGCCATGCTGCACCATCCGCAAGAACTCGACCGGATGGAAACGCGCTTGTTCGAATTGCGCGCCTTGGCCCGCAAACACCGCTGCGAAGCGGACGAACTGCCCGCCAGAATGCGCGAAATGCGCGCTGCCCTCGACGCAATCGAGGGCGGCGAGGCCAATATCGGCAAACTGGAAAAGACCGCCGAGACCACGCATCAGATTTACCGCGCGCAGGCTAAGGCTTTGCATGCCGATCGGATCGCGGCAGCGATGAGGCTGGACGAGGCGGTCGCCGCCGAACTCGCCCCGCTGAAACTGGATGCGGCGCGGTTCAAAACCGCCGTGGCCGATCTGCCCGAAGACCGCTGGGGCCCGCATGGGATGGACAACGTCGAATATCTTATTTCCACCAATCCCGGTGCAGACTTTGCACCGCTGGGCAAGATTGCCAGCGGCGGCGAGTTGTCGCGCTTCATTCTCGCGCTGAAGGTCGCCTTGGCCGAACAAGGCGGGGCGGCCACGGTGATATTCGACGAAATCGACCGAGGGGTAGGCGGTGCGGTTGCCAGCGCGATCGGCGAACGCCTCGCAAGGCTGGCAAATGGCGGACAGCTGCTTGCCGTAACGCACAGCCCGCAGGTCGCCGCACGCGGACAGGTGCATTACATGATTGCGAAATCGTCCGAGGGGACGGTTACGAAAACCTCGGTTGCGTTGCTCGATGAAGCGGGACGGCAGGAAGAGATTGCGCGGATGCTGTCAGGCGCGGAGATTACGAGCGAGGCCAGGGCGCAGGCGGATCGTTTGCTGGAGGGTGTGTGAAGGTAAGTCACCACCCCCCGACCCCCTCCTTTAAAGAGGAGGGGGAGAAGAACAGCAAAGCCCCATCCCCTTCAGAGGAGGGGGTTGGGGGTGGTGGCGGGTCAAGAAAGACCATGCTCGCGCGCGCCGCAGCAATGCGTAACAATCCTGCCGAACCGGAACGTCGCTTATGGATGGCGCTGCATAATAGCCGATTGTCAGGATACACATTTCGCCGGCAATCCATCGCTGGATACAGGATTATCGACTTTTGCCGTCCATCTCGAAGGCGGGGTATAGAGGTTGACGGCAACACGCATGACCGCGCTGCAGATAACGCAAAAGATCGCAGTTTTACGATCGCGACAAGCTTTGCCATTATTCGCTTTACGAATGAGGAAGTGATGCGGAATATGAACGGCGTGATATCAGCGCTTGAAATCTCGCTTAAGGCACAGCCCGTGCGGTGGAATTCGCAAGCCAATGACTGAAATCACCGAAGCCGAAGCCGCCAACGAGCTTATGCGGCTTGCGCGGCAGATTGCGCTGCATAATCGGCTCTACCATGCAGAGGATTCGCCGGAAGTTTCGGACGCTGAATATGATGCGCTGGTGCGCCGTAACACCGAGTTGGAAGACGCGTTTCCGCATCTGGTCCGCGATGATAGCCCCAGCACAGTCGTCGGGCACCAGATCGCCGCTTCACCGCTGTCCAAAGTGCAGCATGAAGTACGGATGATGAGCCTCGACAACGCTTTCTCTGACGAAGAAGTCGCCGAGTTTGTCACCCGCGTGCGCCGCTTCCTGAACTTGCCCGATGACGAGCCGGTTGCGATGACTGCAGAGGACAAGATCGACGGTCTGTCCTGTTCGCTGCGTTACGAGAACGGCAGGCTGGTTCGCGCGGCCACACGCGGGGACGGGCAGGTGGGCGAAGACGTTACGCCCAATGTGGCGCATATCGCGGACATCCCGCAAATGCTGCGCGGCAATGCGCCCGCCGTGTTCGAGGTCCGCGGCGAGGTCTATATGGAAAAACAGGCGTTTACCGCGCTTAATGCTGCGCAGCAAAAGGCTGGCGGAAAACTGTTTGCCAACCCCCGGAATGCTGCAGCAGGATCGCTGCGGCAAAAGGATGCCAGCGTGACGGCAAAACGGCCGCTGCGGTTCTGGGCGCATGGCTGGGGCGCAGCTTCGGACATTCCCGGTGCCACGCAGATGGAGGTAATCCGGCAATTGAAAGCATGGGGATTGCCCGTCTCGCCCGCGCTCGAGCTGTGTGAAACGACCGAAGAATTGCTGCAGCATTACCGCAGCATTGCGTCTGGCCGTGATGCACTGGATTACGAAATCGACGGCGTTGTTTACAAGGTTGACCGGCTCGATTGGCAGCAGCGGCTTGGCTTTGTGGCCAAGGCGCCGCGCTGGGCGATGGCGCATAAATTTCCCGCAGAACGCGCCGAGACTACGCTTGAAAATATCGACATTCAGGTTGGCCGCACTGGCAAACTGACTCCGGTCGGCAGGCTTGCTCCGGTGCTGGTTGGCGGGGTCACCGTGACCAATGTGACCTTGCATAACCGCGACGAGATCGAACGGCTTGGCGTGCGTCCGGGCGACCGGATTGTGGTGCAGCGGGCGGGCGATGTTATTCCGCAAGTTGTCGAGAATTTGAGCCGTGAAGACAAGCGCCCGCCGTTTGCCTTCCCGGACCGCTGCCCCCAGTGCGACAGCGAGGCTGTTGCGGAAGAAGGCGAAGTCGATGTGCGCTGCACGGGCGGGTTGATCTGTCCCGCGCAGCGGACCGAACGCCTCAAGCATTTTGTCAGTCGCGGCGCGCTGGATATCGAGGGGCTGGGCGAGAAAACCATCGACCAGTTTTTCGGACTGGGCTGGCTTGAAAGTCCTGCCGATATCTTCCGTTTGAAAGATCGCCGCGACGACATTCTGGCGCTGGAAGGCTGGAAGGAAAAATCGGTCGATAATTTGCTTGCGGCAATCGAGGCCAAGCGGCAGCCCGATGCGGCGCGTTTGCTGTTCGGACTTGGCATCAGGCACGTGGGGGCGGTGACTGCGCGCGATTTGCTCAAGCGTTTCGAAACCTTGCCGCGAATGCGCGAGTTGGCGGAAAAGGCGCATACCGGCGACGCGGAAGCCTTGACCGAGATCAGCGATATCGACGGTGTCGGCCCTGCCGTGGTCGAGGCGCTTGGTGATTTCTTTCACGAACCGCACAACCGCGCCGTGTGGGACGATTTGCTGAACCGCGTCGAACCGCCTGCCTACATAATCGAAACGCGGCAAAGTCCGGTCACCGGTAAAACGGTGGTGTTCACCGGCAAGCTGGAAACCATGAGCCGCGACGAGGCCAAGGCGCAGGCAGAAAGGCTGGGCGCCAAGGCAGCAGGCAGCGTGAGCGCCAAGACCGATCTGCTGGTCGCAGGGCCGGGCGCGGGATCGAAACTGAAAAAGGCCGCCGAACTGGGCATCGAAGTCATGGACGAAGCCGCCTGGGCCGCAATCGTGGCTGCGTGCTTTACACCTAAGTAACCATGTTGTCCTAATGCCGGACAGGATGGCGAACGAGGAATGCTTTTCATGGGGATATTGACGAAGCTGGAGCAATTGGGCGACCGGGCCAGGCGCTTGGCTGCGGGTTCCACACTTCGCGGCGAAAACTACTATTGCCCGATTTGCAACAAACATTCATCCCGGTTTCTCGACTTCGGTATACCGCCCCGACGCGAGGTCCAATGCCCACATTGCGGCTCGCTCGAACGGCACCGTCTGTTGTGGCTATTCCTCGAGCAGAGGACGGACATATTTACGCGCTGCGGCGGCAACATGCTGCATATCGCACCAGAACAGTGCTTGCGCGAACACTTCACCAACCAATTTGATGGCAATTATATAACGGCCGATTTCATGGCGCCCGATGTCGATGTAAAAATGGATATTCAAAATATCGATTTTCCCGACGAGAGCTTTGATATCATTTATTGCAGCCATGTTCTTGAACATGTCGACGATGATCGCAAAGCCATGCGCGAATTCTGCCGGGTGCTTAAGGCGGATGGTTGGGCGATATTGCTCGTGCCGATTACCGCGCAGTCTACTTATGAAGATAAATCGATCACCAGTCCGGAAGAACGCCTGAAGCATTTCGGACAAATAGATCACGTCCGCCGGTATGGACCGGATTATATCGACCGCCTGCGTGAAGCCGGATTCACCGTCACTGAAACGCGGCCCAGCGATCTTGCCGACGCGGCATTTGCTGGCAAGGCCCGGCTTGCCGACGGCAGCTCGATTTTTATGTGCCGCAAGGTTCCCGTTACCGCCTAATCCTTTGGTTCGGGTTGCTGCTTGGGTTCCGCGGCAGATTGATGGACAATCCCGAACGGCAGTTTTGCCCAAGCGCGTTCGTGGAAAAAGTACAGAATCAGTTTTGTAAACACTTCAAGCCCGCCGATAGAGATTGCGGTGGCGATGTTGCCGGTAAAAAACCACGCCAGAAACATCGTATCGAGCGATGCAATCGTGCGCCAGGTTGCGGTCTTTGTGGACGAGCGCGCTACGGTTTCCTTGCGCTTTCCTCCGACAACCGAAGTTCCCCATGAAAGCCACACCCAAAAGCGTTCGTGCAGGAAATAAAACACCATCTTCGTCGCGACCTCGGTGATCGCGATGTAGCTTGCGGCTTGGAGAGCCTCACCCTCGGAATTTTGCATCCCGAGCAGCGGGCCGAGATAGGTAATCAGGAGGTAGGACAGGATTAACGTGTCGATCGTCCCGACGACGCGCCATGACACTGCCTTCGCTACCGAGCGGGAAGCCTTGATGCGAGGCGGGTTTACGGGATCGAGTTTGGGGTCTTCGGGGCCGAATATCGGCTTTTCAGGGGCATCACGCATAGCGGACCCCGTGGGCCTAACTGGCAGCCTTGTCGAGCGTTGCAGTCGTTTGCACGGCTTTTGGCACCCATTTCATCACGCCGCCCGCCAGCGGGGTCCACCAGCCGGTTTTGATCCCTGCGGCGGCGAGCGTGTCGCTGGTCCATTGATTACAGGTGTTGGTGGCGGTGTAGTGGCCCGGTGCATCGTAGAACACATCCTGCGCGTAATAGCCGGGATATTTCTGCCGCGCCGCCGGTGCGACGACGGCTTGCCCGATTTGCGCCACCAGTTTGCGGTATTCATCGGGTGTGATGGTAAGCGGGCGCAGATCGCTCGCCGGGGCGGGGCGGATGTAATGCGCGACATGCAGCAAACCCTCGCCGCCGATGCCGACAATGCGCGCGGCGGTGACAGGCGAAAGATCGCTCCATGTCGGGGTATTGAGGAACACTTCCTTTTCGCCCCAACTGATCGACACGTGGGTGTATGCGCCCGAGGGTGCTGCGATATCCTCTGCCGGAAAGTCGCCTCGCCAGTCCTTGATGCCATTCACCAGCGGCAGGATCAATGCGGTGTGAACGCCGTTGCTTTCGACCATGATCTCGATGCCATTCCCGGCTTCCTCCCAACCGGCATTGCGCGGAACCGATGAACCGATCCAGGCAGACAGCAGAAATAGCGCAGCGGCCGCCGCGAAGGCAGCGGCGACCCATTTTAAGGCGCGGATTAGACCTTGAAGCGCTTGCGCAGCCACAATATCGACCAGTCGCCATTTACAAGCCGCGCGGCAAGGCGGAACCCGGCACGGCGATACGCGCGGCGCACCGCCGGTTCCTGCTCGGTCAGCAAACCGGCAAGCAGGATATGGCCGCCGGCAATAACGGCCTTGCCGAATTCGGGGGCCATTTCGACCAGCGGCCCTGCCAGTATGTTCGCGATCAGCAAATCATAGGGACCGCGCACTTCCAGCACCGGATCGACCATGCCGTCGGCAGTTACCATCAGCAAAGCGCCATTGCCCGTGCCGATGGGCACATGGTTGGTTTTGGCATTCACGGCGACCACATCCTCGCACACCGGATCGATATCGCTCGCGGTGGCGACTGCGCAGGGCCACAAGTGCATCGCGGCAAAGGACAGCAAACCTGTCCCGGTGCCGATATCGACATGATTGCGGATTACGGCGCCTTGCCGTTTCATCAAATCGAGCATCGCGAGACAACCGGCGGTTGTTTCGTGCTGGCCGGTCCCGAATGCCTGACTGGCAGGTATTACGAAGTCGGCTAGTGTCCGGTCCGCATGACACTTGTGATCGGGGGTGCGAACATAAAACCGTCCGGCCCTGATTGGATCGACACCCTGCTGGCTGGCGGTCACCCAATCGGCCTGCGCCAGTTTCTGAACGGTAAGTTTGGGCGCGACGCCGCCGAACAGCCTGATCAACGCGTTTTGGTCGGCGGCCCCGGGCTTATGCGAATAATACGCTTCAAACACCCAGTTATCGGGCTGGTTGGGTTCGACTTCAAACCCTGTGATGACAACTTCGGGATCGAAGTCCTCATCCAGTTCATGCATAATCAGAGCGTCCTGAATAACCGGTTTTCTGGCGTAAGCGGTTATCTTCCAGCTATCGGACATAGCTGGCTCCATTGGCGTCGAGAACCGCGCCGGTCATGCTGCCAGGTGCATCGAGCGCGCAGAATACGGCCATCGTGGCAATTTCGTCAGGCGTGGCAACGCGGCCAAGCGGAATGTCGGCAAGCAACCCGTCGCCGCCGCGCGTTGCCAGATAATCGCCCGCCATGGCAGTATCGACGAAACCCGGGGCGATGGCATAGCTCAGCACGCCGCGCGAAGCATAGGCACGCGCGATTGTCTTGTGCATTGCCAGCATCCCGCCTTTCGCGGCAGCATAATGCCAATGGCCGGGCGAATCGCCGCGGTGGCCGGCGCGGCTGGCAATATGCACCAGTCGCCCGGCATGGGACCCGTCCAGCCAGTGATTGATCGCCAACCGCGAAAGCTGCGCGGCTGCGGTCAGATTGACCCGCAGGGTTTCCTCCCATCCGTCCAGCCAGGCAATATCCGAAACATCCAATGCTGTTTCGGCAAACAATCCGGCATTGTTGATGACCGCATCGATCCGGCCGGAAGCGCGATCAAGTGCTTCGTCCCATAGCATGGCGGGGGCCAACGGATCGGACAGATCCGCGCCGATGGTCGCTGCATCATGCGCTTTGCTGCCGTGGCCGATCACCTTGATGCCGCGTGCCTCCAACTGGCTGCGGATGGCAGCGCCGATGCCTCTGCTGCTGCCGGTAACAAGGATAGTTTTCTGGATCATAAACCGGCGATAGGCGTTCAAATATCGCAGGCCAAGCCGCAGCAACACCAAATTCGTCTCTTGCGCGCTCTTGCCCCGCACAACACTTTCGTTAAGGACGCTGCCAAACCTGCGTTTCTATTTTGGAGCACCGATGGCCGACCGTCCACTTTCACCCCATTTGCAAATCTGGAAATGGGGCCCGCATATGCTGACCTCGATCCTGCACCGCGTGACGGGGAATGCGTTGGCGTTTGCCGCGCTGCCGCTGCTGCTGTGGTGGCTAGGGTCGATGGCGTCGGGCGAGGGGGCGTATAATGACTTTATCGAACTGGCGACTTCTCCCTTCGGGTATTTCGTTCTGGCCGGTATCAGCTGGTCGTTCTTCAACCACCTGGTATCGGGGCTGCGCCATTTCGTTATGGATATCGGCGCGGGATATGAACTCGACACAAACAAGATGTGGTCCATCGCCTCGCCGGTTCTGGGCATTTTGCTCACCGCCGGTTTCTGGGCGCTGGCGCTGCTGGCTTAGGATTTAGACATGGGAAACGGAACATCGATCGGCCGGGTACGCGGTCTTGGTTCGGCTAACGAAGGCGCGCACCACTGGTTGATCCAGCGGTTTACCGCCATCGGCAATCTGGTGCTGGCGATCTGGTTTGTCGCATCGCTGCTGCTGATGTCCGACCTGTCATACGCCTCGGTCACCAAATGGTTCGCCTCGCCCGTTACGGCCACGGCCATGGCGCTGCTGGTGATCTCGACATTCTGGCATGCGCGGCTGGGGGTGCAGGTTCTGATGGAAGATTACATCAAGGCTTCGGCCAACAAATTCGCGCTACTCACCTTGCTGAACTTTGCCGCGCTTGGCGGCGCGGCGTTCGGCCTGTTCTGCATTTTCCGTCTTGCGCTTGGAGGCGCCTGAAATGGCTACTGCCGCTAACACTTCCGGTTCTACTGCCGCACCTGCTTACAAGATTATCGACCATGTTTACGATGTGGTTGTCGTGGGTGCGGGCGGTTCCGGCCTGCGCGCCACAATGGGCGCTGCCGAAAGCGGCCTGCGCACGGCCTGTATTTCCAAAGTATTCCCGACCCGCAGCCATACGGTTGCAGCGCAGGGCGGCATCGCTGCCTCGCTGGGTAACAACACGCCCGATCACTGGTCCTGGCATATGTATGACACGGTCAAGGGTTCTGACTGGCTGGGCGATCAGGACGCGATCGAATATCTTGTGCGCGAGGCGCCGCAAGCGGTGTACGAGCTGGAACACGCGGGTGTTCCCTTCAGCCGGAATGATGACGGCACGATTTACCAGCGGCCGTTTGGCGGCCATATGCAGAATTTGGGCAAGGGACCTCCCGTCCAGCGCACCTGTGCCGCTGCCGACCGTACCGGCCACGCCATGCTGCACGCGCTGTATCAGCAGAGCCTGAAATACGATGCGGATTTCTTCATCGAGTATTTCGCGCTCGACCTGATCATGAAAGACGGGAAATGCATTGGCGTGATCGCGCTGTGCATGGATGACGGATCGATCCACCGTTTCCGTTCGCATTCGGTCGTGCTGGCAACCGGCGGTTATGGCCGCTGCTATTTTACCGCGACATCCGCGCATACGTGCACGGGTGACGGCGGGGGAATGGTGCTGCGCGCCGGATTGCCGTTGCAGGATATGGAATTCGTCCAGTTCCACCCGACCGGCATCTACGGCGCGGGTGTGCTGATCACCGAGGGTGCGCGCGGCGAAGGCGGTTATCTGACCAACTCCGAAGGCGAACGTTTCATGGAACGCTATGCCCCTTCGGCCAAGGATCTGGCATCGCGCGATGTGGTGTCGCAATCGATGGCGACTGAAATGCGCGAAGGCCGCGGTGTCGGGCCGGAAGGTGATCATCTTTACCTTCATCTCGACCATATTGCGCCAGAAGTTCTGGCCGACCGGCTGCCCGGCATTACCGAAAGCGGCAAGATATTTGCGGGCGTCGATCTGACGCGCCAGCCGCTGCCTGTGACCCCGACGGTCCATTACAATATGGGCGGTATTCCGTGTAACTACCACGGCGAAGTGGTGACCATCGGCAAAGATGGCGATCCCGATACGGTTGTGCCGGGTCTGTTCGCTGTAGGCGAAGCGGCCTGCGTTTCGGTCCACGGCGCAAACCGTCTTGGCTCCAACTCGCTGATCGATCTGGTGGTGTTTGGCCGCGCGACCGGCCACCGTCTGGCCGAATTGATCAAGCCGGGCACTGCCAAGGAAGAATTGCCCGCTGACAGCAGCGATCTCGCGCTGGGCCGTCTCGACCGCTTCCGTCACGCCGATGGCGGTTCCCCGACGGCACGCATTCGCAATGATATGCAAAAGACGATGCAGAAACACGCTGCCGTTTTCCGCAATGATGCTTTGCTGGCCGAAGGTCTGGAAAAGATGGCCGCGGTCAACAAGCAGCTTGAAGATGTCCATGTTTCCGACCGTTCGCTGATCTGGAATTCCGACCTGATCGAAACGCTGGAGCTCGACAATCTGATGTCGCAGGCGAGCGTCACGATGGCATCGGCTGCCAACCGCAAGGAATGCCGCGGCGCGCACGTGAACGAGGATTATCTGGACGACAAGACCAACGGCCGCAACGATGACGAATGGATGAAGCACACCGTCGCCTGGTTTGACGGCTGGGGCGGCAAGGGCGGCGAGATGAAAATCGATTACCGCCCGGTCCACGAATATACGCTGACCGACGACATCGAATATATCGAACCGAAAAAACGGACTTATTAACCTGACAGTTTGACGATTGATTAAATGGGCCGGGGCGGATTGCGCCGGCCCTCCGTATGTCTGCTGACGACCCCATTGCGGACTGACAGGGAAAAGTCGATATAGTTCTATGCCTCGCATCCTGACACTGCTTCTTTCGCTCGGTTTGCTTTCAGCCTGCGCGACGAAAGGGCAAGCTAGCGTAAGTGCGGATGGCAGCTCGGACGCACTTTTCGAGACTGATGCAAGTGCTTTCACTGCAATAGCTGAATTGGGGGGTGCGTGGCGCTTGAGCCCTACTCTCCTTGACAGGCCTCAACCACAGCTCCCGACCTTCATGCCATACAGGTACGACGAAGCGCGGGCCGTTTTCTTGCACAAGAACGAGCACGGGGACCTGAACCGAATTGTTCTCAGCGACCTTGGTTGCTGGCAAGAAGACAGAGAACAGGCATTGCGGGTCATTGTGCGAATATCGGGAGCGCCTCCCGAGGCGCTTCGCATTCTAAACTTTGCAGCTGCGATCGTTTTTGACCATGACGTGAAAATTCAGACCGTTCAAGTTGCCTCGCACCGTCAAATCGTGTTCCAGAGAAGCAATAGGAACAGTCGATGTGGGATAGAAATCGTGAGAACGGTCACCACACCAATCTTTTGACGTATGGTAAGCGGAGTTTGGCGGCCTACTATGTGGCAGCTTTCCACCCCATAAGCGGACATGCTAATTCTCGTCCAAAACCCGCCGTGCTTTCAAGATAACCACCGGATCGCCCAGCATCTGGCCTTTCAACCAGCCTTCGCCTTTTTCGGGATCGGTCGGGGCGGCGTGGATGGCTTCGATTATATCCATACCATCAATGACATAGCCGAACGCGGCGTAGCCTTCTTGCCAGTTGGGATCGGAGTCCTCGGGATTAGCGTCCATTCCCGGCGCATCCTGCAACATGACCGAAAAATCACCCGTTGCCGTGCCCGGATCGTTGCGCGCCATGGACAAGGCGCCGCGCAGATGGAGCACGCCCGTGTCGGTGGTTCGCTCATGCGCAATCGGGGGCAGGGTGCGCTCGGGATCATATTGCGTGCCCGCCTGCACCAGCCCGTTTGGCTGATCACCCCAATCGAGCTGCATCGCGCGGTAGAACACGGTGCCGTCAAACCTGCCCTCATCGACATAGCGCAGGAAGTTTGCGGCGCTTATCGGCGCGCGCTCAGTTTCAAGCGAAACGGCGATGTCACCAAATTCGGTTTCGAGCACCACCAGAACAGTGCCCGGTTCGGCAGCGACAGGTTCTGCGGCCGCTTGCGCGTGCGCGGCGGGGCTCAGGGCGAGGGCCATTACGGCGAGCAAATATCCTATCATGCCGTATTCTTGCGCCAATTTCGCGAGGCTTTCCAGTGTGCAGTTTTCATTCATCCGGGCTTCAGGTTTACAACTGTAATCGTACGCTTACAGATGTAATCACAAGGCTGGTATACTTGGCGGGAGGCGACAATGCCCGATAGTGCGAATGGGGCTGCGAAGGCGGAGCGAATAAGCGAAGCCGAATATGCGGTGATGGAAACGCTGTGGAAACGCAGCCCGCTGACCGCGGCTGAAGTTTGCGCTGATGTCTGCACCGATCGCAGCTGGTCGCTCGCCACGGTGAAAACATTGCTGTCGCGTCTGGTGACCAAACAAGCCATCACGACCAAGCCTGAAGGAAGGCGGTTTTTATATAGTCCGGTGCTTCGGCGGACGGATTATATCGGCGGCGAATCGCGCCGTCTGGTTGACCGGCTGTTTGGTGGCCGCGCCGCGCCTTTGTTTGCACATCTGGTTGAACAGGAAGCACTGACCGAAGCCGATCTCAGCGAAATCGAAAGCCTGCTCAAGGAGCTCAGGAAGTGAGCGCCGGGCTGAGCCAGTGGCTGCTTGATACTGCGCTGTGGACGGGCATTATCATTGCCTTTGTCCTGCTTGTTCGCAGACCCGTTTCACACCTGTTCGGGGCCAGCGCGGCCTATGCCCTTTGGGCACTGCCGTTTCTGCGGCTGATCCTGCCGCCGATCACCTTGCCCGCTGCGATGGCACCGGCAAGCGAAGCTGCATCCGTCACCGTTAGCTCCATATCCGCGAGTCACTCAGGCAATGTGGCCGGCAGTGTGGCCGGCAACATGGCCCCCTATGTGGCCGGCAACATGGCCCCCTATGCTGACCACGCCGCCGCCATTCCCCAAGCAATCCCTTTTGATTGGACGGGCACAATCCTGTCTGTCTGGTTGGCGGCGGCTTGTGCATTTCTTGCCTGGCGCATCGTCCAGTACCGGAAAATGCGCGGCGAACTGCTCCATGATGCAATTCCGGTGGGCGAAACAGGCGATATTCGATTGGTCGAAACACCGAAGGTGGCTGCGCCTGTTGCATTCGGGTTGTTCGACCGCATTATCGCACTACCGCCCGAATTCATGCATCTGCGCGATCGTAAAGCGCGTGATCTGGCGCTGGCACACGAAGTGGCGCATCACCGCGGCGGCGATATTCTGGCAAATTTCCTGGCCCAACTGGTGCTGGCGCTGCATTGGTTCAACCCGCTTGCATGGCTGGGATGGCGCGCGATGCGCCGCGATCAGGAGGCTGCCTGCGATGCCCGCGTGATGGCCGGACGCTCTGCAGAAGAACGCGCCCGTTACGGGCAGGTAATCGCCAGTTTTGCCGCTGGCCACCATCTTGCACTGGCAGCGCCGATGGCCTGTCCCGTGCTTGGCGAAAAATCGATCATCCACCGTCTAAGGAGCTTGAACATGAATAACTTGTCTCGCCGCCGCCGTATCGCCAGCCGTCTGTTGATGGGCTCCGCTGCGCTGGCACTGCCGCTGACAGCCTCGGTCAGTTACGCCGAAGCGCCCGCAACCATCGCCGCTCCGGCCGCAACGATCGCCGCTCCGATCGCCGCTCCGGCCCGGCCGGATGCGCCGCCCGCGCCACCCGTGTCTGCTTTGCAGGACGGGCCGCAGGTCGAGGCGGAAATCGAGATCGAACCCGGTACGGACGATGCGGGTCCGGGCAGGACATGGGTGATTGAAGATGAGGATGTCGGCGAGGACGGTGGCGAAACCGGGGAAGTCCGCAAAATTCGCAAAGCCTATGTTATTCGCGGTGGCGAACGGCTGAGCGATGAGGACATGGAAGAAGTCATGGCGGATGTGCGCGAGTCCATGGAGGATGCGCGCGAAGCGATGGGGCACGTGCGCAAGTCCATGGAAAAGGCCGATGGCGCGCGGGCCAAAGCCGAAATCCACCGCAAGCTGGCAGTAGTCAAATTGAACCGCGCCGATGGTGCAATCACGACTGTCAGGAAAAACTGCACGAACAGCGGCAGCACCGCCCACACATCGCACGACGGAGAAAAGGTCACGGTGGTCTGCAGCACCGAAGTCGGCCCGCAAGCACTGACCGGGCTGCGCGCAGCACGAAACTCGCTCGCGAAAGATACGAAATTGGACAAGGAAACGCGCGATCAGATCGTTGCCGAACTTGACCGCGAGATTGCCAAAATGTCCAAAGAAGACTGACGGCAACAAGCCGGTATATTCCGGTGACTGACCATGGGAGGGGCGTCTGCCCCTCTCTTTTTGCCCCTCTCTTTTTTGCCCCTCTCCCTTTGCCCCCCTCTCCTTTTGCCGCTACATTTTGGGGCGGGACACGGGTTCACCCGCTATTCATTCGTCGCTAGTATTGCACGGTTCATCTCTTCAGATGAGGGAATCCGATGCACCAACGCACTCCGGGGATAAAGCTGGTTTTTGCCATTCTGATTGCGGCGGCGCTCAGCGTCCCCTTGCTGGTGGTGTACGGTCTGGTCAGCGACCGCGAGGCCCAGTCGCGCATCGCACAAAGCGCCATCGTGGCGGGCTGGGGCGGGCCGCAGACAGTGTCCGGCCCCGTCATAGCCATCCCGTACCGCGAACAGAACGAACAGATAAGCATCGTCGATGGCAAGTCGGTCACGCGGACGGCAACGGTCCGCAGCGAATTGTTTCTGTCGCCAGCCAGCCAGACAATGCGCGCGGAGCTGGAACCCGACACCAAAAAGAAATCGATTTACGAGACGGTGATCTACACAGCCGATCTGTCCGGCCGCGCAAACTTTGTCTTGCCTGAAGATTTCGAACAGTTCGGGGTGCAGCGCGATCAACTGATTCTGGATGAGGCTGAACTGCGGTTCGGCATATCCGATCCGCGCGGTTTGCAAAGCGCCGCCAATGTGACGAGTGGAGGCAGTAAAATGGCACTGCTACCGGGCAAGGGTGTTGCCGCCAGCAATGGTTCGGGATTCTTCGGACAGCTTGATTGGGACGGCGAACGCGCGCTGGATATTGTCTGGAGTTATGATCTGCAAGGCAGCCGCTCGCTCGGGCTGGTTCCGCGCGGCGGGCAAACCAAAATCGATATTGCATCACCCTGGGCGCACCCGAATTTCGGCGGCAGCTTCCTGCCGCCTGATCCGGCCATCAGCGATAGCGGGTTCGAAGCAAGCTATGACATTTCCAATTTGGCGCTGGGGCAAGCACTGGTCATGACGCATGACCCGGGACCGCCCATGTTCTCGGGCAGCGATGTGATGGTCGAAGAAGCCATGATAGAGGGCGCCGCGCGTCCCGGTATCAGCATGGTTGCCTCTGTCGGATTGACCGATCCGGTTGATCTTTACAGCCGCATAGACCGGTCGGTGAAATACGGCTTCCTGTTCATCGGCTTTACCTTTCTGACCTATCTGATGTTCGATATCGTCGCAGGCGCGCGTGTGGCAGCGGCAGAATATCTGCTGACGGGTACCGGGCTGGTGCTGTTTTTCGTCATGTTGCTCGCATTTGCCGAGGTTATCGGTTTTGCGCTCGCCTATCTTGTCGCAAGTGCGGCGATCATCGGCCTGCTGACCGCTTACAGCGCGGCAGTGCTGGGCAGTTGGCTGAGGGCGAGAGTCATCGGCGGGATGCTTGCGGGGCTTTATGCGCTGCTTTACGTTCTGCTGAGCCTGGAAGCGTGGTCGCTGATGATCGGTTCGCTGCTTTTGTTCGCTGCGCTTGCCGCGGTCATGTACGCCACGCGCCGGATCGACTGGTCTGATATAGGCCAGTCACCCGAAGGCTACGCCGAAGCCGTATAACCCGCGTTCACCGATGGGGCGGCCCGTCCGGCAGGACAGGGCCGCCATCCGGTTCAGCGCATCTGCACGTAACGGTCGCAAACCGTATCATCGGCTGCCTGGATACCGTCGCGCAATGCCTGCATCCGCTGCGCGCTGCTGCCATGCGTGAAACTTTCGGGATTGGCGCGGCCACCCGTCAGCGTGTCATCACCGATGGCATTGGCGGCGCGCATGCCTTCCTCGATGTCGCCGCGCTCGATCAGGTTGCGGTTCAGGCCTGCCCACACGCCGGCATAGCAGTCAGCCTGCAATTCCATGCGGACCTGCAACTGGTTGGCCGCACGCGGATTTTGCTGCTGCGCGCTGCGGATCTGGCCCGCGACACCGGTCAGCTTCTGGATATGGTGGCCATATTCGTGCGCCATCACATAGACGCGCGCGAAATCACCACCGGCACCCATCTGCTGTTCCATTTGCTGGAAGAAGGCGGTGTCGATGTAGATACCCTCATCACCGGGGCAATAAAACGGGCCCATTGCGCTTTGCGCGCTTCCGCAGCCGGAGTTCGTGCCGCCTGTGTAATAGGTCAACAGCGGATCCCGGAATGTTATGCCGGCTTGCTGGAAAAGCGGTGCCCAGGTGGTGTTGAGCGAATCCAGAGCTGCACAACCCTCGGCAGCGTAGGCATTCTGCGTACAGATGTCGGTTTCGCTTTGCGAGCCGGCGACGGGCCCGCCGCTTTGCTGCTGGCTTTGTTCGATGGTGCCGAGCATTTGCGCCGGATCAACCCCGAATATCAGCGCGGCCAGAATCGCGATTACGATACTTCCGCAACCCAGTTTACCACCGCCGCCACCGGGGAAACCACCGCCTCCGCCCTGCCGCACACGGATATTACTGGTGTTGAATGGGTTGAGACGCATAGAATTCCTCCCTTTCGGCGCAGACTGTGACTACTGGACAGCGGCCGGTGTTACGGCAAAAGCCGTTTGTTGTTGTTACAGCTAACTAATTCGCAGGAGATTGCAAATGTTCCTCAAGGGCAAGCGGGCACTCATCACCGGGTCAACATCGGGTATCGGACTGGCCATGGCGCGCGCGCTGTTTGCCGAGGGTGCAGAAGTCGCTTTGAACGGATTTGGCGACGCCGGTGAAATCGCCGCGCTGTGCAGCGAACTATCAGCCCGGCATTTTGCCGCCGATCTCACCGATGCCGCCGCCATTGCGGATATGATGGCGCAAGCCGGGCCGGTGGATATTCTGATCAACAATGCCGGAATGCAGCACGTCGCGCCGGTTGAAGATTTTCCGCCCGAAAAATGGGATCAGGTGATCGCGCTCAACCTGACAGCGCCGTTTCACACCACCCGCCATGCAGTGCCGCATATGAAAAAAACCGGATGGGGCAGGTTGATCAACACCGCCAGCGCACATTCGCTGACCGCATCGCCGTTCAAAAGTGCCTATAACGCCACCAAACACGGGCTGGTCGGGTTTACGAAAACTGTGGCGCTGGAATTGGCGCAAACGGGCGTTACAGCCAATTGCATCAGCCCGGGATATGTCTGGACCACGCTGATCGAAAACCAGATCCCCGATACGATGAAGGCGCGCGGGCTGACCCGCGAACAAGTTATCAACGATGTTCTTTTGGCCAAACAACCGACCAAGCGGTTCGTCCAGCCGCACGAGGTTGCCGCTTTTGCGCTGTTCCTCTGCCGCGAGGAAGCCGGTAACATAACCGGCTCCAATCACAGCATCGATGGCGGGTGGACCGCGGAATAAAGCGTCCACACCCTCTATTATCTGTCACACACCGCGTTTACATGGTCCGCCACGAATCAATCGACGAATGCGAAAGTGGCAGTCATGCAAATCCCAATCGGTCTGACCTTCGACGACGTGCTGCTGCGCCCCGCCGAGAGCGACATTCTGCCAAGCATGGCGAACACCCAGACCAAGCTGACGCGTGATATCAATCTGAACATTCCTGTGCTGTCGGCGGCAATGGATACAGTCACCGAAAGCGACATGGCCATTTTGATGGCCCAGCTGGGCGGGATCGGTGTCCTCCACCGCAATCTGGAAATTGACGAGCAGGCCGCTGCGGTTCGCATGGTGAAGCGGTTCGAAAGCGGGATGGTCGTCAATCCGATTACCATCGCGCCGGACGCCACGCTGGGCGAAGCCATAGCGTTAATGACCAGGAACAAGATCAGCGGCATCCCCGTGGTCGAGCCTAAAAGCGGCAAGCTGGTCGGGATCGTCACAAACCGCGACGTGCGCTTCGCGGAAAATCCTGCGCAAATGGTCAGCGAACTGATGACCAGCGACGATATTGTCACTGTCGGCCTTGGTGTCAGTCAGGAAGAAGCGCGCCGCGAGCTGCACCGTCACCGGATCGAAAAACTGCTGGTTGTGGATGACCAGTACCGCTGCGTCGGACTGATCACGGTCAAGGACATCGAAAAAGCGGTCAATTACCCTCACGCGACGAAGGATGGCACGGGCCGGCTGCGCGTCGCGGCGGCGACCACGGTGGGGGACAAGGGCTTTGCCCGCACCGAGGCGCTGATCGATGCCGAATGCGATGTCATTATTATCGACACGGCTCATGGTCACAACAAGGAAGTCGCGCGCGCGGTGGAACGGGCCAAGAAACTGGCGGGCAACGTCCAGATCATCGCCGGTAACGTCGCCACTGCCGAAGCAACCCGGTCTTTGATCGATGCCGGTGCAGACGGGGTGAAAGTCGGGATCGGTCCCGGATCGATCTGCACTACGCGGATTGTTGCGGGTGTGGGCGTCCCGCAGCTGACCGCGATTATGGAAAGCGCCGAAGAAGCCGCCAAATCGGGCATCCCGATTATCGCCGATGGCGGGCTGCGGACATCGGGTGATGCCGCCAAAGCGCTGGCTGCGGGGGCCAGCACGATCATGATCGGGTCGATGCTGGCGGGCACCGAAGAAGCGCCGGGCGAGACATTCCTGTACCAGGGGCGCCGCTACAAAAGCTACCGCGGTATGGGCAGCGTCGGCGCGATGGCGCGCGGCAGCGCCGACCGCTATTTCCAGCAGGACGTGTCGGACCAGATGAAACTGGTGCCCGAAGGGATCGAAGGGCAGGTACCGTTCAAGGGCACCGCCAAGGATGTCGTCCACCAGCTGGTTGGCGGGGTGAAGGCGGCGATGGGTTACACCGGCTCTGCCACGATTGCCGATCTGCAAAAGCGCGCGCAATTCGTCCAGATCACCAATTCGGGTCTGAGCGAAAGCCATGTGCATGACGTCGCGATCACCCGCGAAGCCCCGAATTACCCCACGCGATGAGGCCATCTGCCCGCGTTCAGGCGGCAATCGAGCTGCTGGATTCCATCATCGCTGCTGCGCGCAGCGGTGGATCGCCGGCTGACCGGCTGATTGCCGATTATTTCAAGCTGCGCCGTTATGCCGGATCGAAAGACCGCCGCGCGGTGCGAGAGATGGTTTATTCCGCGATCCGTGCGTGTGGTCCGGTGCCCGAATCCGGCCGCGCTGCGATGCTTCGCCTTGCCGAACTGGACGATACCATTCTGCCGTTGTTCGACGGGGACGGACATGGCCCTGCACCAGTGGGGGCTGCCGAGATTGCAGCTGTTGGCGGTATCGCGCCCGATTGGCTCGAGCAGGCTCTGGCGAAGTCGGATATCGCGGGCGACGAAGCTGCCGCTTTGCTTGAGCGCGCACCGCTCGATATTCGGGTCAACACCTTGAAATCCGCGCGCCATCTGATCGATTTGCCCGAGGCCGGGGAGCATCTGGCAGCGCCCAACGGCCTGCGTTTCCCGTCCGGCACCAATGTCGAACAATGGGACGCGTGGAAACAGGGGCAGATCGAAGTGCAGGACGGCGGCAGCCAGCTTGCATGCGGTGCGGTCGCCGCGCGTCCGGGTGAGGCAATCGTCGATTTGTGCGCGGGGGCCGGGGGCAAAACCATCGGACTGGCTGCGGCGATGGAGAATAAGGGCTGGCTGGTTGCGGCGGATATCGACCGCGGGCGGCTGTCGAAACTGGAGCCGCGCGCACGGCGATCCGGCACGGCCATAATCGAACCGATCCTGCTTGATCCGGGCAGGGAACTGGAACGGTTGGCGGATTACCGCGGCAAGGCTGATGCTGTGCTGGTCGATGCGCCATGTTCGGGCACGGGAACCTGGCGGCGAAACCCCGAAGCGCGTTGGCGCCTGGGCGACCAGCGGTTTGAAAAGCTGCTCGAATCGCAGGCACGCCTGCTGGGTATCGCTGCGCAGCTGGTTCGCCCCGGCGGCAGATTGATCTATGTGACGTGTTCCCTGCTGGACGAGGAAGGTGCCGACCAGATCGATGCATTCCTGCGCGCCAATGACCGGTGGAGCGCGGCCCCCCTCGATCTTCCCGCAGGCCGCCCTCGCGGTAAGGGCACGCGCCTCACACCGATGCATGACGGCACTGACGGATTTTTCATCGCGCAGCTCACTTCAGCGTGATAACCTTGTGATCTATGGCAACCGCCACACATAACGGCCGATCCAGCGCCAAGGACATAATTATGCGTTTCGCTCCTGCAGCCGCCGCTCTCTCGCTCATGTTTGCCGTCACCGCCAGCGTCGGCCAGAGTGCCCAGCTGGTTGCCGATCCGCGTGCCGCCGCGCTGGTTGCCGAAGGCCGCGGCGCGCTTGCCGCCGGCGATACACAGCGTGCAGTGGACGCATTCGAGGCAGCCCTGGCGGCCGATCCGGCGTATACGCCGATTTTCATCGATCTGGCAGAAGCGGCCCGGCGCGAAGGATTGCCCGGCAAAGCCATCGCACTGTACCGCGAGGCTTTGGAACGCGATCCGGATAATCTGGTTGCGATGGCCGGTGTCGGAAGGGCGATGCTGGAAAAAGGCGCGGTGGAAAAAGCGCGCGCGACGCTGGCCAAACTGGAAAGTGTGTGCGGTTCGAACTGCGCCGAAACCCGCCAGTTGGCAGCAGCGATCGCGCAGGCACCGCAGCCGCGAACTCTGGCCGCAGAAAGCGTGATGCCCGAACCTGTCGTCACCCAGAATTGAAGGCCGCGTTGATATGATCACCTTGCATCACCTTGAATATTCACAGTCTTTCCGCATTCTGTGGCTGCTCGAAGAACTGGGCGCGAAATATGAACTGAAGCTCTATAATCGCGATCCGCAATCCAATCTGGCTCCGGCAGAATATAAAAAGATCTCGCCGCTGGGCACTGCGCCGGTAATCACCGACGGCGATCTGGCGCTGGCGGAAAGCAACGCGATCATCGACTATATACTGGACCAGCATCCGGGTAGCCCGCTCAGGCCTGCCGCCGATAGCCCGCACCGCGCGCGGCATTTGTTCTGGTTTCATGCCTCGCAGGGTTCGCTGATGGCCAATGGCGGAATTGAAATGATCATGCGGGTGCTTGAAAGCCGCAGCCCTTGGCCGATCAGCAAATTGCTGGGCGCGGTGTTTGGGCAGGCGCGCAAGGCATTTACCGGCCCGCGCAATGCCGCGCTGATTGCAAAGATCGAAAGCGATCTGGGCACCGCACCGTGGTTTGGCGGCGATCAGGTGACAGCGGCGGACATCACGATGAGTTATCCGATGGAAGCGTTGCGCGACCGCGGCGGGCTGGATGCGGCGCATCCCAATGCGATGGCCTGGTTCGGCCGTGTCGAAGCGCTGCCGTCCTACAAATCAGCGCGCAAGATCGATGACCGCCCGACTGTCGCCTTCGCGATTTAATCCGGGGGTCAGACCAGCGCGCTGAATTCTTCGACAACGGAACGGTAAACACGCTTCTTGAACGGGACTATCAAATCCTCCAGCGCGCTGGTTTCGACCCATTTGAACGCGCAGAATTCAGCCGGATCATGCGCCGCCAGATCGACCTGCGCATCATCACCGTTAAAGCGCATGAGGAACCACACCTGTTCCTGCCCGCGATATTGGCCTTTCCACAATTTGCCGACCAGTTCTTCGGGCAAATCATAGCGGATCGGCTGCGCGGTTCGCTGCAAAACCGTTACCATATCGGCGGTCACGCCGGTTTCTTCGGCCAGTTCGCGCAGCGCAGCCGCTTCCATATCTTCGCCCGTATCGACCCCGCCTTGCGGCATTTGCCAGAAGTCGCCCTCGCGGTTGTCGATCCGCTGCCCGACAAACGCGTGGCCGTTGCGGTTCACCAACATCACGCCCACGCAGGGGCGGTATTGGGTCGGTGTCATGAATATTTCTCCAGCATGGCCTTGGTCGCTGCGATAACCCGCACCGTGTCGTCCTGCGCACTTGGCAAGGCTTGCCGCAAATTCAAGAAGCTGTGGGTCATTCCCTCCATTTCCAGAAATTCGACATCGACGCCGTGTTCTTTCAGCGCAGCGGTATAATCGCGCCCTGAATCGCGGATCGGATCCAGGCTTGCGGTGGCAACAATTGTCGGCGGCGAGGCAGACAAATCGCCCAGGATCGGCAGCGTCCGGCTGTCGTTTTTATCGCCCGCATAAGCACGGTCGAAGAAATCTACCGCCAAAGCAGTCAGCACATATCCGTCGGCAAAATGCTTGATGCTTTCAGCGTCTGCGACATCGCTGGCCAGCGGATAGACCGCAACCTGCACCAGCACCGGCACATTGGCAGGCTGCGCGACAAGCGCCTGCGGGACAACAATTGCCAGATTGCCGCCCGCGCTGTCACCAAAGGTGATCAGGCCGGTGCAAGTGCTGCCGAGTTCAGCCGGGCTGGCGGCGACCCAGCGGGTGGCCGCTTCGGCATCATCGACCGCAGCGGGATAGGGATGTTCGGGCGCGAGCCGGTAATCCACCGCCACCACGGGCAGATCGAACTCCGCCGCCAGTTCGGTGCACAGATTGTGATGCGTTTCGAGATCGCCGATCACGAACCCGCCGCCATGGTAGAACATCACCACCGGACCGGCCTCGCGGGTTTCGCGTGCATCATAAATCCGTAGCGGTATTTCGCCCGCCGGGCCGGGGCATATCGCATCCCTGATCACAGCAAGGTCGCGGGCAGGGCGGTCAGCCATCGCGTGCAGCGCAGCATAAGCCATCCGTGCTTCTTCCAGCGACATTTCGGTAATTGCCGGCCCGTTCATCGCTGCAAGCGTGTCCAGAAACGCACGCACTTCATCGCGTATATAAGGTTCGTTTTCGGCCATGGATCACTCTCTCCTGCTATCTTGAAGCGAAGCCTAGGCCCCCCGCTTGCGCTTTTCCACTCGACATTTTGTGCCTAGGGGAGAAAAACTTGTTTGCGGGAGAGAGGCAAGGCCCATAGGCACCCTCGCAATATGTGATACAGCGCACCCTCACTTATTCCGGCATTTATCCCGGGTGTGCAACTGAAGGTGATTAATGGCGACGCAAGCGGCTGACAGACCGGTAACCGATACTTCACCGGAGGCGGTTGTTGTCCGCTTCGCCGGTGATAGCGGCGACGGAATGCAATTGACGGGCGGACAATTCACGCTGTCCACCGCACTGGCGGGTAACGATCTCGCCACATTCCCCGACTTTCCGGCTGAAATCCGCGCACCGCAGGGCACGCTGTTTGGCGTTTCCGCATTCCAGATCAATTTCGGCAGCCGCGAGATAAACACTGCGGGGGATGCGCCCGATGTGCTGGTGGCGATGAACCCCGCCGCGCTCAAGGTAAATCTCGCATCGCTGAAACCCGGCGGTCTGGTAATCATCGACACGGGCGAATTTACCAAACGCAACCTTGATAAGGCCAAATATGATGTCAGCCCGCTGGACGATGATACGCTGGCGAAATGGGAAGTGCTGGCTTTCGATATCAGCGCGCTGACAATCGAAGCGGTCAAACCGTTTGGCCTGGGCAACAAGGATGCGCTGCGGTCCAAGAATATGTGGACGCTGGGCCTTGCGCTGTGGATGTTCGACCGCGAACGCGCGCCGATCGAAAACTGGCTGAAAACCAAGTTCAAAACCAAACCCGACATTGCCGGCGCCAATATTGCTGCGCTCAATGCCGGCCATGCTTACGGCGAAACGGCTGAACTGACCGGACCGCTGAAGCAGGTTCACGTCGATCGGGTAGAAAGCAAGCCGGGTCTTTACCGCACCATCAACGGCGCCGAAGCGATCTCGCTCGGGCTGGTTGCGGGTGCACAATTGTCCGAACTGTCGCTGTTTTTCGGTGGTTATCCGATCACGCCGGCCTCGGCGATCCTGCACCATCTGGCGCGGCTCAAGGAATTTGGCGTTACGACGTTCCAGGCCGAAGACGAAATCGCCGCGATTTGCGCCTCCATCGGTGCATCCTATGCGGGGCAGTTGGGGGTTACCTCGTCGTCCGGCCCCGGCATCGCGCTCAAAACCGAAGCGATGGGCCTCGCGATCATGACCGAGCTTCCGCTGGTTATCGTCAACAGCCAGCGCGGCGGACCTTCCACCGGCCTTCCCACCAAGACCGAACAAAGCGATCTGTATCAGGCGGTGTATGGCCGCAACGGCGATGCGCCGATGCCGGTCGTATCCTGCAGCAGCCCGGGCGACGCGTTTGAATGCGCGATCGAGGCGTGCCGGATTGCGACGCAATATATGACGCCCGTTATGCTGTTGACCGATGGTTATATTGCCAATGCCTCCGAACCATGGCCGGTGCCCGATCCCGCGACATTCAAACCGTTTCCGGCCAAGTTCCTGCAGGAAAAGAACGCAGGCGATACGCTGTTGCCATACAAACGCGATGCCAGGGGTGCGCGACCGTGGATCAAGCCGGGTACGCCCGGTTTGATGCACCGTATCGGCGGAATCGAAAAACAGGTCGATACCGGCCACATCGATTATGCGCCGGACAACCATCAGGCGATGACCGACGCGCGCAGCCAGAAGGTGCTGGGTATCGATGTGCCCGATCAGGAGGTTTCGCTGGGCGAAACTTCCGGAAAACTTGCGGTCGTGGGCTGGGGATCGACTTTTGGCCCGATCCGCCGCGCAGTGGACAATTCGCGCAATAAAGGGCTCGACGTCAGCCATATCCATGTGCGCCACATCTGGCCGCTGCCTGAAAACCTTGGCGAACTGCTGCACAGCTATGACCATGTGCTGGTGCCCGAAATGAATACCGGCCAGTTCAAAACCGTGCTGCGCGATCAATTCCTGGTGGATGCGCAGCCGCTGACCAAGACCAGTGGACAACCCTTCGCCATCGCCGAGCTGGAAGAAGCCATCGGCAAGTTTTTCGACGGAGTGCCGGACAATGAAGGCGGTCAGGTCGAAGTGAACAAGACACAATTACCCAGCCCGGAGTTGGACGCATGAACGCACCGGTTAAATTCGAGACCACGCTGAAAGATTGGGAAACCGATCAGGAAGTCCGCTGGTGCCCCGGCTGCGGGGATTATGCGATCCTGAAGGCTGTGCAGCGCACGTTGCCGCAGCTTGGTGCTGATCCTTCGAACACGGTGTTCATCAGCGGTATCGGCTGCTCCAGCCGGTTCCCCTATTACATGGAAACATACGGCTTCCATACGATCCACGGGCGTGCGCCTGCGGTGGCCACAGGCGTTAAACTGGCCAATCCAGATCTCGACGTGTGGCTGGTGACGGGTGATGGTGACGGGCTGTCGATCGGCGGCAATCACATGATGCACGTGCTGCGCCGCAATGTGAATATGCAGATCATGCTGTTCAACAACGAGATTTACGGCCTGACGAAGGGACAATCATCGCCTACCAGCCGCGAAGGCACCAAAAGCCCCTCGACCCCGATTGGTTCTTACGACCATCCAGCCAATCCTTGCGCTTTTGCGCTGGGTTCGGGCGCGCGCTTCATCGGGCGCGGGTTCGATGTATCGAAAAACCTGCCTGATGTTCTGAAAGCTGCCCATGCCCACCAGGGTGCTGCATTTATCGAGATTTTCCAGAACTGCATCGTCTATAACAAGGATGTGTTCAACGATTTCGCCGCGCCCAAGGGGGCGGAGGACCGCCAGCTATGGTTGTCCAACGCGGAGCCGATGCTGTTTGCTGGCGGCGCCAAGGGCATTGCGCTCGACCGTGACGCGCTCGCGCTCAAAGTCGTCGATGTGGTGGATGGCAATTGGGAAGCGGCTGGCGTGCTGGTGCATGATGCGACCAACCGTTCGGTCTGCCATATGCTGATCGAAATGCCGTTTGGTCCGTTTCCGATGGCGCTTGGGGTTTTGTATGATGATCCGCGCGAAACCTTTGAAAGCGCGGTTATCGAAGAACGCGCCAGGTCGTCTGCCGGCAAGGAGGCCAATCTGGCAAAATTGCTGGCCAAGGGGCAAACCTGGACAGTGGCAGCAGACGAGGGGCATCCGGCCGATTGATCGGCAGGCTGCGTGGATAATCTCACACACTCGCTCGTCGGCGCTTTGCTCGGTCAGGCCGGGCTGAAGCGCAAAACCGGTCTGGCGATGCCCGCGCTGGTTATCGGCGCGAACTTGCCCGATGTGGACGCGGCGTGTTTCTTTTGGCTGGAGGGCGTGGAACATCTCGGTTTCCGGCGCGGGATTACGCATGGCCCGCCCGCGATGGTGCTGCTGCCGCTGATGCTGGCGGGGCTGCTGTATGGCTTTGACCGCTGGCAGACCGGGCGCGGGAAACGGCCCGAGGGTCGGCTTCCGGTAAGTTTCAAATGGCTGTTCCTGCTGAGTTTCATCGGCTGTCTGACCCATCCGGCGATGGATTGGCTCAACGTCTATGGCATCCGGCTGCTCGAACCGTTTTCCAGCCAATGGTTTTATGGCGATACGCTATTTATCATCGATGTATGGCTGTGGGCGCTAATGGGCTTTGCGACATGGTTCTCACTTAGGCGGGAGAAAAAAACCGGCGGCGACTGGCGAAAGCCCGCGCGGATCGCGATTGCTGCAAGTTTGGCGTATATCGGGGTAAACGGAGCGATCACCCACGCTTCCAAAGTTTCCTTTCTTAAAACGACCAATTTTAACGAAGTGATCGCCAATCCACTGCCGTTGACTTTCTGGCAGCGCGAAATGGTCTTCGACGCTGACGGGACGGTTTATATGGGCATGGCTCAACAGGACTGGAGCGCCTTTGGCGGCCTGTCGGATGAGACGGTTTACCTTTTGCCGCAAGGCCCGTCATGTCTGGGGCCGGAGGAATTGCGAAAATACGCTCCGGCAGATAAACAGCTGGCCGCTTTCCTTTTCTGGTCACGATCGCCTTACGTCGTCCCCGACCGCAAGGGCGGCCGCGCTACGATCCGCGACGGGCGCTTTGCTTCGCCCATGGTAGGTGACAGGTTCAGCCATTCGATTAAAGTTCCGGCGGGGGCCGAAAACTGCGGTTTCGACTAAGGAACCCGAATAGCGTTGGGCCCGTTATCCCAATGACAAAGGGGCATTCATGACGACACCGCAAATAGTCTGGCTCCGGCGCGATCTTCGCATTGCCGATCAGCCTGCGCTTTATCACGCCGCTCAGGTGGGGCCAGTGGTTCCGGTTTATGTGCTCGACGATGATGCGCCCAAGCACCACGCATATGGCGGAGCATCGCGCTGGTGGCTGCATCATTCACTGGAATCGCTCGGGCGCGATCTGGGCAAGCACAATTCGCGGATCATCCTGCGGCGCGGCGATGCGGCGGACGAGCTTGCGGCGCTGTCAAAGGAACTTGGCGGCGCGCCGGTCCATGCAAACCGCCATTATGAGCCATGGTGGCGCAATGCCGAGGCCAAGCTCGCCAGAGAAGCTGACTTGCAGCTCTACGATGGCAATTATTTACTGCCCGTGGGCGCGGTAAAAACCGGATCGGGCACACCCTATAAGATCTATACGCCATTTTCGAAAGCCACGCTGGAGGAGTTTCCGCCGCGTGATGCATTGCCTGAGCCCGATACGATATCGTTACCGGATACGTGGCCTGACAGCGAAGAGTTGGCAGATTGGCACCTGCTCCCGGCACAGCCGGATTGGGCGGGCGGGATGCGCGATTTCTGGAGTGTGGGCGAGACAGCAGCGCATGAGCGTCTGGCCCAGTGGGAAGACGACGTCGCCGACTATGACGAGGGCCGCAATTTGCCCTCGCAGGATGGATCGAGCCGGTTGTCCCCCCATCTGCATTGGGGCGAAATTTCGCCGGTTACTATCTGGCACGCGCTCAAGGACAAGCGCAGCAAGGGTTGGAAAACCTACGAAAAAGAGCTGATCTGGCGCGACTATGCACAGAATGTCATCAGCCAGTTTCCGAAATATCCGGTCGAAAGTTACCGTGATGGTTACGGCGAGGTGTGGCGCAATCCCAATCGCGGCCATCTGATCGATGAAGATTTGCATGCCTGGCAACGCGGCCGCACCGGCTATCCGATTGTCGATGCCGGAATGCGCCAATTGTGGGCGACCGGGTGGATGCACAACCGTGTGCGGATGATCACCGCCAGCTTCCTGATCAAACATCTGCTGATCGACTGGACGCATGGCGAACGCTGGTTCTGGGATACGCTGGTCGATGCCGATTACGGCAGCAACGGGACCAACTGGCAATGGGTGTCGGGAACCGGCGTGGACAGCAATATGTTCGTACGGATCATGGCGCCGCTCAGCCAGTCGGAGAAATTCGATGCGGCAAATTATATCCGTGAATGGGTGCCCGAGCTGGCCGAGCTGTCCGATGACGACATTCACGATCCGGCGGATGAGAAGCGCGGGGAATACCCGGTAAAACGCATCGGTCACAAGGAGGCGCGCGAACGGGCGCTGTCGGCATATCGCGAAATGAAGGACAAGTCGGGCTAACCCGCTTGCCGCAACGGGCCTTGCGGGGCATAGTTAATCCATGACCGCACAGGGATTGAATCGGGGCGGCGGGCTTATCAGGGGCGGCCGCAAATTTGGCACTTCGCCGGGTATTTTTGCGCGGCTGCTTGCGCCCGGATTTCACAAATTGCTGGACCGGATCGACGCGGGGCTGGAGACCGGCTCGATCCTGGGGCATTTGCCCAATGGCGAGACGCGTCTGTTGGGCGGACGCGCAGCCGGATTCGACGCTGTGGTCCAGCTGAATGACTGGCGCGGATTGATCCGGCTTGCCACTGCCGGATCGGTCGGGTGGTTTCAGGCCTGGGAAGCGGGAGAATGGGAAACGCCCGATCTGGTTACCGTGTTTGCGGTGTTCAACGCTAATGCTGCCAGCCTTGGCGATGCCGGGCGCGCCAAGGGATTTTGGCGAGCCGGAATGCGGTTCGCGCATTGGCTGAACCGCAACACGCACGCGGGGTCCGAACGCAATATCAACGCACATTATGATCTCGGGAATGATTTTTACGGTCCGTGGCTGGGCGAGACGATGGCCTATTCCAGCGGACTGTTCAGCGACGGAGAAACGCGGCTTGGCGCAGCACAAACCCGCAAAATTGCCGCGCTGGCTGAAAGGCTGGAAATCACCCCGAATGACAGGGTGCTGGAAATCGGCTGCGGTTGGGGCACGCTGGCTGCGCATCTGGCGGATGATTTCGGTGCCGATGTCACCGCGATCAGCCTGTCGGACGAACAGCTGGCCTATGCCAGGGACCACCGCGTGCCGGGCAAGGGTTCGGTCCAATATCTCAAACAGGATTACCGCGATGTGGCGGGCCGGTTTGACAGCATCGCCAGCTGCGAAATGGTGGAGGCGCTGGGGCGCGCATATTGGCCCACATTCATGGACACGATCGCACGGTGCCTGAAACCGGGCGGGCGTGCCGCGATCCAGTATATTTCGTTCCGCGATGATTTGTTCGAAGCCTATGCTTCCAGCGCCGATTTTATCCAGGCCTATGTGTTTCCCGGTGGGCTGCTTATCCGCAATTCGGAGTTCAGGGCGCTGGCCGAGGCGCGCGGTCTGGCATGGTCCGATCAGACCGATTTCGGGATGGATTACGCCGAAACGCTCAGGATCTGGCGGGAAAATTTTGAACAGGCGGTCGATGCCGGCCAGCTTCCGGCGGGTTTCGATCAGAAATTCATCCGGCTGTGGCGCTATTACCTGACCTATTGCGAGGGCGGTTTTCGCGGCGGCGGGATCGACGTGCATCAGGTCACATTGGTGAAGGAAACGACGCATGCTTAAACGCCTCATACCTTTGATGGCAGCGATGATGTTGCCCGGATGCGCGCAATATAGCGACGCGCCCGCCGGAACCGTTGCCCGCCCGGCGGCAACCCTGCGGATGCCGCCGCAGGAGCACGCACCCGAGGATTTGCAAGTCCTGTTCTGGACGGCCGGGCAGCGCGAGACACGCTTCAGGCAGATGGAAAACTGGTTTCCCGGTTATGAGGTTCCGGCTGCAAAAAACATGCGTCAACTTGAGCGGGGGGCAGGTCTAAGCCCCGATCTGAAGCAGAAGATTGCCCGCTTCATGCTGGAGACGAATTCTGCGGGCGTGATGATTCTGCAAGACGGCAAATTGCAGCACGAAGCCTATTCGCTGGGGTTCGATGCGACGCAGCGCTGGACCAGTTTCTCGGTGGCGAAAAGTTTCACCTCGACATTGCTGGGCGCAGCAGTGCGCGACGGATTGATCGGCAGTCTGGATGATAGCGTGGCTGATTACGTCCCTGAGTTGAAGGGGACGATATATGAGGATGTTACGGTAAAACAGGTTGCGACCATGACGTCGGGTGCGGCGTGGAACGAGGATTACTCCGATCCCGATAGCGACATTGCCAAAATGGCCGCGATGGTTTCGGACACGGAAAATGATGCGCTTGTCACACAGCTCAAGACACTGCCGCGTGAAGCGCCGCCGGGCGAAAAGTTTGTCTATAAAACCATCGAGACCAATCTGCTGGGCGCGATCGTGGAAAATGCCACAGGCATGAAGCTGGCTGAATACGCCAAGGCAAAAATCGTCGATCCGGCAGGGTTCGAAGCATCGATGTTCTGGATGATCGAGCCGACCGGGCGGACCATCGGTGGCTGCTGCCTGTCGCTGCGCCTCGCGGATTATGCCCGGCTGGGCCAGTTTGCGCTGGATGGCGGCGAGGGGATCGTGCCTGACGGATGGTTTGGCGAAGCGGGCGGACAGCAAGTCGATTTCAATGGTTCAGGCTATGGTTACGGCTACCAGTGGTGGACTTATCCGGGCGGCAATTTCGGCGCGCAGGGAATATTCGGCCAGGCAATTTCAATTATGCCTGCGGAAAAGATCGTCGCCGCAGCTGTCGGCAATTGGTCCACCGCAAGCAGTTCGGATAATCGCCGCAAATGGTTGAAGCTGGTTCAGGAAATCGCCGAGGCCGAATAGCCGCGTCAGGCGCACTGCGTTCTAGCGGCGAAACCCGCCATCGCCGCGATAACGGGCCAGGATATTGTCATGGACGATCGGGCTTAGCAATTCGGTAAAGGCCACGCCGACCATGCAATTGTCCCACCAGACAACCTGCCCTTGCAGCGATTCCAGACCGGGCAGGGTAAGCCAGCAGACCGTACCCGTGTGCAGGCGGTTGATTGCCGCGCCGGAATAACCCGAAATCGACAGATCGTGGATCACAGTCTGGAACCCGCGGCCGCCCGATGCCCTCAATTGTGCGGGGATCGACAGTCTCGTGCGCGGTGCACAGCGATCTTCCTGTGCCGCAATCTCGTATCGGTCCTGTGCGTCGAAGGTCATCAGCGCCCCCTCCTACCTTGAAGCAACCGCAGGGGATTGCGAAATTGCTAAACGCACGGTGGCGCGGGCAGGTTTACGTGGCCCTGACAAAGATGGTTAAGCGGTCTTAACCGACCCGTTTTTTGCAGGGCGTGGGGAAGTCGGTTTGCAGGAGTTCCAGAATAGCGTCGGCCACGATCCCGGGCTCCTTGACGGTTGCGGGATCTTCACCGGGATAGGCTTTGGCGCGCATCGCGGTCCGTGTGGCGCCCGGATCGACGATGGCCACGCGGATTCCGGATATATTTTCAACCTCTTGCGCGTAACTTTCCAGCAAGCTGTCAAACGCGGCCTTGCTCGAGCCATACGCACCCCAATAGGCCCGCGCCCGTGACCCCACGCTGCTGGTCAACCCGATCACACGGCCAGCCTTGCTGCGCTTCAACATCGGATCGAATGCGGCCAGCAAGGCCTGTGTCGCCAACACGTTTACAGTCAGCGCCTGTCCAAAACTTTTGGGCGTTATCTGGGTAACCGGCGTCAGCGCGGGCAGTGTCGCGGCCGAAATCACCAGAATATCCAGCGTATCCCAGCGGCCCGAAATGGCCGCGGCCAACCGCGCGATCCCGTCTTCTTCGGACAGATCAAGCGGCGCGATGGTAGAATTGCCCCCCAGCGCATGGACTTCGTCTTCGACTTTTTCCAGTGCGCGGACGTCGCGGCCGGTCAGCACGACATGCGCCCCCTCCCGGGCCAGAGCAAGCGCGGTTGCGGCGCCGATGCCACGGCTTGCGCCGGTTACAATGGCGAGCTGGCCGGCAAGCGGCATTATCTTGGTATTTCTGGACATTATGCGACTTTGTTTACAGGAAATGGTAATTGCGCGGGACTGTCGTCACCCGCGTGATCGGTCAGGCTGGTGGGATATTCGCCGGTGAAACAGGCGTCGCAATATTTCGGTTGCGCGCTATCGCGTTCGATACCGCTTACTGCGCGATAAAGCCCGTCTATGGAGACAAATGCGAGGCTGTCCGCCTTGATGAATTGCTGCATCGCCTGCAATTCCATCCGCGCGGCAAGCAGTTTTGAGCGTTCGGGCGTGTCGACACCATAAAAGCAGCTATGCGCGGTGGGCGGGCTGGCCACGCGGAAATGGACTTCGGTGGCGCCCGCTTCGCGCATCATTTCGACGATCTTGAGGCTGGTTGTCCCGCGCACGATCGAATCGTCTATCAAAACGATCCGCTTGCCGGCGACCAGCCCGCGATTGGCATTGTGTTTGCGTTTCACACCTGAATGGCGCGCGCTGTCCGATGGCTGGATAAATGTGCGCCCGACATAGTGCGAGCGAATAATCCCCAGTTCAAACGGTACGCCCGATTGCTGGGCATAACCGATTGCAGCGGGAACCCCGCTGTCGGGCACGGGAACGACCAGATCGACATCGACATGGTTTTCAATCGCCAGCTGCATTCCGATAGCCTTGCGCGCTTCGTAAACCGAGCGGCCATCGAAAATCGAATCCGGCCGGCTGAAATAGACGTGTTCGAAAATGCACGGGCGCGGTTTGTGATTGCCGAATGGCCGGTGGACCGAAACATTGCCCTGATGATTGACCTGGATCAGTTCGCCGGGCTCCACCTGCCGTTCGAATTTCGCGCCCACCACATCCAGCGCCACCGTCTCGCTTGCAAAAATAACCGTCTCGCCGATCCGGCCCATCACCAGCGGGCGGATGCCCAGCGGATCGCGGCAGGCAATCATGCCTTCCTTGGTCATGCACACCAGAGAATATGCGCCTTCGACCATCCGCAATGCATCCACGAACCGGTCGAGCAAAGTCGGATAACGGCTGGTGGCGACAAGGTGGATGATGACCTCGGTGTCGGAGGTTGACTGGAAGATTGCACCGCGCCGGACCAGATCATCGCGCAGGTGCCGCGCGTTGGAGATATTTCCGTTATGCGCGATTGCAAAACCGCCAGCGGCCAGATCGGCATACAGCGGCTGGACATTACGCAGGCCCGCGCCGCCGGTGGTCGAATATCTGACATGACCGGCTGCCATATTGCCGGGCAATACACCGAGCGCTTCGGACGTGGAGAAATTATCCGCGACATGGCCGGTGCCGCGCAGCGAATGGAATTCCTCACCGTCATAGCTGGTAATCCCGGCAGCTTCCTGCCCGCGGTGCTGCAAGGCATGGAGGCCCAGCGCGGTAACCGCAGATGCATCGACCGCATTGATTGCGCCGAACACGCCGCATTCTTCGCGGAGCTTGTCGCCATGCAAATCGAGTAATGGATTGGTGAGGTTCATTTTGGTCCGCCGCAAGCCAGATTGACCTTGCGCGACCAATGGCGATGTTACGGCTTCATTACAAGGCCGGATTACCCGGCCGGTGACACTATTGCGGACCAAATCGCAATCTGCGTCCGGTGGCACCACCAATTTCATTGCACCTTCACATTGGCCCGCCTAAGCCGCTCCGACATATGAACAAGCGAAGTACAGCAGTTTGATCCTCTCTCCTTTTGAATGGACCATCGCCAAACGGTATATGATGCCGGGGAAGGGCGAAGCCTTTATTGCGCTGGTCGCGGGTATATCCGTGGGCGTCGTCATGCTCAGCGTTGCGTTGCTTATCGTGGTGATGAGCGTCATGAACGGGTTCCGCGCGGAATTGCTCGACAAGATCGTGGGGCTGAACGGCCATGCGATTGTCCAGGCCTATGGCGGCAGGCTGGATGACTGGCAAAGCGTGCTGAAAAATGTGCGCGAGACAGAAGGCGTTGTCAGCGCCTCGCCGCTGATCGAACAGCCGCTGCTGGCCAGTTTCAATGGCCGCGTCGAAGCAATTCTGGTGCGCGGCAACACGCAAGGCGACATCAACAAACTGCAAGATAAAGTCATTCTGGGCCAGCTTGCGCCGCTCAGGGCGGGCGCGAACAAGGTCGCGATCGGCGCGCGGCTAGCGGAAAACCTGGGTGCGCGGATCGGCGATACGGTCACCATCATCAATCCGCAGGGCCGTTCGACACCGTTCGGCACCGTGCCGCGCCAGATCGGTTACGAGGTTACGGCCTTGTTCGAAACCGGGATTTACGATTACGACCAGGCATTTGTCGTCATGCCGATGGCTGATGCGCAAACGCTGCTGCTTATTGGCGATACGGTCGGAATGATCGAGGTGAAGACCACCGATCCGGACGAGGTCGAGACGATCATGGCGCCGCTGCAGGAAATGCTTGCGGGCCGCGCGGTCGTGAATGACTGGAAGACGATCAATTCCAGCCTGTTCGAAGCGCTTGAAGTCGAGCGCGTGGCGATGTTTTTCGCGCTTTCGATGATCGTGATTGTTGCTGCTTTCAACATTCTGTCATCGCTTGTGATGCTGGTGCGCGCAAAAACGCGCGATATTGCGATCATGCGAACGATGGGCGCCACGCGCCGCAGCTTGTTGAAGATTTTCGTGACCACCGGCGTCATGGTTGGCGCTTTTGGCACGTTAAGCGGTTTGGCGCTGGGCTTCCTGATCCTGTATTTCAGACAAAGTATCGTGCGCGGTATCGAATTCATCACCGGCCAGAATTTATGGGACCCGTCGATCCGGTTCCTGTCGGAACTGCCTTCCAAAACCGATCCTTCCGAAGTGCTGGGCATTTGTGTGCTGGCGATGGGCCTCAGTTTTCTCGCAACGCTGTATCCCGCGCTGAAGGCGGCCAACACCGATCCCGTACAGGTGCTTCGCTATGAGTGATCCGGTGGTTCGTCTGACAAAGCTGACCCGAAGTTTCGAACAGGGCGGTGTGCGGATCGATGTCCTTCGCGGCGTCGATCTGGCAATCCGGCCCGGCGAGATTGTCGCGCTTGTCGGCCCGTCCGGTTCGGGCAAATCGACTTTGCTACAAGCTGTCGGACTGCTCGAAGGCGGTTTTGGCGGCAAGATCGAGATCGCCGGTACCGATGCCAGCGGTCTGTCCGGCGATGCGCGCAGCCGGTTGCGGCGCGACCATCTGGGCTTTGTCTATCAATTCCACCATTTGCTGCCCGATTTCAGCGCGCAGGAAAACGTCATCCTGCCGCAAATGGTGGCCGATGTTTCGCGCGCCAATGCCGAAGTGCGGGCGGATGAATTGCTGACGGGCCTCGGGCTTGGCAAGCGCCTGACACACCGGCCCAGCCAGCTATCGGGCGGCGAACAGCAACGCGTCGCGGTGGCGCGCGCGCTGGCCAACCATCCCGCGCTGGTGCTGGCCGATGAACCGACAGGCAACCTCGACGAAGCGACTGCCGACCGGGTGCTTGAGGAATTTCTCCGGCTGGTAAGGGGCGAAGGCAGCGCCGCACTGGTCGCCACGCATAACGAACGCCTTGCCGCCAGAATGGACCGCGTTGTGCGTTTGCATGACGGCGTGCTTGGATAGCCAGCCTATGCGCTGCGTGCTAATGTGCGCGTGCGATACCGGAAGGAAGTCTGATGACCACGATTGCCGATTTCAAAGCGACACAGCCGGACGGCAGCACAATCGATTTGTCCGACAAGCAGGGTAAGGTTTTGCTGGTGGTCAACACCGCCAGCCAATGCGGCTTCACGCCGCAATATGAAGGGCTGGAGAAACTGCACCGCGAACTGGCGGACAAGGGTTTCGAAGTTATCGCATTTCCCTGCAACCAGTTCGGCGCGCAGGAACCGGGTAATGCCGAAGAAATTGCCAGTTTCTGCAGCTTGAAATATGATGTGACCTTCCCCCTGATGGAAAAAGTCGATGTCAACGGCGCGGATGCAGATCCGCTGTTCGACTGGATGAAGAAAGAAGCGCCCGGACTGATGGGTTCGCGCCGGATCAAGTGGAACTTCACCAAATTCCTGATCGACCGCGATGGCAAGGTCGTGCGGCGTTATGCGCCGACCGACACCCCGCAATCGATCCGCCGCGATATCGAAAAACTGCTCTGATCCGGTAATGTGCAAAACGGGGCTACGCCCCCTTCCAACGCGCGGCAAATAGCCTAGTTTCAGACCATGGCCCACACCCCGTTCGTCCCTTTGCGAATTCTTTCGTCCTATTCGCTGCTTGAAGGGGCGATAGATCCCAAGGCAATCGCGAAACTGGCCAAGGATCGCGGATTTCCGGCAATCGCAATCTGCGACCGCAACGGGCTTTACGGGGCAGTCGCCTTTGCCGGCGCTTGCATGGCCGAAGGCATCCAGCCAATCATCGGGACGTTGCTGGGCGTGTGCCGCGGCGACAGCGAAAACACGATCGATTATCTGCCGCTTTATGCGCAAGACGAGCAGGGTTACGAAAATCTGTGCCACCTCGTCAGCGAAGCGCATCTGGCGCGCCCTCCGCAGCTTGACCCGCATGTTTCGCTGGAAGCGTTGGAAGGATATACGAAAGGTCTGATTGCGCTCACGGGTGCGCGCGAGGGGGCAATCGAACGTTTACTGGCTGACGGGAAACACGACCGGGCCGAAATCTACTGCGAACAACTGGAAGCGTTGTTTCCGGGCCGGCTATATGTCGAAATGTCGCGCCTGCGCCAAACGCAGGAATGCCAAACCGATACCGCACTGATCGAACTTGCCTATGCGCGCGATCTGCCGCTGGTCGCCACCAACCCGGCAAATTATGCCGATCCGCATTTCCATTCCGCGCATGATGCGATGTTATGCATCGCCAATTCCACGCACATCGACGCTGCGGAGCGGCCGCGTTCGAGCCCCGAAGCTTTCGTGAAATCCGTGCGGATGATGGAAGAATTGTTCGCCGATCTGCCCGAAGCCATCCAGAACACGCTGGTGATTGCCCGGCGCTGCGCCTTTGCGCCGCCAAATCGCGATCCGATCCTGCCCAGTCTTGCCGGCGATCTGAAGGCTGAAGCCAGCGCGCTGGCCGACGATGCGCGCAAGGGACTTGAAAAACGGCTCGCCCCGTATGGCGGGATGTCGGCTGCCGAGCGCAAGATTTATGACGACCGGCTTGAATTCGAAGTCGAAGTTATCGTCAAAATGGGATTCCCCGGATATTTCCTGATCGTTGCCGATTTTATCAAATGGGCCAAGGATAATGGCATCCCGGTTGGCCCGGGGCGCGGCTCCGGCGCGGGATCGCTGGTGGCATGGTCGCTGACGATTACCGATCTGGATCCGATCAAACTCGGTCTGCTGTTCGAACGGTTCCTGAACCCCGAACGCGTGTCGATGCCCGATTTCGATATCGATTTCTGCGAAACGCGGCGCGGCGAGGTTATCCGCTATGTCCAGCAGAAATACGGTAGCGATCATGTCGCGCAAATCATCACTTTCGGTAAGATGAAGGCCCGCGCCGTGCTGCGCGATACGGGCCGCATTCTGCAGATGAGCTACAATCATGTGGACCGGCTTTGCAAGATGATCCCCAATCATCCGACCGATCCGTGGACTTTGCCGCGCGCGCTGAACGGCGCTGCCGAATTCAGGAATGAATATACATCGTCCGCAGATGTGAAGCGTCTGGTCGATCTGGCGATGCAACTGGAGGGTTTGCCGCGCAACAGTTCGACCCATGCGGCGGGTGTGGTGATCGGCGACCGTCCGCTGGCGCAGCTTGTGCCACTATACCGCGATCCGCGTTCGGATATGCCGGTGACGCAATTCGACATGAAACACGTCGAAAGCAGCGGGCTCGTCAAATTCGATTTCCTCGGTCTGAAAACGCTTTCCGTCCTGCGCAAGGCGCTCGATCTGCTGGAAGCGCGGGGCATCGAACTCGATCTTGATACGCTCGCCTGGGACGATGCAAAGGTCTATGACCTGCTCAAATCGGGCAATACCGTGGGTGTGTTCCAGCTGGAATCAGAAGGAATGCGCCGCACGCTGACGGCGGTAAAACCGACAAAATTCGAAGATATTATCGCGCTGGTATCGCTCTACCGGCCGGGCCCGATGGATAATATCCCGCTGTTCGGCCAGCGCAAAAGCGGTGAAGTGCCGATCGAATATCCGCATCCCAAACTCGAAGGCATCCTGTCGGAAACATACGGCATTTTCGTCTATCAGGAACAGGTGATGCAGGCGGCGCAGATCCTCGCGGGATATTCGCTGGGCGATGCCGATTTGCTGCGCCGCGCGATGGGCAAGAAAGTGCAGTCTGAAATGGATGCGCAGCGCCAGCGCTTCGTCGATGGGTGTCTGGAAAATTCCGCTATCGAGAAAGCCAAGGCCAACGAGCTGTTCGATTTGATCGACAAATTTGCCGGCTATGGCTTCAACAAATCGCACGCCGCCGCATATGCGCTGCTGGCGTATCAGACCGCCTGGCTCAAGACGCACTACCCGCACGAATTTTATGCTGCTGCGATGTGTTTCGAGATGCATCAATCGGAAAAGCTGGCGATATTCGTCGATGATATGCGCCGCGCCGGCTACGAGCTTGCGGGGCCCGACATCAACCGATCGGTAGCAGAATTTACCGTCGAGCGAACCGATGAAAGTTTCGCCGTCCGCTATGGTCTGGCCGGACTGCGTAACGTCGGCGAAAAAGCGATGGAAGCCATCGTTACCGAACGCGATGCTCATGGCGAGTTCGAAAATCTGCAACAGATGTTCGAACGGCTTCCGCAGGGGTCGATGAACCGGCGGCAGCTTGAATCGCTGGCTGCATCGGGCGCATTGGACGCGCTGGAGCCCAACCGCGCCGCTTTGGTCGCCAATGCCGATATGCTGATTGCGATAGCTGACGCGGCGCAGCGTGAACGGTCCAGCGGTCAGGGCGGCCTGTTTGGCGGTGACGACCATAGCGCGCCGGAGCTGAGGCTGAGCCCGACCGATGAATGGACCCGGTCGGAGCGGATGGCGGCCGAACGCGAGACATTCGGGTTTTATTTTGCCGCGCATCCGGTCACCCAGTTCAAGGAAGTCGCATCCGCCAACGGGGCCCGGTCTTACGCCAGCATAATGGAATCGGGTGTGCCGGGCGGCGGCAGGCAAGCTGCAGTCATGGCGGCGATGGTCGAATCGGTGAACCGCGGAAAAACGCGCCGCGGCAAGGATTTCGTGCGTGCGGACTTCTCCGATCCCTCGGGCCAGTTCAGCGCCGCGTGTTTCGAAGAAGCTCTGGTCGAACCGATGCAGCGCTGGGCCAAAGATGGCACCACGCTGCTCATCCAGGTCGAACTGGATTCGCCCAGTCCGGACGAACCGCCGCGCATTACCATTCGCGGGGCACGTCCGCTTTCCGAGGTCAAAGGCAGCACCGAAATGCAGCTGACTCTCGACATCCGGCATGAGGCTGCCTTGAAACAACTGGCAGTAATGCTCAAAACCGGCGCCGACGCGCGCGGCGAAGTTCTGGCGCGCATGCAAACACAGAGCGATGGAGCCGCGACATTGCTGCTTGGCAGCGATTTTCAGCTGGACGGCGATCTTGCAGGGGAACTGGCAGAAATCGAAGGCCTCGATAATGTCTCGCTAAAACCCAGGCGTGCCGGATCGCATCTGCGGCTTGTTTCCTAGCGCGTCCTGAAAATGCGGGTATGGCGCGCGGCCAGCATGATGATGGTCGGCACAAGCATCGTGTTCCACAAATCCTTGAAATTCCAGGCAAGGATTATTGGCCGGTCATAAACCCAATTATCGCGGATATCCCAGGCTTCGCCAATCGCAGCCACAGCCAGAACCGCCAGCCACGGCCGCCATTGATGCGCCTTCCAGCCAAACGCGAAACAGCATCCGAAAAACACGATCAGCGCGACATAGATATGCAGCGCATCCTTCGCGAGATCGAGATTGTCCACCAGAACCGTCTTGATAGCCTGAAGTGCGCTCATGGATTGCAGGTTTGACCTGTGCGGCAGTCCAGTGCAACCAGTCGTCAAAAGAAAACTTCAGGAGAGTCAGATGTCAAATGCCAAGATCGGCGCGATGCAGGATTACAAGCTGCGCGTTACCAACATAATCGATCACGCAGCGCGTGAACATGGTTCGCGGGAAATCCTGACTTATTGGGCGGACGGTTCGGAAACCGCCACCAGTTGGGGCGAAGTGCGGCATGATGCATTGCGGATGACACAGGCGCTGCGCAAACTGGGCATCAATGCGGGTGACCGGATTGCGACGCTGGCGATGAACCATTCGCGCCATCTGGTCAGCTGGTACGGCGCGGTTGGCGTGGGCGGGGTGCTGCATACAATCAATCCGCGCCTGTTCGAAGACCAGCTCGAATACATCGCCAATCACGCCGAAGACAAGGTGATGCTGTATGATGCGGCATTCCAACCTGTGATCGACAAGATGAAGGACCAGTGGACCACGATCGAACATTACATCTGCTATGATCCGCCCGCCGGCAGCGACGCGATTGCATTCGAGGACTGGATCGGCGCCGAGGACGGGAACACCCGGTGGGCCGACGGTGACGAGCGCGATCCCTGTATGCTTTGCTATACCAGCGGCACCACCGGAAATCCCAAGGGCGTGTTGTATGAACACCGTTCGACATATTTGCACGCCATGGCCGGATTGCAGCCGCACGCGTTCGACTTTTCCGTGCAAAGCGTAATGCTGCCCGTGGTGCCGATGTTCCACGCGGCAAGCTGGGGCCTGCCGTGGTCCGGCGCGATGGCGGGTGTGAAATTCGTCTATTCGGCGGTCAACGATCCGCAAGTCCTGCTGAATTTGATGAAGCGCGAGAAAGTCTCTCATTCGGCAGGCGTGCCGACTGTCTGGCTAGGAATTTTTCAGCACTGTGATGCGACCGGCGAGGAACTGCCGAAACTGAAACAGGCTATCATCGGCGGTTCGGCTGCACCGCGATTCATGATCGAGCGGCTGATGAAAAACGGCACGCGCGTCGCGCATGCGTGGGGCATGACCGAAACCAGCCCGATCGGCACTTGCGGCGCACCAACGCATGACTGGGACGATCTGACCTTCGATCAACAGGTCGATACTGTGGTCATGCAGGGCCGTCCGGTGTTCGGGGTGGAGCTGCGGATCGTCGATCTGGGCGATATGAAAACCGAATTGCCGCGTGACGGCAAAGTGTCGGGGGCGCTGCAAATTCGCGGGCCGTGGGTTATCAAACGCTATTTCAAGGCTGAAGAAGATGCGGTCGATGCCGAACAATGGTTCGACACCGGAGATGTCGGGATCATCCATCCTGACGGGACACTGCAGCTGACCGACCGGACGAAAGACGTGATCAAGTCGGGCGGGGAATGGATCAGTTCGGTCGAGCTTGAAAACGAAGCTGTGGCGCATCCGGCAATTGCCGAGGCGGCAGCCATTGGAATGCCGCATCCCAAGTGGGACGAACGCCCTGTGCTGTTTGTAGTCAGGAAAGAGGGACAGCAGGTTTCAGCGGACGAGGTGAAAGATTTCCTGTCCGACAAAATTGCCAAATGGTGGATGCCTGACGCGGTCGAGTTTGTGGACGATATTCCGCATACGGCCACGGGCAAGATCAGCAAAAAAGATCTGCGTGCGCGGTTTGCCGATTACAGGCTGGATGCGTGAGATGACCGACTATCTCAATCCGACCCGTGAGAGCTTCGAATTCTTCAAATCACTTCCGCGCGACACGCCGATCCATATGTTCAACCTGCTGCGTTATCGTAAATTTGCCGAATATCCCGGCGGGCACGAAAACGGCGACAAAGGCTGGAGCGGCCGCCGCGCTTACGAGGAATATGGCAAGACCAGCGGCCCGATTTTCGAGCGTGTCGGCGGCACGATACTCTGGCGGGGGAAGATGGAAGCGATGGTCACCGGTCCGGCTGATATGAGCTGGGATGACGGTTTTGTGGCTGCCTATCCGCACGCAGGCCGGTTTCTCGAGATGATCACCGACCGCGAATATCAGGAAGCGGTGGTCAATCGCGGCGCAGCATTGATCGACAGCCGCCTGATGCGTTTTGCACCAGGCGAAGCTGGCGGCGGGTTTGGATGACTTAGCCCGCGGTAATAAACAGAAGTTGGCGCGCGTCGATCAGTCTGACATGAACCTGGTAGTAATATTTGCCCGTTCGCTCGCCATTAGCGATAAAGTCGATCCGCACCCGTTTTGCCGTGCCTCTGATAATCATGCGCTTGCCTAGAAAATGCTCTCTTACGCTGGTGAGGTTTGGGCGGCCCGCTGCAAACTTTAAAAATTTCGAAGCTGTTTCAGGCCTGAGCGAGATCGTCAGGTTATTCCGGTCGCGATAATCCTCTTCGGTGTTGAGAAAGAACAGTCCATCTTTCTCGCCAACTTCTTTGACGATGATGTCGAAATCGGCGGCGACGCCGGCCTTGTCACCCAGATAATCGGCAAAGGTGACTGCCTCGACAGCATTCAAACAGCCATTGGCACATAGCGGCAGTATGCGAACCGTTTTTACAGATGAGGCAGACTGCGCCGACAAGTTTGTGGTCGGCACCGATAGTGAAACGAGGAGGGTGGTTGCTGCCATGAGCATCCGGCGCATTTGCGGTTTCTTTCTGTAGAACTTCAACGGTTTGACACCAATCCGATGCCGATAAACAGGTTGGCTGTATCAGCGGTGCGCAGTCAAGTTCTAAACCGCCACAACCGCAGCGACTTTTGCGTGTCTGGCGTACCATTGCGAGCGCTTGAGGCGCCTGGCGAGGAACCACGGTACGATCACCGACAGCGCGATCCCGCCCAATGTGCACACACCCATATAGATCGCCAGCCACGTTCCGCCGCTTTCGTAAATTCCGTAAAGGACCGGTCCGGCAAGGATCAGGCCGCGGATTTCGTTTGCAGCGATCATCCCGAAACCCAGTTTCAGAAACAGATCGACGATAAAGGCGAACGGATTTGTCATGCCGGGCGGTGTGGCAGAAGAAGTTTAGCAATTAGTTGATGTGCGCGAAATTGCGTTAAAGTGGGGAATATGGCCGAACATACGATCCGCTTCAGAATTACCGAACAGGACGTCGTCCGCGCGACAAAGCTTGGTGCCGCACGCAAATTGCCGATCCCGGTCCTCCCGCTGATCCTGATCGGTTTGGCAGTCGCGCTGTTTGCAATGCGGTGGGACCGGATGGAAGAAAGCGCAATCGGCACGGCTCTGGCTCCAGCCTTGCTCGCGCTCATCGTCGTGGTCGTGCTGGTGCAATATTTGATTATCCCGTGGAATGCGCGGCGGCATTACCGCCAGTCAGCGTCGCTCAAGGACGAGATTACTGCGCAATGGGATGCAAAGCGGATAGAGATCAAGGGCGAGCATGGCAGCTTGAAATTCGACTGGTCGGACTTTCACCGCTGGTCTGAAGATCAAGCGATCATACTGCTGTATCACAGCGAACAGGCTTTCAATGCGGTCCCGAAGTCTGCCCTGGATGATCACCAATTATCGAGCATTAAGAGCTATCTACAGAAGGCCGGTGTCAAAAAACGATAATTGGAGGCGGGGCGGAATATCCTATTTCTCGTTTAATCTGGGCATCAGTTCGACAAAGTTGCAGGGCCTGTTGCGGCTATCCAGTTGCTCGGACAGAATGCTGTCCCAGCCATCCTTCACCGCGCCGTTCGAGCCGGGCAAGCCGAACACATAGGTGCCATTTGCAATCACAGCGCAGGCGCGCGACTGGATCGTGCTGGTGCCGATGGTGCCGTAACTGATCCAGCGGAACAATTCTCCGAAGCCGGGAATATCCTTGTCCTTGATCATGCCAAACGCCTCGGGGGTCACGTCGCGCCCCGTCAGCCCGGTACCGCCGGTGGTAATGATCGCATCGATCGCCTTGTCGCCGGTCCAGACGCGCAGCTGGGCGGCAAGGGTGGCCGCGTCGTCCTGCACAATCATCCGCGCCGCCAGCATATGTCCGGCCCCGGCGATCCGTTCCGCCAGAATATCGCCTGATGTATCGTCTGCCGCCGTCCGCGTGTCCGATACCGTCAGCAAGGCGATGTTTATCGGCGTAAAAGTCAGCGATTTATCGACCGCCACGGGGCGTTTCCGGGAATTTGGGCCATTCGCCCTGGGCCATCGCTTGACGGCTGGGCGATGCGCTGCCGGCCTGTCGTTCGTACATCCAGTAATTGCGCATGACGATGCCGACATATCCGCGCGTCTCCCAATAAGGGATGCTTTCGATATATAGCAGCGGGTCATCCTGGTCGCGGATCTCGCTTTCCCAGCGGGTCACAGGCGTCAATCCGGCATTATACGCGGCCATTATCTTGGGGAGTTTCCCCTGCGTTGCGCGGCTGGTGTTCAGTTGCTGCAAGGCGCGCTGGCCAAATGCCAGATTGACCTCCGGATCGGCGAGGTTCGCATAACGGGCGTCCATATTGAGCGAGGATGCATGTTCGCGCGCCGCGATCGGCATAATCTGCATCAGCCCCTTCGCGCCCGCCGGACTGACGACCGCTGCACGAAAGTTCGATTCCTGCAGCGCATGAGCGTAAGCGAGCGCGGGATCGACTTCCCATCCGCTGACCGGGGTCCATTTCGGCGCGGGATACCGCAAGACCGGCTGCGAGCGTGCCCCGCGCGGCGCGTTATGCGCCATCCATAATTGCGTCGAGGGCAGTCCGAGATCGCGTGCCAGCCGCGACAGCGCATCATAATCGCGGGGATTGCCGATCCGTGCCTGATGGCGCAAAACCTCGTCAGCCAGCGCGCTGCGCCCGATTTCGGCCAACTGGATGGCCACCCGAACATTCTGCTCGTCGTCGAGCCGCTTCCAGTCATCGTTGCTGAAGTCGGCTTCGCTGTGGGTCTGCGCCAACTGCTGGCCCAGCTGTTCGCGCGCCAGCATCCCGTAAAGCGTTTCGTCGTAAACGGCTGCAGCGCGCAATTGTTCGGCCGCCCGTTCGGGAAAACGGCAGCGGATATAGGACCGGCTTGCCCAATACCGCGCCGCTGCGGTCAATTCAGGATCTGTCGAACCAAGTGCCGCACGTTCGAACCCCGATGCAGCCAGGTCGCAATCGCCCAGCCGCCATGCAGCCAGACCCACCACCCAGTCGCCCTCCGCGACCCAGGGCCCGCTGCCTTCGCGGACTGTCTGCGCCATGCCCAAAGCGGCGCGGTCGTCATTTTCTATGTAATAGCTCCACGCGACACGGCGGCGCCATTCCGCTCTGGCTGACGAGCTCAGACCGGAATCAATCCCGTCCAGCAACTGCCTCGCGCCATCCGGATCATCATTCTTGATCCTGTCCAGAATTCCGGCACGGATTTCTTCGGGCAGGGTGCCATCATTGATCGAACGCGGATTGACCCGCTTGGATGCATAAGGCTGCGGCACAAGGCTGCTTGCCTGGGGCAAGGAAGGCAGGCTGGTTGCGCCGCGCTTCAACGCGAGATTTGATAGCTGTTCGGCTTGCGGCAGATAACGGCCGGTTTCCAGCAGCGCCTCGATTGCGGGCAATGCGATTTGCGGGCTGTTGGCATGAAGATAATATTCTGCGCGCGCGACATCGTGCAGCGGGCCACCACTCCGGCTGTTCAGCCGGCTTTCGACATCGACCCATTGCTCACGGTCGATCAGGCGGAATATCTCGCGGTAGAATTCGCGGTCTGCAGGCGACAGCAAAGTGGGTGCGGCCGATTGGGCGATCCTTGCGCGGAAATACTCAGCAGTATCGGCACGTGCTGCGGTTGCGGGAAGCGCCGCTGCGAGCGATGCGGCGGTTACCAATGCCAGGTGGCGGAATTGCATTTCTAGTTACTCGTCCAATCAAGCCAGTCCGCCCAAAAACGGGACCGGGCTACTGCGGATTGCAGCAGCATCGCAATGTCACGGCTAGCCATAGCCGGAATATTTCCCGATTCTTGCGCTATTTCCTGCAAAGAGGCAGGGCTTTGCGCCTTGTCGTGGCCCAAAAGCGGCAGGATGCCCGAACCGAAGATGCACAGCCGTTTCGGCGCCACCAATCCGATGTGATGGCGCAGGATCCGACCCATCCCGCGCGCCTCGATCTGCGCCCAGTCAGCCAGCGGCGTGTGCCGCGGCAGGGCTGAAGCAAGATATATTGCACTCTCGTCATACCCCATTGCGGCCGCCATATTGCCGATCAGCACGCCGTGTGGCCCGCCGAGCAAAGTGCCCCGGTCATCGATTTCGGGTTCCGCCACCACAATCATCAGTTCCGCGCCGTGCACACCGCGCGGCGGAACGCGCGGACAGGTTCCGTTATCGTCGAGTGTTTTTTCGCTCAGCCACCAGCCGCCAAATTCAGCCAGCCGCGTTGGCCAGCTTGCCGCATCACCGCCGATTTGGGGGATGGCAACCTTTGCAACTGCGCCATTCCCGGCAGGCGTATCGGCAGCCTCCGACGTTACGGTTTGCGTGGCTGCTGCAGAATCATCCTTTTCATCCAGAAGCCAGTTTGCGGGCTGATCGGAGTAATCCATATCGACACCCGCACCGCGCCACCAGTCGATAGCGCCGGCGATCTGTGCGGCCAGATCAGGGGGCGGGGTTTGATTCATTGTCACGCAGCGGGTCTTGACCTGCAACGCCGCAGCAATCAAGGCTTTTGCAACAGTTTCAAGGGCCGCGAAACCGGGCCCCATGCAAGTCGGGGAATACGCGAAATGAGCGAACGCGAATCTATGCCATGCGATGTGGTGATTGTCGGGGGCGGTGTTGCCGGCCTCGCTGCGGCAATCCGCCTTAAGCAAATCAACGAAGACCTCGAAGTCATCGTGCTCGAAAAAGGTTCGGAAATCGGGGCGCATATATTGTCCGGCGCGGTGGTCGATCCCAAAGCCCTCGACGAACTGGTTCCCGATTGGCGCAATCAGGAATGCCCGATGGCGCAGACGCCTGTGACGGACAATCTGCACTGGGTGCTCTCGGCCAGCAAGAAATACGGTTTGCCGCATCTGATGCTTCCTCCGCTGATGTCGAACAAGGGGTGTTACACAGGATCGCTTGGAAATCTGGCCCGCTGGATGGGCGAACAGGCCGAAGCGCTGGGCGTGATGGTTTTTCCGGGATTTCCTGCATCGGAGGTGATGTTTAGCGACAATGGTGCCGTGCGCGGCGTCATCACACAGGACATGGGGGTTGCTGCCGACGGGTCCCAGAAGGCCGATTTCCAGCCCGGTATGGAAATCGAGGCGAAATACACCCTATTTGCAGAGGGTGCGCGCGGTAACCTGACCAAACAGATGAAGGCCAGATTCGATCTGGAGGCCGATTGCGAACCGCAGGTTTACGGGCTTGGCATCAAGGAACTGTGGGATATCGACCCCGACAAGCACGTGCCGGGACGGGTCATCCATACGCAGGGCTGGCCGCTGTCCGAAAGCGACAGTTGGGGCGGCGGGTTTTTATACCATCAGGCAAACGGACAAGTCGCGTGTGGATTTGTGACCGCGCTCGATTACAAGAACCCCTATGTCTCACCGTTTCAGGAATTCCAGCGCTGGAAACACCATCCCGCGATTGCCGAAATTCTCGAAGGCGGAAAGCGGGTGGCCTATGGCGCGCGCGCAATCAACGAAGGTGGCTGGCAAAGCATTCCCAAGCTGGCGTTCCCCGGCGGCGCGCTGATCGGCTGTGCAGCAGGATTTGTAAATGTACCGCGAATCAAGGGAAGCCATACCGCGATGAAGAGCGGTATGCTCGCAGCCGAAAGCATTGCCCAGGCGATTGCCGGTGGTAACGAGCATTCCGAACTATCTGATTATGAAGCCAATCTGCGTAGTAGCTGGATTGCCGATGAACTGAAAAAGGTTCAGAATGCCGAACCTGCAGTTGCCAAATATGGCGGCGATCTGGGGACCATCCTGGGCGGGATCGACATGTGGATGCGGACGCTGAAAGTCGGCCTGCCCATTTCGATGGAGCATCACCGCGATTACACGACAACCCAGCGTGCCGACCTGTATCGGCCGATCCAATATCCCAAACCCGATGGCGTGCTGAGTTTTGACCGGCTGACGTCAGTCGCGTTTTCTTATACCAATCACGCAGAAGACCAGCCTAATCATTTGAAAGTAGGGGACTTGACCCTTCAAAAGGAAAGCGAGCTGGACGTCTTTGCCGGACCATCGACACGCTATTGTCCGGCCGGTGTTTACGAATGGGTGACCGAGGACGGAGCAGAGCCGAAATTCGTTATCAACTCGCAAAACTGTGTCCATTGCAAAACGTGCGACATCAAGGATCCGAACCAGAATATCAACTGGACCACGCCTGAGGGCGGCGGCGGCCCCAATTACCCGAATATGTGATCGCGTTGCGCGAAACGGCCTATGCAAAGATCAACCTTGCGCTGCACGTTCGCGCGCGGCGTCCGGACGGTTATCATGAGTTGGAGACGATTTTCGCGTTTGTCGATGATGGTGATTTGCTGACTGCGGCGCCAGCGGCGCAGGATCGTTTGACAACTGTTGGAGAATTCGCGCCCCAACTGACTGATCCTTTTGATAATATCGTCGCCAAAACGCTAAGCCAATTACCGCGCCAGGGCGGTCTGTATATCACTTTGGAAAAACGCCTTCCGGTCGCGGCTGGCCTGGGCGGAGGGTCCGCGGACGCCGGGGCTGTGTTCCGCCTGGTTCGTGATGCGCACGGATTGCCGGAAGACTGGAAGTTGCGCGCTGCGAAATTGGGCGCTGATGTGCCCGCCTGCGTCGCAAGCGTTACCTGCATAGGGCGCGGGACAGGCACCGAACTGGCCGCGATCGAGAATGATCTGGCCGGAACGCCCGTGCTGTTGGTCAATCCCGGAGTTGCGCTCTCGACTGCTGCGGTATTCAACGCCTGGGACGGGCAGGATCGCGGTACAATGCCCACCGGCAGCGTCAGCGAAATTGCGCAGCATGGCAGAAACGATCTCGAAAAGCCCGCAATCAGTCAGTGTCCGGTGATCGCAGACGTGCTTGCCACGCTCGCACAGACACCCGCATTTCTTGTCCGTATGTCGGGCTCCGGTGCGACTTGTTTCGCGCTTTACCGCAGTCATGACGTCATGCGTGAAGCGGCAGAAATGCTGGATTCGAAGCAGCCGGCGTGGTGGCAGATGCAGGGCGCGCTCAGATGAACGAAATGGTTTACCGGCGCATCGGCAGCGCACGGCGGGGCGGGATAGTCTGTATCGGAGACCATGCGTCCAACGCCGTCCCCGAGGACATTGATCTGGGTATTGCGGCAGGCCTGCTGGACAATCACATAGCGGTCGATATCGGTGTCGAAGGTGTCACCAGCAGGCTTGCCCTGCAACACGGGATTGCGGCGCATATCGCGGCCGTCAGCCGCTTGGTGTGCGATCTGCACCGCCATGAACATGAAAATGCGGTCGTTCCGGTATCGAGTGACGGCCATGCGATCCCGGGCAATATCGGCGCCGATATTGAATCCCGCCTTGCAACGTTTCACAGGCCCTATCACAGTGCGTTGGCCGATTGGCTCGGCGAAATCGAGCCGGCGCTTATTATCGCCGTGCACAGCTTTACGCCCGTGCTGGAGAGCAAGCGCGAAGCCCGCCCGTGGGAAGTGGCATTGTTATATAATCAGGATGAACGCGCGGCCCGCCATGCTATCAAACTGTTTCAGGATGAGGGCCTATGTGTCGGAGATAACGAGCCTTATTCGGGTAAACAGTTGAACGCGACCATGGACCGTCACGCTGAACTCGCCGGCAGACCCTATCTGACAATCGAAATCCGGCAGGACCAGATCGCTGATGATGCAGGGCAAATCCGATGGGCCAGGCTTCTCGCTTCTGTGGCAGCAAAGGTCGAACAGTCATTGCGCGTCCCGTGACTTTCCTGATTGGTCTTCCGCACCAGTAATTTTGCAATTCTGTTTCGCCGGGCAATTATGCTAGAGCATTATTCGTACAAATCTGACGCAACCGCGACCTTTCGCCTGGAGTAACCAATGCCCGCCTATCGTTCACGTACGACAACCCATGGCCGCAATATGGCGGGCGCGCGCGGCTTGTGGCGCGCAACCGGAATGAAGGACGGCGATTTCGGCAAACCGATTATTGCGGTTGTGAACAGTTTTACACAGTTTGTCCCCGGACATGTCCACTTGAAGGATCTGGGGCAACTGGTCGCGCGCGAGATCGAGGCTGCGGGCGGGGTAGCCAAAGAATTCAACACGATAGCGGTCGATGATGGCATCGCGATGGGCCATGACGGGATGTTGTATTCGCTGCCCAGCCGCGATCTGATCGCCGACAGCGTGGAATATATGGTCAACGCGCATTGCGCCGATGCGATGGTTTGCATTTCCAATTGCGACAAGATTACGCCGGGAATGTTGATGGCGGCCATGCGGATCAACATTCCGGTGGTGTTTGTTTCGGGCGGCCCGATGGAAGCGGGCAAGGTAATCGTCGATGGCAAGGAACGCGCGCTCGATCTGGTCGATGCAATGGTTGCCGCTGCTGACGAGCGTTATTCCGACGAGGAGGTTGCCGAGATCGAACGCGCGGCCTGCCCGACCTGCGGATCATGTTCGGGTATGTTCACCGCCAATTCGATGAACTGCCTGACCGAGGCGCTGGGCCTGTCCTTGCCCGGCAACGGTTCAACCCTGGCGACGCATTCCGACCGCAAGAGCTTGTTTTTAAGGGCCGGCCGCCTCATCGTGACCTTGGCCAAGCGTTATTATGAAGAAGATGACGCAAGCGTTCTACCGCGCACCATCGCCAGCTTCTCGGCATTTGAAAATGCCATGTCGCTCGATATCGCGATGGGCGGTTCGACCAATACGGTGCTGCATCTGTTGGCTGCGGCGCACGAAGCCGGCGTCGATTTCACGATGGCCGATATCGATCGCCTTTCGCGCAAAGTTCCCTGTCTTTCCAAAGTGGCGCCCGCCAAAGATGATGTGCACATGGAAGATGTGCACAGGGCGGGCGGGATCATGTCGCTGCTGGGCCAACTGGATCAGGCAGGGTTGCTGAATACCGCGCTGCCCACCGTCCATAGCCCCACCATGGCCGATGCGCTTGATGATTGGGACATTTCGCGCACCAACAACCCCAAGGTCCACGAATTCTTCAGTGCCGCGCCCGGCGGCGTTCCGACGCAAACCGCCTTCAGCCAGTCCCGCCGCTGGGCAGAGCTTGATCTGGACCGTGAAAACGGCGTTATCCGCAGTGCCCGGCACGCGTTCAGCCAGGATGGCGGCCTTGCAGTCCTGAGCGGTAATGTCGCGCTGGACGGGTGCATCGTGAAAACAGCCGGTGTGGACGAGAGCATTCTGACTTTCAGCGGCCCCGCCAAGGTCTTCGAAAGCCAGGATGATAGCGTCACCGCCATATTGACCGGGCAAATAATCGAAGGTGATGTGGTCGTGATCCGTTATGAAGGCCCCAAGGGCGGGCCCGGAATGCAGGAAATGCTCTATCCAACCAGCTACCTCAAATCGAAGGGGCTGGGCGCGGCTTGCGCGCTGTTGACCGACGGCAGGTTTTCTGGCGGCACTTCGGGGCTTTCGATCGGCCACGTATCTCCCGAAGCGGCGGAAGGCGGCGCTATCGGCCTGATCCGTGACGGCGATATTATCGACATCGATATACCGGGCCGATCGGTCTCGTTACGGATTTCGGACGATGAGTTGGCAATGCGGCGCAGCGCGATGGAATCAAAGGGGGATGATGCATGGAAACCTGCCGACGTGCGGCCGCGCGCCGTTTCGCAAGCATTGCTGGCCTATGCCGCGATGACCACCAGCGCAGCGCGCGGGGCGGTCAGAGATATTACGCAGCTCAAAACCCGTTGAAATACCGGATTTCGGTCTGCCTTGCAGCGGCAATTCTGGCGGCTTGCTCGCCTGCGTCGGAAGGCGCGAACGCTGGCGAGGTAACCAGCATTATGTGCGCCACCGGCAATGCCGCGACTTTTGCGCCCGATTGCACAATCGAGCGCACCCGGGCCGATAATAAAACTATTCTGGTCATCCGGCACAAGGATGGCGGTTTTCGCCGGTTCGAGGTGCTTGGCTTTGATGGCGGTCTGGTTTCGGCTGACGGGGCTGACGCCGCGATTGTCGTTGCCGATGGTAACAATGTGCTCGTCACCGTCGAAAGCGACCAGTACCGCATTCCCGTGGCGGCCTCAGCCAATCAGGTAATCCCGTCCAGCTGATGCGCTAATGACTGGCGTGTGTCGGCAGATCGGACTACGCGCGCCAGGTGATTACCGATGGAACAATTATTCGCCTCGCCGCAAAGGGCGATGGATTAACCAGCGACGGCCGGCATTTTTCAGGCACGGCACCGGGTGATGAGGTGCTGGCAGACGGATCGTTTGACCGCGGCCCGCATTACCAGACCCCTCCATGCCGGCATTTTGGCAAATGCGGCGGCTGCCAGTTGCAACATTGCGACGATGCCGCATTGGCAGAGTTTGTCTCCAACCGGGTGAAATTTGCCGCAGAGTCGCAAGGACTTGAGCCTGACGTCATGACGGCGGCACATCTGTCTCCAACCAAATCCCGCCGCCGCGCCACCATGCTGGCCACCAACATCGGCGGACGGCCTCATATCGGTTTCAGAGAGGCCGGATCGCACAGGCTGGTCGATCTTGCGGAATGCCATATCCTGCGCCCCGAACTGTTTGCGCTGGTGGCCCCGCTGCGCGCGATGCTTGCCCGGCGCAAAGGCCGTTATTCTGTCGAAGTCGAATTGGCGATTGTCGAGGAAGGGGTGGATTGCGGGCTCAAGAATCTGCCGGTCGAAGGGCTCGCCGAAACCGAAGCACTGCTCGATTTTGCGCGGGATAATGCGCTGGCACGTTTGACAGTGGATCGGGGTTTCGGCAGCGAAACCAACTGGGAGCCGCAGCCTGCCACGGTCAATCTTTCGGGCGTGAGCGTCCCATACCCGTCAGGATCATTCCTGCAGGCTACCCGCGATGGGGAGGACGCGCTGGTAGGCGCTGCGCGTGAATGGCTGGGCGACAGCGCGACCGTCGCCGATCTGTTCGCGGGACTGGGCACATTTGCCTTCGCACTGGCAGGTGATACCAAGGTGCTTGCGGTCGAAGCATCGCGCGATGTGCATTTTGCTTGCAAGACAGCAGCCGGCCAGTCGCGCAGACCGGTCCATTCGGTGCACCGCGATCTGTTTCGTAATCCGCTGGAAACACAGGAGCTTAACCGGTTCACGTCAGTATTGCTTGATCCTCCAAGAGCGGGCGCGCGCGACCAGATTGCGCAAATTGCGGCAAGCACTCTGGAGCGGGTTGCTTACATCAGCTGCAACCCGTCCAGCTGGGCGCGCGATGCAAAAACTTTGGCAGATGCCGCGTTCAAATTGCGCGAATTGCGCCCTGTCGGGCAGTTCCGGTGGTCAACCCATGTCGAACTTGCAAGCTATTTTACGCGCTAGCTTCGCAGCACGCTGATGATCTGCTCGTGCAGCCACTGTCGGGCGTGTTGCTCGGCATAGGCGTGACTTGCGCCTTCGCATACTCTGATGCGCGCATCATTGCTTGGCCAGACAGCCTGAAATGCCTTGGCAGTGCGGTCACGTCCGGCCAGCAAAAAAACAATTTCTCCGTCAAACGCTTCAAGACCGGCTGCCATCGCGTCTTTTAACGAGTTGTGCGCCGCACCGGGCCGGGCCGCTGCCGCCAGCCCTTGCGCCAGTTTCCGGAATGAAACGTTTCCCGCAAGAAGCCGCAGTAACTCTTTGGGGCTTTTAAGTTTTTCCCAATAACGCGCGCGCACCGCGCCGGGTGAGGGGCCTTGGGCATCATTCTCGATCGTCCAGGGATTTGACAACACCAGCGCGCCGAGGCCTGCGCCCGATGACAGCATAAGCGCGCTTGCCGCATCGCAATTGCCGAAACCCGTGATGCGGGTCACCTGCGGTGCTTCATTTCTAAACGCAGCAACGGCCGCGGCCATATCGGCATCTTCGTGCCGGAAGCCTGAATTCGTACCCTCGCTATCGCCAACTCCGCGGCGATCGTACCGGAACACCGGAAATCCTGCCGCCGCGACATCTGCTGCCAGCATCGCCTGACCTGAAAACGCGCCGGCCCGCGTCTCGTTACCGCCGGTGACAATCAGCAGTCCCGAAGTGCCTGCCGCATCATCCAGAGTGCCGGCGCAGCGCACCCCGTCACAATCGTAGCTGACATGGCGGCGGTGCATCACACCAGATCCATCGCTATTATCGCGGCCAGCGCATCAGCCTGCCCGGCATCGTAATCAGGTTCGGCGCGTAGCCACAGGCCGCCGCCTGCGCCCAGATCGGCCTGCGGCACATCGCGCAAATTTGCGGAAACGGGCTTATCCGTATCTGAAAGAGCCGAATACATCGCCGCGCCCAGCCTGTATCCGGCCAGTTCGATCCCATCACGCCGCGCCGAAGCATCGAGCAGTTCGGCGGTTTCATCTTGCCCGGCTTCGCGCGAAGCAATCAGCCGGGCCCTGAGCAGCGAGCGGATGGTTTGCTTTCCGCCCGCCGCGGCATAGCTCCATCCGGGCAGCGAACGGGGTGCCAGAATTACACCTGCGCGCACTGCCAGCACGTGTGTCGCATGGAAGTACTCTGCTGCCGCAGCGGCGGCATCGCGCCATGTCAGCAGCGTTTGCTGTTCGAGCGACTGGCAGCTTTCATTCATTCCAGGCAAATCCGGTAATGCACAGTCGATGCCCGAACCCGACAATCGCCGCATTATTTCAATGATTTGATGGCGTGTCTTGTTCGCTTCATCAAACAATGCGGGCATAACCAGCACACGCTGTTTGGCGCCGGTTTCGAACGCTACGGCCAGTTCGGATGACATCTCGCCGCCGGGCAGCGGGCATGGCCAGTCGGTCAACATATCAGGGCTTTAGCCCCTGATGCATTTGACCTCGGCAAAGGCCATCAGGCTGCCAAAGGTTTCGAGCATTTCGCCATCGACATCATCATCCTCGATAACGATGTCCATCCGGTCTTCCATTTCGGTTAACAATCCCGCCACGGCCATGGAATCGAGTTCCGGGAGATGGCCGAACAACCCTGTCTCGCTGCCGAAACCAGCGACAGCTTCAGGGTCGAGCCCGAGCACATCAGCCAGGATCGAGCGCAATTGCGTATCGATAATGCTGCGGCTCGGCGGCATGGAATCGATAACCTTGGAAGGTCGGGCGGCATTTTTGGCAGTCATCTGGTCCGCATCTCCCCTTGGGAACCGGAAAATGCCCTAGCCGCCGTGTCTGGCTGGCGCAAGACGGCGAATTGCGCGCTTGACGAGCGCCGGCCAGCTTCGCGGGTCGGACGGATTAAGGCAATCGATCCGGTAGCGAGGCCGGATGTCCTCCATCCAGTCAGCTTTGTAGCGGTCGCTTCCGGTGCCAAAATCGATCATTTCCACCCCGTCGCGGTCAATCACGTGTTCGAAAAGTGCCGCGGTCAGCACCGTTCCCGCCGACAGCTGTTTGTGTTCTTCCAGATGCGCCAGCTTATGGATGTAGGCGGTGCCGGATTCGACGGTCCAGAACTGCGCTGCAATCGCCGTACCGCCCAGACGCGCTATGCCCAGTCTGATGCGGCCCAGAGCGCCTTCGTCCTCGGCAAACTGTCTGAGCAGCGCGGGATTACCCTCTTCGGGTTTCCAGCTTCGTTGGTAGATATCTTCGTAATCTGACCAGCTCCCAGCGTCGAATGCGGCCAATATCTCTACCGTAACCTTTCCGGCTTTGCGTTTGAGCGTGGTTCGCAGCTGCCCCGGGCGCCGCGCGATATATTCAGCGTAGGTCCGTCCGTTGACGTGCAGAACGTGATTGTCATCGCATTTTGTCATCTCGGTCTGCCAGCCGGCATCGGCAAAGGCGTCACGAAGGAGTGAAGCAGAGCCATCCTCGTCCGGCACCGGTGACATCGTAACGCGGAATGCTCTCTGGCGTAATTGCGATGCAATAATACCAAGCAATTCCAGTTTGTTGGGCGATCCATTGACCAAGGGACGCCACGTGAAGGCGTACCAGTTTGCAAGCGGTCCAACTACGCCGCCAGCTTGCATCAAGGGCAATGCGGCCATTCCGTGCGCGTTTTTCGCGATTGCAATCACAGGCTTCCTGCCAGCCTCGTTTGCCAGCAGGGCAAACCATTCCGCCCGATCGAACGGCGAGGCGGCCGCGCAATTCATGGCTTGCAACTCGTTAACCGTGCCGTGATAGCTGACGCTGTTCAACTGATGTGTCCCTCCCGTCTGGAGCATGAATGTCCGCCGCGCCCGATCCTGAACCACGGCCGCTTGATCATCTTGTCCTGAACGGCAATGACGATGCGGCTGCGCTGATCTTACGCGATCGCACGCTTACTTACAGCGAATTAAACGATCGTGTGTCGCGGCTTGCCAGCTGGTTACAATCCATTTTGCCTGAAGCGGGCGCGCGAGTGGCCACTTGGGCGGCCAAGACCGAACTGGCTTGCCTTGTGCCGCTGGCGGCGGCGCGCGCCGGCTTGGTGCACGTCCCGATCAATCCGCTGCTGAAACGCGCGCAGGCAGCGCACATCCTGAGCGATAGCGGCGCATCGTTGCTGGTGGGGACCAAATCACGGCTGGGTTCGCTTGTTGCAGATGATTGCCCGGCAAATTGTGCGATGCTCACCGAAGAAACAGTGTGGGACGAGGCGGGACGGCATGACGGAATGGTCGGACCGTCCAATTATGATCCGGGCGACCTCGCCGCCATTCTGTACACCAGCGGCTCCACCGGACGGCCAAAAGGCGTCATGCTCAGCCATGCGAATCTATGGCTGGGCGCGGTCAGCGTGGCGCATTATCTTGAATTGGCCGCCGATGACGTTGTCCTTGCCGTCCTCCCGCTGTCATTCGACTACGGACAAAACCAGCTGTTAAGCGCGTGGTATGCGGGCGCGGCCGTAACGCCGCTCGATTATCTTTTTCCCGCTGACGTCGCAAAGGCCTGTGCAAAATACGGCGTCACGACACTGGCGGCGGTTCCGCCGCTATGGCTCCAGCTCGCCGAGCTGGATTGGCCAGCTGAAGCCAGTACGCCGCTGCGGCGCCTGACGAACAGCGGCGGTGCGCTGACGCGGGATATGGTGCGCGATCTGCGGGGTCTGTTCCCGCGCGCGCGTCTTTATCCGATGTACGGCCTGACCGAAGCATTCCGTTCGACGTTCCTGGCACCGGACCTTGTCGATCTGCATCCGACTTCGATGGGCACCGCAATTCCCTTTGCCGAGATTCTGGTAATCGATGACGAAGGTAAAATCACCGCACCGGGCGAGGAGGGTGAACTGGTGCATTGCGGCCCGCTTGTCGCGCAGGGATACTGGCAGGATCCGGCGCGCACCGCTGACCGCTTCAAACCAGCGCCGGCAGCTTCGGAATATGGCGGGTTGGCGGTATTTTCAGGCGACAGGGTGAAACGCAGCGCGGATGGCCTGCTGTATTTTGTGGGCCGGCGTGATGCGATGATCAAAAGTGCCGGCAACAGAATAAGCCCGCAAGAACTCGAAGATGCGGCGCGTGCAACCGGGCTTGTTTCCGAAGCGGTTGCACTGGGTATCGCCGATGAACGGTTGGGCCATGCAGTGCATCTGGTTGTGCGGGCGGCCCCTGACGCGGTAGACGCGCAAAACCTGCTACCCAAATTTTTATCAAGGGAATTGCCCAATTTCATGTATCCCAAAGTCATCCACTGGCGCGAAACTATGCCGCTCAATCCGAACGGCAAGATCGATCGTGCACAGTTGGCGCGGGAGGTGACTGCGTGAAGCCGCTTGGCCCCGTTCCCGATGGTTACACCGCCAAAAACGGCGAATTGGCGATAAGCGGGATCGCTGCCGGCGAGTTGGTCAGACAGGCGGGTGACACACCGCTGTTCGTTTATTCGGCCGATCTGATTTCTTCGCGAATTCGCCAGTTGCGCGCCGCGCTGCCCGCGCGCATCGCCATAAATTACGCGATCAAGGCCAACCCGTTTGACGATGTCCTGAAATTGATGGCGGGGCTTGTCGATGGATTTGACATTGCTTCCGGCGGGGAACTGGACATTGCGCTGCGTGCCGGTCTCGATCCTGCGCTGATCAGTTTCGCCGGCCCGGGCAAGCGCGATAGCGAGCTGGAAAAAGCGATTGCGTCCGGTGTCACGCTCAATCTGGAATCGGAGCACGAGGCGCGGCGGGCACTGGCTATTGCGGAACGGATCGGCAAGCGCCCGAAACTGGCCATTCGCGTCAATCCGCATTTCGAACTGCGCGGTTCGGGCATGAAAATGGGCGGCGGCGCGAAACAGTTTGGCATCGATCAGGAAAGAGTGCCTGCACTGGCGCGCGAAATCATCGGCGCGGGGGCGGAATGGCGCGGACTGCATATTTTCACGGGGAGCCAGGCGCTGGATGCCGGTGCCATCGGCGAAACGCAGGCGAATGTGCTTGATCTGGCTGCCGAGTTATCCTGCGCCATCGGCGTGCCGCTGCCAAAGCTCAATATGGGTGGCGGCTTCGGAATTCCGTATTTCAGCAACGACAAGCCGCTGGATATCGCAGCGGTCGGGGCTGCCCTCGCGCAGCATCTTGCAAACTTGCCGGAACCCATTGAAAACACGGAACTCTGTGTCGAACTGGGCCGATATCTGGTGGGCGAAGCCGGGGTTTATCTGACCCGGATTGTGGACAAGAAAGTCAGCCAGGGCGAGACGTTTCTTATCACCGATGGCGGCCTGCATCATCAACTGGCCGCTTCGGGCAATTTCGGCACCGTTGTTAGGCGCAATTATCCGGTTGCGATCGCCAGCAATTTCAACGGCACCGAACTGGAAGAAGTCAATGTCGTGGGTTGCCTGTGCACCCCGCTCGACAGGCTGGCGGACAAGGCCGAGCTTCCGGCGGCGCAGATTGGCGATCTGGTGGCTGTGTTTTGCGCCGGAGCTTACGGCGCGACAGCCAGCCCGTTCGAATTTCTGGGGCAAGGCGCGGCAAGGCAAATGCTGGTTTAACCTTTTGCCTAAACCAGTCCCGTTTCGGGACCGTGCATCACAACGCCGACATTACTAACGCAATATTCACCCTTTTATCCGATTGAGGTTCCCGGATCCGCGAGTGCTGTGAACGGGGTAGCTTCCCGTCAACCGCTGCACCGCAAATTGGCCAGGGAATGCTTACGATGCGAAATAACAGGTTTTCGATACTGCTTGCAGGCTCTGCAATGGCCAGCTTCGCGCTCGCCGGATGTTCGAGCGGCGCGGGTACAGAGCTGCCCGCGGCGTCGTTCGTTGCGATGCAGGAAGGGCCGGGCGAAGAATATGTCATCGGTCCGCTTGACGAACTGACAATCCACGTATGGCGCAATCCCGAACTGGGTGCGGAGAAAATTCAGGTGCGGCCCGACGGGCGTATCACGACGCCGCTGGTAACCGATATGCCCGCGGTCGGCAAAACGCCTTCGATGCTGGCACAGGACATCAGGCTGCAGCTTTCACAATATATCGAAGAACCGCTGGTTTCCGTCATCGTCAACGAATTTGCCGGCACATTCAGCCAGCAAATCCGCGTTGTCGGTGCGACCGAAAAGCCGGCCTCGATCCCGTACCGCGCCAATATGACCGTACTGGACGCAATGATCGCGGTTGGCGGGCTGAGCGAATATGCATCGGGCAATAAAGCCAAACTTATCCGGTTCGACAAAACCAGCGGTAGCCAGAAAGAATATGCGCTGCGTCTGGCTGACCTGCTTAAACGCGGGGAAAGCCGGGCCAACGTCATGCTGAAGCCGGGTGATGTGATCATCATTCCCGAGAGCACCTTTTAAGGGGCTATGGGGCGGATGAACGAGCTTATCGAAGAACTGCAGTCGGCACTGCACGCGATATGGAACCGGCGGTGGCTGGCGCTTGGCGTCGCCTGGGGCGTTTGCCTGCTGGGCTGGCTGGCGATCGCGCTGATTCCCAATTCCTACGAATCGCAGGCGCGCCTGTTCGTCGAACTTGACGATGCGCTTGCAGAACAGCTCGATATCGGTTCGAACGCGCGGATGCGCGATATAGAGCGCGTTCGCCAGTCGCTGACCGGCGCGATCAATCTGGAAAAGGTGATCCGCTCCACGCAAATCGGCGAAACTATTACCACGCCCCGCGAAATGGACATGGCAATCATCGAACTGGCCAAGAATGTTCAGGTTTCGAGCGAGGCAGGCAATCTGTTTGTGCTGACTGCCGAAAGTGGCCGCAGCGATTTGTCCGACAGTGAAAACGCAGTTCTGGCGCAAAATATCACGCAGAAAATGATCGATATCTTCCGCGAGGAGAACATCGCGGGCGGCCGGGGTAAAATGCAGGAAACGCTCACTTTCCTCGACCAGCAGCTCGAAGCACGCCAGCTGGAACTCGAGGCGGCAGAACAGCGCCGCGTCGCCTTTGAAGCAGGCAACCCTGAAATTATCGGCGGAACCGGTGCACTGACATCCAATCTCGCGGCAACGCGCGCCGAACTTCGCAATGTCGAGGCCGACCTTGCCGCTGCACAAAGTTCGCTGGCGGCAATCAACGGCCAGATTGCCAGCACGCCGCGTTCGATTGTATCGGATGGTGCAGGGGGCGGATCGCGCGGAGCGTTGATGCAGGCGCAGTCCAACCTTTCCAGCTTGCGTGCGCGCGGGCTGACCGGCAGCCATCCCGATATCGTTGCCGCCGAACGGCAGGTCGATGCGCTCGAGAAACAGGTGTCGCGCGAAGGACCCACTTCCAGCAGCATCGCCAATCCCGCTTACAGTTCGCTCCAGTCCATTCGCGCCGAACGGCAGGCCAATGTCCAGTCGCTGTCGTCGCGCAAGGCCGCTTTGCAATCCGAACTCGGGTCGATCAGCGCAAACCAGTCGGTCGCGCCAAGCCTTGTCGCGGAAGCCAACCGCATCAACCGAGACTATGAAGTTCTCAAAACCAAATATGACGAATTGCTGCAGGACCGTGAAGAACTGAAGCTTCGTGGCCAGGTCGAGAATGAGCGCAGCGCGATCCAGTTCGAAGTGATCGATCCGCCCACCACACCGCGTATCCCGTCGGCACCCAATCGCCCGCTATTGCTGCTGGGCGTGCTGATATTGGGCATCGGTGCGGGCATTGCGGTAGCGCTGGGGCTGAGCAAACTGAAATCCACTTTTTCCACGACGTCGAAGCTGGAAAGCGTGATGGACCTGCCGGTTCTGGGGGCCATTTCACACACCCTGACCGATGCGGGCAGGACGCTGGCTGCCAGACGGATGAAGATGTTTACCGCCGCCTGTGCCGGACTGGCGGGAATGTTTGTCGTTTTGCTTGCGGTGGAATTTATCCAGCGCGGCATGGTGGCCTGAGGGGATCGGCATGACTGAACATTCCAAAATTCCGGTGCCGCCCAAAGGCGATGGACAGAGCGAAGATCGCGCAGCCACACGCTCGTTGATCGAGCGGGCCAACGGGACTTTCGGGCTTGGTGGTTTTGGCGCTCCGCCAGTCCCGCGGCGCATCATCGATGCGCCGATGAAACACGCCCGCCCGGGCATTGTGAAAGCCGCTCCGCCGGCTGCACCAGCGCCGCGCGCGCCGGTGCCGGCACCCGTTTCCGAACCCGTTCCTGAAACCTTGGCCGGGCCCATAACCGGACCCGTACCGGTGCCCGCAATTGCGGCCGTATCGGATCCGCACGATGCGCCCGCCAGAGTTACTTTTGGCGGAGAGAAACACCCGGTCAACCGCGAGCATCTGCGCAATCAGGGCATGATAGTGCCCGATGCGGCAGCGACAGCGCTGCTGGAGGAATTCCGGATCATCAAGCGCCAGCTGATCAGTGCCGCCAAATCCGGCCCTGCAGCCCGGCGCGTGCTCATCTGTTCGCCGCTACCGGGTGAAGGCAAGACATTCTGCGCGGTGAATATGGCGCTTGCGATGGCGGCCGAGAAGGATGCCGAGGTTGTTCTGGTCGATGCGGATTTCGCCAAGCCTTCGATACTTTCGGTGCTGGGCCTGCCTGGCCGTGCCGGTCTGATGGACGCGCTGGCCGATCCGGTAATCAAGGTGGAAGATCTGGTACTGGGTACGGACATTCCGGGTCTGTGGGTTCTTCCGGCGGGCGAACAGTCAAATTCGGACAGCGAATATCTCACCAGTTCGCGCACCGCCGAAGTGCTCGACCGGCTAACCAGAGGCGCACCGAACCGAATGGTGATTTTCGATTCGCCGCCCGCGCTTGCCGCATCGCCCGCAGCCGAACTGGCCAAACACGTCGGACAAGCGGTGCTGGTCGCGCGTGCGGACAGCACAGGCCGGTCCGCTCTGGAGGATGCTTATCAGCTGCTTTCGGGGTGCCGGGATATCAAACTGCTGCTGAATGCAGCGAAGTTCAGCCCGAGCGGTCGCCGCTTCGGGACGTATTACGGTTACGAGGGGTAACCCGTCATGAAATTTTCAACCTTTTCCGCAGCCGGCGCACTGCTCGCGCTTGCGCTTTCGGCACCGCTTGCAGCGCAGGACCGCGCTTACGGCGATCAAGACGCGCGCGAAACGCGTGGCAGCGGGCGCACAAGCGTCGAACCGTACATCGAAGTATCGCAAATCGTCTTCGCCGAGCTTGAACCCGGTGATGATGTGGTAACATACACCCAGCTTGCAGCGGGCGTCGATGCCTCGATCGTGGGACGAAACAATGGCGGATCGGTTTCGGTCCGTTACGAGCGCAACATCGCGTGGGACGATGACCGTGTCGATAGTGACACTGTAACCGGTATTGCGCGCGGTTATGCCTCGATCATACCGCAAGCCCTGACAGTCGAGGCAGGCGCACTGGCCGCGCGGTCGCGGGTGGACGGCAATGGCTCCGCAACCCTCAGTCCGTTGGGTGAAAGCGATACGGTTTCGCAGGTTTATTCGGTCTATGCCGGACCCCAGCTGTCAGGCCAGATGGGTGATGTGAAGGGTACGGCCAACTACCGGATCGGCTATACCCGTGTCGAATCGCCGGATGCAATTATCCTCGCGCCGGGCGCTGCCCCGGTCGATGTTTTCGATGAAAGCGTAACCCATTCGGCCAATGCCAATCTGCAGGTCGCACCCGGCGATATGTTACCCGTCGGGGTTGGTTTTGGAACCGGGATTTATCAGGAAGACATTGCCAATCTGGATCAGCGCGTGCGTGACGGTTACATCCGCGCCGACGTGACCGTTCCCGTATCGCCAACGCTCGCCGTGGTGGCAGGCGTCGGATACGAGGATGTCGAGGTTTCCAGCCGCGATGCGCTGCGCGATGCAACGGGTGCGGCAATCGTCGATTCCAGTGGCCGGTTCGTTACCGATGACAGTGCGCCGCGCCGGATCGCTTTCCAGACCGACGGGCTGATCTGGGATGCCGGCGTGGTTTGGCGCCCCAGCCGCCGCACATCTGCCGAATTCCGCATAGGCGAGCGTTATGGTTCCACGACCTATTACGGAAATTTCGCGTGGGCACCCAGCGAACGCAGCAACGTGAATGTGTCTGTTTATGACAATGTGACCGCGCTCGGCGGCCAGGTGACCAACGCGCTTTCGGCGCTGCCGACCGAATTCACCGCCGGACGCAATCCGCTGACGGGGGATATCACCAATTGCGTCGCGGCAACCGGGGGTAGCAATTGCCTGAACGGGGCGCTGGCATCGGTCAGGTCGTCCACTTTCAGAGCGCGCGGAATTGCCGCGAGTTATTCAACGCTGATCGGCCGCTTGTCGGCCGGTGTGGGCGCCGGTTACGACCGCCGTAAATTTATCGCGGCTCAGGACACTGTGCTTGGCGCAGCGAACGGACTGACCGACGAGAATTACTATCTCGCCGGTTATCTGAGCGGCCAGTCGGGCCGCCGTGCCAGCTGGACGGCCAATGTCTATGCCAACTGGTTCGATAGCGGTTTTGATCTGGCCGGAGACAGTTTCACCGTCGGCACGACCGCGGCTTATACCCGCAGCCTGGGCTCCAGCTTTACGGCGAATGCTGCGCTGGGCCTCGACCATATCACGAGCGATAGCTTGCTCGACGACATAACAACCGCCTCCGCCCGCATCGGCTTGCGGTACGGTTTCTGAATTACCGGAAGGATTGACCCATGTTTGACGATTTTTACGGCCTTACCGCCCGTCCTTTCCAGTTAACGCCCGATCCGGCGTTTTACTTCGAAAGCGCCACGCACCGTAAGGCGCTTTCCTATCTGGGCTACGGCCTTGCACAGGGGGAAGGCTTCATCGTGATAACGGGCGAGGTCGGTGCAGGTAAATCCACGCTTGTCGCCCATTTGATGGACCGGATCGATGATGAACAGATGGCTGTCGGCCAGGTGGTTACAAGCAATCTGGACGGCGAAGAACTGGTCCACGTGGTTGCGCAAAGTTTCAGCCTCGAAGTTGGCGGCCATGACAAGGCATCTGCGCTGGGCGCTATAGAAGCCTTTCTGCATTCGGAAGCCCGGGCGGGCCGCCGGTCATTGCTGGTGGTGGACGAATCGCAGAACCTGTCGGTCGAAGCGCTTGAAGAGCTGCGGATGCTGTCCAACTTCCAGCTGGGTTCGCATCCATTGCTGCAGATCCTGTTGCTGGGTCAGCCGGAATTCCGGCAAACGCTGCAATCGCATACCGCACTGGAGCAACTGCGCCAGCGCGTGATCGCGGCGCACCATCTCGAAGCGATGGAAGAATCCGAGATCGAACCGTATATCAAGCACCGCCTTGGATGCGTTGGCTATGCGGGCAATCCGGCGTTCGACCAGCGCGTGTTTTCCGAACTGTACCGCGCGACGGGCGGAATTCCGCGCAAGTTGAACCAGATTGTGACCCGTTTGCTGCTGCTCGGCGCGGTCGAGCAGCGGACGCGGATCGACAATGCCATGCTGACATCGGTGTTGCAGGAAATGGCAGGGGAAAACGCCTTCCCCGAGGCCGCTCCCGCACCAATGGCAAAGGCAGGCCCGGCGCCCGAGCCTGTTCAGATCAAACATCCCAAACCGCCGGCTGCGGCAAGTTTCGTTGCCCCCGGGCCTGAAGAGGAAGCCGCCAGGCCGATTGATCCCAAATTCGTGGACCGCTTGCTAGCCGCTCGCGACATCCAGATTGCCGAACTGCAACAGGCAGTCGTCGAGCTGTCAGAAGCTAGTGGTGATAGCAATCTCGAGGCGATGGCGGAACGGTTGCAGGCGCTCGAAATGCAGGTTCAGGAACAGGAACATGCCATCCGCCACACGCTGACCATGCTGATCGAGTTCATCGAAGACGAACAGCCGCGCAAGGCTGCTTGAAGCGATGACTGAAACCGCCATCGTCAATGGATTGTCGGTCGATGTCGAAGACTGGTTTCAGGTCGGTGCGTTCGAAAACGTCATCGAGCGCAGGGACTGGACCGGTTTGTCGGGCCGGATCGAACGCAATGTCGCAGCAATCCTGGAGATGTTTGACGATGCCGACGTAAAGGCGACCTTTTTCACTTTGGGATGGGTTGCCAAACGGCATCCCGGATTGATGCAGACAATCGCTGACGCCGGGCATGAAATTGCCAGCCACGGTTATGATCATGCGCGGGTTTTCACCTTCACGCGCGAACAGTTCGCGCAGGATATCGCCAAGGCAAAGGCCATTCTCGAAGACACGTCCGGCACTGCGGTGTCGGGTTACCGCGCGCCAAGCTTTTCGATCGATCAGCGCACGCCGTGGGCGTATATGGAACTGGCCGAGCAGGGCTATGCCTATTCATCCAGCGTGGCGCCGATAAACCACGATCATTATGGCTGGCGTGATGCGCCCAGATTTGCGTTCCACCCATTGCCGTGGTCCGATCTGGTCGAAATTCCCGTCACCACTGCAGAATTTGCCGGCAAACGTCTGGCTGCGGGGGGCGGCGGTTTTTTCCGCGTGCTTCCCTACGCGTTTTCGCGCTGGGCAATCAGGCAAGTCAACAACCGTGACCAGCGGCCCGCGGTTTTCTATTTCCACCCCTGGGAAATCGATCCGGAACAGCCGCGCGTTCCCGGAGCCCCGCTGAAGTCCAAAGTCCGCCATTACACAAATCTGGCCATCATGGGCGACAAGCTGCGGCAGCTGGTGAACGAATTCGAATGGGGCAGAATGGATATGCTTGCGCACCGCGAAGCTTCCAAAGCGATTCCGCTGGCGGCATGAATGCGCCCTTTGCCATGAACCAGACCACGATTGCGATCGCCGATCTTGCCGATCCGGCTGAAGTGCGCCGGATCGAAGCGTTCGTTGCGGACCATGGCGGAACGCCGTTCCATCGCCCCTTATGGTTGCAGGCGGTGGAGCGCGGCACGGGGCAAACTGCCACGGGTCTGATTGCGGAAAAATGCGGGGAGCTGACTGGCTGGTTACCGCTGACACAGCTTCATTCCAATGTATTTGGCCGCGCGCTTGTATCTAGCGGATTTGCGGTTGGCGGCGGCGTGTTGTGCGGCAACCCTGCAATTGCCGGACAGCTGTGCGAGGCAGCCGCGGAACTGGCGGCCAGAAACGGATTTTCCAGTGCCGAGCTGCGCGGCGGGATTGCCCCGTCCGACTGGCAGCATTGTACCGAAAGTCACTGCGGTTTCGAACGCGAACTAGCGCGCGACGACGAAGGACAGCTGCTTGCCATTCCGCGCAAACAGCGCGCCGAGGTCAGAAAATCGCTTAAACGCGATCTGGAAGTAACCACCGGCCTGGATGAAACCGAACGCGCAGATCATTACAGAACTTATGCTGTCAGCGTGCACAATCTGGGTACACCGGTGTTTCCGCGCAGCCTGTTCGATGCGGTTCTGGATGCATTTGGCGATGATGCCGATATCCTGACCATACGGAAAGACGGACAGCCGATATCCAGCGTCCTGTCGCTTTATCACAACGGCGCAGTGATGCCGTATTGGGGGGGCGGCACGGTTGCCGCCCGGCACTTGCGGGCAAACGAACGGATGTATTACGAACTGATGTTGCACGCGCGCAAACGCGGCTGCACGCGGTTTGATTTCGGCAGGTCCAAAACCGGCAGCGGCCCGTATCATTACAAGAAAAACTGGGGATTCGAACCGCAGCCGCTGCATTATGCAAACTGGACAGCACCGGGTGCACCGCCGCGCGGCGCGGATCCGACAAGCGCCGGAAATGCGGCAATGATCAATCTATGGAAGAAACTGCCACTGCGCGTGGCCAATCTGATCGGGCCGCATATCGCCAGGGGGCTGGGCTGATGGGCGATATACTTTTTCTGGCGCACCGCTTGCCCTATCCGCCAGACCGGGGCGACAAAATCCGCTCGCACCATATTCTCAAGGCGCTGGCAAAACTTGGCCGCGTTCATGTCGGTTGCTTTGCCGAAAGCGAGAGCGACCTTGCGCATGAGCATCACCTGGCCGGTTTGGCGGCTACCTATTGCCTGACGCAGCGGCGCAAACCTGTGCCTTTGGCAGGGGTGGAGGCGCTGGTTTCGGGCAAACCGGTAAGCATGACTGCCTTTCACAGCAAGCAACTGGAAGAATGGACGCACGCGACCATCGCGAACGAGGCGATCGAGACGATATACGTGTTTTCTGGCCAGATGGGACAATATGTGCCCGATCAATTCCAAGGCCGGGTAATCGCCGATCTGGTCGATGTCGATTCCGCCAAATTCGAAGCCTACGCCCGGAACGCTGTCGGACCGCGCAACTGGGTATATGGCAGGGAAGCCAGACTGGTTGCCGCCGCAGAGAAGCGATTGGCCCGCCGCAGTCAGCACACCCTGTTCGTCAGTGAAGCCGAGGCGGCATTGTTCGAAATGCGTGTTGGACACTGCGCGAACATCGCCGCCAGTGCCCTGCGGAACGGGATCGACACCGGCTATTTCGATCCGGCTACCGTAAAAACACATCCCGAAATTGCCGCATCGAAAGGCCCGCATTTCGTTTTTACCGGCCAGATGGATTACCAGCCTAATATCGATGCCTGCCGCCGCGTGATCGACAAAATTCTGCCGCAGGTTCGCAAGGCGTATCCGGCCGCGAAGTTCCATATCGTCGGCCGCGCGCCCACCGCGGCGCTGCTGGGTGATCACGGCAAATGCGGTGTGAATGTCTGGGGTGAAGTGCCCGATGTGCGCCCGTTTGTTGCAGCCGCGGACGTGGTTCTGGCACCGCTAACCATCGCCAGGGGCGTGCAGAACAAGGTACTCGAAGCGATGGCGATGGCGCGTCCGGTTTTGCTGTCGCCAGAGGCTGCAACCGGCATCGCCGGCAAAAACGGGTTGCATTTCGCGGTTGAGGCGTCGGACGATGCGCTGGTGATGAGGGCGCTGGCACTTTTGAACGATGCGGCAGCGGCCAATCTGCTCGGACGGTCGGCCCGTGAATTCGTGATTGATAATCAGGGGTGGGAAGCCATGCTCGCACCTTTGGCGACGCTTATCGCCAAGGGGCAGGCCCCGCTGGAACCGCGGCATGCAGCCTGATGCGGCTTTAAAACACCAGCGCCGCGACGGGGCGCTGCATCACGTGCCGCAATCATGGCGGGTGCCGCTGCCGTATGTCACGCTGGTCTGGGCTGCGCTGGTCATTCTGTTTATCGAAGATTGGGCGGCTATGGCTGGCCAATGGTGGAACAGTTCGACCTACAATCATATCTTGCTGATCCCGGGTATTTTTGCCGTCCTGATGTGGCAACGCCGCGACGCGTTGGCGCAGATCACGCCGATGGCATGGTGGCCGGGGCTTGTCTTCTTTGCAGGGGCCTTGTTTGTCTGGTTGCTGGGCGCTTTTTCCGATCTGGATCTGGCCAGACAACTTGGCGCGGTAACTGCGCTGATAGGCGCGTTCGCGGCTTTGCTGGGGCCGCGCGTTTCGGCTGCCAGCCTGTTTCCTCTCGCGTATCTTTTGTTCCTTATTCCGTTTGGCGACGAACTGGTCCCCGCACTACAAATGGTTACTGCCCACCTGACGATCGGATTGACCCATCTCAGCGGCATTCCGGCGAAGGTCGAGGGTGTGTTTATCGACACCCCGGCGGGGTTGTTCGAAGTTGCGGAAGCGTGTTCCGGGGTGAAGTTCCTTGTCGCGATGACCGCTCTGGGCGCTCTGGTGGCTGCCACATCATTCCGTAGCTGGAAACGCCGGACTGTTTTCATGATGGCTGCGTTACTGTTGCCGATACTGGCCAATGGAGTGCGCGCCTGGGGCACAATCTATATCGCGCAATCGCAAGGGATCGAATTTGCCGCCGGTTTCGATCACATCTTTTATGGCTGGGTGTTTTTCGCCATCGTGATGGGTCTGCTGCTTGGCCTGTCGTGGCGCTGGTTTGACAGATCGCCCGACGACAGTCCCGTCGATGCCGCGCATATCAACGCATCTGCCATGCTGCAGAAAGCCGCCGGATTTTCCGTGCCGGGCAGTGTCGCGGCGGCCACCGGGATTGCCATGCTGCTGGCGGTTTCGCTGTGGGCATCCGCCGCCGACGGATTGTCCGCATCCATATCCCTGAACCCGGTATTGCCTGATGTCGAGGGCTGGCAGCAAGTGGATTATAGCCCGAACGTCGAATGGGAACCGCTTGCCAATGGTGCCGATCACAAATTGCGCGGACGATATCGCGGGCCTGACGGGCAGGTAGTCGATGCCGTATTGGCAATATATACCTCGCAAGGGGAAGGGCGTGAGGCTGGCGGTTTCGGACAGGGCGCACTGGTCCCGGATTCGCCGTGGCGCTGGCTGGAAAACGGGCAGTCCATCGATGGTGCCAAGGCCGAATATCTGCTCGCCAACGGGCGCATCAAACGCTTCGCCGCAACATGGTATCGCCGCGGTGAATTTTTTGCCGGAAGCAATGCCCGGCTCAAACTTGAACTGATGCGCAGCAAACTGGTGCTGAAGGCTGCACCCACAAGCACACTGGTATTGTCGGCCGAGGCCGCCGGGGCGCAGGACCCATCGGCCCCGGTGCGCCAGTTTGCCAGGGATGCGGGCCCGCTGAACGAGTGGATAGACCGCATCGTTCAAACCGACTAACGCCGCGCCATGTGCGGGATTGCCGGTATATTCCATTATTCGACGCCGAAACCGGTCGATCCCAGGCGGGTCGAGAGGATGTCCGATGCCCTGGCTCACCGCGGGCCCGACGGGTCCGGCGTTTGGACCGCAGCAGGTGTCGGGCTGGGTCACCGGCGGCTGTCGATCATCGATCTGGCCGGATCGCCGCAGCCGATGCATTCGCATGACGGGCGCGCTGTCGTTTCCTTCAACGGTGAAATCTATAATTACCGCGAATTACGCCGCGAACTGGAAAGTTCGGGGAGTGTTTTCCGCACCGATGGCGATACCGAAGTCATCCTCGCCGCTTATCTGAAATGGGGTGTAAAATGCCTCGACCGGTTAAACGGCATGTTCGCTTTCGCCATTTACGACCTTAAAACGCGCGAAATGCTGCTGGCGCGTGACAGGTTGGGTGTGAAGCCGCTGTTTATGGCGACATTGTCCGACGGCAGTCTGGCATTCGCATCCGAGCTTAAGGGTTTGCTGGAACATCCATTGCTGCGGCGCGAGGCCGACCCGCTGGCAATCGAGGATTATCTGACCTGGGGTTATGTACCCGATCACCGCTCGATCCTGAAAAATGTCGAGAAATTACCCGCCGGTCATTACCGGCTGCTCAAGCATGACAGCCCCTTATCCGCTCCGGTGAAATGGTGGGATGTCTCCTTTGCTGAACGCAGCAAGGGAAAAGCGGCAGACTTGTCGGCGGAATTGCTTTTTCATCTGCGCGAGGGGGTAACATCGCGGATGGTTGCGGATGTGCCGCTGGGGGCATTTCTGTCAGGCGGCGTCGATTCCTCCAGCGTGGTCGCCCTGATGGCGGAGGCTTCGCGCAGTCCCGTACAAACCTGTTCGATCGGCTTCGATGTGGCTGCGTCGGACGAGACGGCTTACGCCCGGCAGATCGCGGACCGGTTTGACACCAACCATAATAGCAGAATGGTCGACCCGTCCGACTATTCCGCGATCGATCAGCTGGCGGCTATTTTCGACGAACCCTTTGCCGATGCGTCAGCCCTGCCCACCTTGCGGGTATGCGAACTCGCGCGAGAAAATGTTACCGTGGCCCTGTCGGGTGATGGCGCGGACGAAGCATTTGCGGGCTATCGCAGGCAGATATTTCACGCGCGCGAAGAACAGCTGCGATCCGTCATACCGTCTGGCCTGCGGCGAACGGTGCTTGGCAAGATCGGGGCAATTTATCCCAAAGCCGATTGGGCACCGCGACCGTTTCGCGCCAAAAGTACACTGCTGTCTTTAGCGGGTAACGGGGAGGAAGGCTATGCCCGCGCCTTGTCCAGCACGCCGCCCGAGCTGCGCAGTGCCATATATTCCGATGCGTTCCTGCGTGAGCGAGGCGATTACCGCGCCGAACAACCGCTGATCCGGATGATGCGCGATGCGCCTGCGCAAAGCGGGCTGGACCGTGCGCAATATGCCGATCTCAAATTCTGGCTGCCGGGTGATATCCTGACGAAGGTGGACCGCACCAGCATGGCGGTCGGGCTCGAAGCGCGCGAACCGCTGCTTGATCAGCGGCTGATCGAATTTGCAGCCCGTCTGCCGCACAATCTGCGGATCAAAGGCAACCAGGGAAAGTGGCTGCTCAAACACACGATGCAGCGCTATTTGCCGGACGACATTCTGTACCGCCCGAAACAGGGATTTGTCATGCCCATCGCCGAATGGTTTCGCGGACCGCTGGCCGGCGAGGCGCGCGCGATTGCAACCGGATCTGCATTGGCGCGAGCGGGCTGGTTCGATGCCCGGCAGCTGTCGCGCATTGCCGAGGCCCATATTGCCGGAAGATCCGACCATTCGCGGCTTTTGTGGCAACTTCTGATGCTCGATAAATCGCTTGGCAATTTAAAACTTGTGGGCTGATCAGGCTAAACCGCTTTGCGAACTCAGTTTGCGTGATAGGATGTGCGGCGGAGGGATCTGATGGGGGAAAATGCAGCTGCGTCAGGCGGTAAGGGCAAGCGTATTGTCCGGCTGATCATTTTACTGGCGATAGTTTCTGCGGCAATCTGGTATGGCGGTCGGGCGCTTGGCTTCTGGGGTGAACAGCGGTCGCCCGGAGCAGACATCTATGGCAATGTGGAAATTCGCGAGGCCGAACTGGGCTTTCGCATTTCCGGCCGGATTGACGAATTGCTGGTTGATGAAGGCGATCGGGTTATCCCGGGCCAGCTTCTGGCAAGGCTGGATACCCGTCCCACGCGTGACCGGCTGGCAAGCGCTGATGCAGACATCGCGGTAGCGGCGGCCGAAGTCAGCAGGGATGCCGCGGGCAGTCGGCCACAAGAAGTTGCCAGTGCCCGGGCCGGCGTTGCAACCGCGCGTGCGGCGCTTACCGAAGCGCAGCGCCAGTTTGATCGCCGCGAGGCATTGTTGGACCGCGGCTTTATCAGCCGCGCCGACTTCGAGACTGCGCAGGCCAACCGTGACGCCGCCAATGCCAGGTTGTCGGATGCCCTGGCTGCATTATCACTGGCGCGCGAAGGTGTACGGACGGAAGACCGGAGCGCATCGCGCGCGCGCCGCGATTCTGCCGTTGCCAGCCGCCGCGCGGTCGAAACCGATCTGGCCGATGCCGAATTACGCGCGCCCGAAAAAGGTCAGGTCCTGACCAGAGCGCGCGAGGCGGGTGCGGTTGTCGAAGCGGGGCAAACCGTTTTGACGATTGCGCTGACCCAGCCGGTCAGAGTGCGCGCCTACATTGCCGGACCTGCATTGCCGCGCATAAAGCCCGGTATGAAAGCGCGCGTTTCTGTGGATGGCAGCGACAAGACATGGCCTGCGACGGTGGGGTTTATCTCGCCAACTGCAGAGTTCACACCGCGCACTGTCCAGACGGAGGAATTGCGTGCCGACCTGGTGTATCGGGTGCGCCTGATTGTCGACGATCCCACGGGCGAACTCAGACAAGGCCAGCCCGTTTCGGTGCATCTGGTTGGCAAAAAGGCGGCCGAGTAATCGAGCTGGCACCTGACATGGCTCCCGTCATTCGGCTGTCGGGTGTGTCCCGAAGTTTTGCTGGCGAACGCAAGGGTGCTGCACCTGTCGAGGCGCTGAAAAACGTGACTTTCGAAGCCGCACCGGGACAGATGATCGGCTTGATCGGCCCGGATGCCGCGGGCAAGACGACCTTGATGCGGATCCTTGCCGGGCTGGCGCAGGCCGATGCGGGTGATGTGGAAATTTTCGGCAAACCGGTGGCCGAACTGGATCGTTCCAGAGTTGGCTATATGCCGCAGGGCGGGGCGCTTTACCGCGAGCTATCGGTCGCCCGCAATCTCGATCTGTATGCACGTTTGCGGGGGGTTGATCCGGTCGGGCAACCCGAGCGGCTCGAACAGCTTTACAGTCTGACGGGCCTTGGCAAATTTCGCGAGAGGGAAGCGGGCAGACTGTCGGGCGGAATGCGGCAGAAGCTGGCGATGGCCTGCGCCGTGGTGGCAGCCCCGCCGCTGATCCTGCTCGACGAACCCTCGGTCGGGGTCGATCCGCTGTCACGCCGCGAGATTTGGCAATTGCTCGCAGAGTTGCTGGATGATGGCACAACCGTAGTCTGGGCCACCAGTATTCTGGATGACGCTGCCAGGTGTGATGACCTGCTGGTGCTGCACGAAGGGGAGGTGCGCTATAGCGGGAAACCGGCGGGCCTGTCTGCGCTGGCCGCGGGGCGGGTCTTCGAATTGCCCGTGCCCACCTCCGCCAAGCGCAAGGGGCTGGCGCGTATGCAGCAAGACCGCAACACCATCGACGCCTCGATAGAGGGGGCGGGGGTCCGCGTTATTATCCGTAACGGCAATGCGCCGGGCCGGCCGCTCGAACCAAGAGCGGGGGACGGTTTTGCGGTCCTGCTGGATGATGGAAGCCAGTTGCAAGACAGCGCGCTGGCGGCAGGTTTTCCTGACCGGTCGGATGGTATCGGTGAAGGTGCCGCAATCGCGGCTGTCGGGCTTACCCGCCGGTTCGGTAATTTTACGGCGGCGCATGATATCAGTTTCACCGTTGCCCCGGGTGAGGTGTTCGGTCTGCTGGGGCCCAACGGGGCGGGTAAATCGACAACCTTCCGGATGCTGTGCGGGCTGCTGAAACCGACTGACGGAAGCGGCGCGGTTGCCGGCCGCGATTTGCGCGCATCAGGCCCGCGAGCGCGCAAGGCGCTTGGATATATGCCGCAGAACTTCTCGCTGTACGGTGATTTGACGCTGGAGGCGAATTTGCGGTTCGTGGCAGGCGCGCACGCCATGCCGCGAAAGCCGGCCGCCCGGGCAATTGCCGAGACTGCAGAGGCGCTTTCGCTTGGGCCCTATATGACGGAGCGCGCAGCGTTGTTGCCGCTGGGTATCAGGCAGCGGCTTTCGCTTGCCGCTGCAGTTCTGCATAAGCCGCAGGTCCTGTTTCTGGACGAGCCGACATCGGGAGTCGATCCGCTGGTCCGGCGCGAGTTCTGGCATCACATCAATGCCATTGCCGCCACCGGTGTTGCCGTTCTTGTGACGACGCATTTTATGGATGAGGCCGAAAATTGTGACCGGCTGCTGCTGATAAATCATGCCGAGGCAATCGCTTCGGGAACTCCGGCCCAGCTCAAGCAGGATATCGCGATCGGAATAGCCATGCCGACACTCGAGCAAACCTTCATCGGCCTGATCGAATCGCAACGTCACAGCGACGTAACCCCTGCATGAGAGGCGCAGCAATCCGGTCAAAGGAATGGGCGCAGATCTGGCGCGATCCGGCCAGTTTGGGACTGGTCATTGTCCTCCCTCTGATCCTCATATTTCTGTTCGGCAGCGCCATTTCGCTCGACACGGTCGGCACGGCAACCGGACTGGTGGACCGCGACAGAACGGCTACGTCGCGCGATCTGGTCGATAGCTTTACCGCGAACCGCTATTTCGAAATTCACGAGGCTGGCGAAATATCGCCGCTCAAAGACAAAATCGCGGCGGGCGGGCTGCGCGGTATCATCGTTATCCCCGATGGTTTTGAAGCCGCGGTGATTGGCGGGGGCAATGGCCGGGTCCAGCTGATCGCGGACGGATCGCAGCCCAATACAGCGGCATTTCTGGATAGTCATATATCAGGGTTGCTGCAGAACTGGGCTGATGTGCAGGTTTCCGGGGCGGACACGAGGCGCGAGCCCGTTCTGGCACTCGCCACCCGCTATATTTACAATCCGGGACTTGAAAGCCGCTTCATGCTGGTGCCGGGCGCGATCGCCATTGTGATGGCGATGATCGGATGTCTGCTCACCGCACTGGTGATGGCGCGCGAATATGAGCGCGGCACGATGGAGGGTCTGCTGTCCACCCCGCTTTCACCGTGGTCGCTGGTTGCCAACAAGATTGCGCCCTATTTTGTGATGGGATTTGCTTCCACGGCATTGTGCGTTGCAGTGGCGATATTCTTTTACGGGCTGCCGCTGCGCGGATCGCTGTTTGCGCTTGTGCTGATCATAGCCGCCTTTCTTGCCGCAGTGCTGGCGCAAGGTTTGTGGATTTCATCAGTGACCAAAAACCAGTTTGCATCCATCCAGATGGCATTGCTGCTGGGCTATCTGCCGTCGCTGCTGCTTTCGGGTTTTCTGTTCGAGCTGGATTCCATGCCGGTTGTAATCAGGTGGTTCAGCTATCTGGTGCCCGCACGTTATCTGATACCACCATTGCAAAGTGTGTTTCTTGCCGGCGATATCTGGTCGGTATTTCTGCCGAATATCGCAATATTGCTCGCATTCGGGGGCTTTTTCATGCTGCGCGCCAGCGGTGCGATAAAGCGCACAATCGTATGACAGCGCTGGCGAACTGGCTTGGCGGTTTCTGGGCCATGGCCGCGAAGGAGCTGAAAATCGTCCTGCTTGACAAGCGGGCGCGCACGACGCTGATCATTTCGCCGATCATCCAGCTGATGCTGTACGGGATGGCCAGCACGCTGGAAGTCAGGAACTTCGATATCGGTGTGGTCAACCGCGACAATGGCGTTGCCGCGCAGGAGGTGCTGTCCGGTCTGGCCGGCAGCCCCAACGTTCGCAAATTGATCTATTACCCGTCGATGGACGCGATGGCGGACGGGATCGCCAGACGTGAAGTGATTGCAGGGCTTTCGCTGCCACCTGATTTGTCGCGCGATGTTGCCGCAGGCCGGACGGGTTCGGCCGGATTGCTGGTTGACGGTAGAAAAATCAATGCGGGACAGATCGTCGCAGGATATATCCAGACCATCATCCACCGCGCAGGTGCCGAGCTTGCGCCAGACGCTACGCGCGCGGGGCCGGAACTGGTCGCTGTAAACTGGTATAATCCCAACCTTGATTACCGCTGGTTTACGATGCCTGCCATGATTGCGATCATAACATCGGTGCTGGTAATTTCGATTTCGGTCCACACCTTCGCGCGCGAGCGGGAGTTTGGCACAATCGATACGCTGCAGGTTTTGCCGCTGGGCGTAAGTCAGAAACTGCTTGGCAAGATCGTCCCCGCCTTTCTTGTCGGCTTGGGCAATGCGCTGTTTTACGTCCTCGTCATTCCGCTGTTCTTCGGGGTTCCGCTGATCGGGTCGCTGGCTTTGCTATTTGGTGCCGTGCTGTGTTTTTCGCTCGCTATGGCGGGGCTGGGGGTGGCAATTTCCTCCTTCGCGCGAACGCAGCAGCAGGCATTTCTGGTCGGCTTCATGGCGCTCACCCCGATGACATTGCTGGCCGGTTACGCCACTCCGGTCGATAATATGCCCGAATGGCTCCAATGGCTCGCCTGGATTAACCCGCTGCGGCATATGCTTGAAATTTCGCAGGGAGTTTTTGTCAAGGATATTTCGCTTGTCCATGCGGCTGACAATATCGCCATGATGCTGGCTTTTGCGGCGGTATCCGTCGGTACGGCTTACACAATTCTCAAAACCAGGCTCGATTGACCGATACAGTGATTCGGTTCGTCGCATAGCTGAAATAAAAATTTGCCATGGGACTCCCGCCAAGGTTACTTTGTTTACCAGATATCCGTGGGCCGGTCTGACGGATGCTGAAAAGGGGGCAATATGGATCGTCAGTCGCTAGCGATTGATAACAATTCCGCATCGGAGGATGCGCCGGGCGAGACAGCTTTTTTTGCCGAAAATGGCGCGGTTGACCAGTCCGGTCTGATATCTGCGCATCATTCGATTCCCGAAGATCTGTTCAAGCTCAAGCAGATCGATGTCAGTTACGAGGATGATGCAGAAACGCTGTGGTCCTATATGCGGCCTGAAGGCCGTCCCAGCTTTACCCCGTCGATGCTTGCCGATTTTGAACAATGGCAGCGCCTGATCACAGCCGGGTTTGGCCATGACAAGGTTCCGCTGCGCTTTCTGGTGCTTGGCAGCCGGGCGCCCGGGGTGTTCTGTTTTGGCGGTGATCTTGAATTGTTTCAGCAATTGATACGCAGCGGTGACCGCGATGCACTTGTGGAATATGGCCATCGTTGCTGCGCCATTCTGCATCGCAACATCAGGGCACTGGATTTGCCGATGGTTACCGTAGGCCTGGTCGAAGGTGCTGCGCTTGGCGGCGGTTTCGAAGCCCTGTTGAGCTTTGATTTTATCATTGCGGAACGCGGTGCGACATTCGGATTGCCCGAAATCATGTTCGGACTGTTCCCCGGCATGGGCGCGCACGCGATACTTTCCCGCAAAATCGGCAGTGCAATGGCCGAACGGCTTATGTTCTCCAATCAGACCTACACCGCTGAACAAATGTTTGATCTGGGGCTGGTTCACCGCCTGGCCGAACGGGGGGAAGGCCTGTCCGCCACGCAGGATTTCATCGCCAAGTCGGCGCGCCGCCACGCCGGGCTGGTTCACGCGAAAAAGGCCATGCGGATTGCGCAGCCTCTGGAACTTGACGAATTATACCGGATTACCGAGCTGTGGGCCGATGCAGCGCTGCAGTTACGCGAACAGGATTTGAAGGTCATGAGCCGGCTTGCCGCTGCGCAGGCGCGCCTGGCAAAAGCGGCCTGACCGAAACCCTTGTCTGGCCTTGAAGGGTTTTCTTACTGCCGCTACGCCGTATCGACCATCACCAGTTCGGCGTTGTCGATCGCCTCGACGGTGATCGTCTCTTCGCCGGTCATGGCAATACCGTCGCGCGCCGCCGCCAGATGTCCGTTCACCCGGATATTGCCCTTCGGCGCGACCAGATACAGATGCCTTGCGGGTTCGGCCTTATAGACCACCTTATCACCGGCCATAACCGTCGCCGCCAGCACTCTTGCATCGGCTCTGATCGGCAATGCGTCATCGTTTTGAGGGTTACCGCTGGCGACAATCTGCCAGCTGCCCGACCGGTCGCTGGCGGGAAATTCGCGCTGGCCCCATGACGGCGTTTCACCACCGCGATCAGGTGTGATCCAGATCTGGAACAAGGTCGTGGGGCCATCCTCCAGATTGAATTCGGAATGCGTGATACCGGTACCCGCGCTCATGACTTGCACATCACCCGCCGTGGTCCGCCCTTCGTTACCCAGACTGTCCTTATGCGTTATCGCACCTTCGCGGACAAAGGTGATAATCTCCATATCGCCGTGGCTATGCGGCGGAAAACCGGATCCGGGCCCAATGGTATCATCATTCCAGACACGGATTTTGCCCCACTGCATCCGCGCAGGGTCGTAATAATTGGCAAAACTGAAATGATGCCGCGCATTCAGCCATCCGTGATCGGCGTGACCAAGCGTGCCGAAGGGTCTGATATCAATCATAGATACTCTCGCATCGGCGGGGAGTGACCGCCGGAATGCGATCTATTTGGGAGGCTTCCGGACGGTTTCAACCATCCTCGCCATGCCCCGCGGCCATGTACGCTTCGCTTTGCATTTCGATCAGCCGGCTTACGGTGCGTTCGAATTCAAAACTGCCGTCTCCCGCCTGATACAGGCCGGCGGGTTCTGCCGCAGCCGTGGCAAAAAGTTTGACCCTGTTTTCATAAAGTGCGTCGATCAGCGTTACGAAACGTGCGGCTTCATTACGGTCATCCGGACCCATTGCGGGAATGCCCACTATGATTACCGTATGATATGTCATTGCAATTGCGAGATAATCGCTTGCGCCGCGCGGTTGGCCGCACAGCCGTCTGAAGCTGAAAACAGCGACGCCTTTGAAACTTTTCGGGACATGCAACGTGCGGTTACCGCTGATCTGCAATTCGGCGGATGGGACATTGTCACTGTCGTCAGGGGGATAATCGGTAAGGCGGAAGAATGCTTCCGAGACTTGCCGGGTTGCCGCATCGCCAAGCGGGGTGTGCCAGCTGTCGATCCCTGCCAGACGCTCGAGCCGGTAATCAACCGGACCATTTAGCGGCAGAACGTCGAGCTGTTCGTCAATCAGATCGATGAATGGCAGGAAATGTTCGCGGTTGAGCCCGTCCTTGTACAGATCGCGGGGAGGGCGGTTGCTGGTGGTGACGATGCTCACCCCCTCGTCGCGTATCAGCGCAGTGAATAGCCGGCTCATGATCATCGCGTCCGCGCTGTTGTTGACGACCATTTCGTCAAACGCGAGACAGCGGATGCTTTCGGCCAGTTTGGCGGCCACAGGCGGGATCGGGTCGCCGCTTTCCTTGCTGCGTTCCTCGCGCAGTTCGGCGTGAACTTCCAGCATGAAGGCATGAAAATGGACCCGCCGCTTTTTGCCGATATCCAACGTTTCGTGGAACAGGTCCATCAGCATCGATTTGCCGCGACCTACACCGCCCCACATATAGACACCGCGCGGGATCGGCGTTTTGCCGCTGAAAATCCGGCTGACCAGACCGCGTCGTTGGGATTGTTCCTCAAGCGCTTGTTGCAACGCATCCAGACGGGCGGCAGCCGCCGCTTGCTCCTGATCGGGACGCAACTCGCCTGCGCTGACCAGAGCGTTATACCGCGCGAGCATCCCCGTCATATTACGCTGCCGGTCATCGCTGCGAAGGTTTGCGAATCGTACCCGCGTATGCTGCAACCCTGGCATCGCCCTGAACCACCAGCCCGCGCAGGAAGACCAGTCGGCGTGTCTCGCGCAGCACTTCGACAACCGCGTCCAGCGGCTGTGCCGGATCACCCGCGCCGATGAACTGGGTTGAAAGCTCCAGCGTTACCGAACCTGCCGCATTGCCATCCAGCAGGATGCGGACACCGGCAAACAGTGAAATATCGATCAGACCGAGCGTTACCGCCCCATGCATATTGTCGAGCAAGTTGGTGTGTTTGCGCTCGGGAAACATCCGCAGACGCACGAAGTCGCCTTCACGCCGCACCCGCATCGGGCCCATCACCGCATGGTTGAACCGGGTCTTGTCGGCCAGATCCCAGACAAACCAGCCGGGTGCATCCTCGATTTCGCGATAGATGAACTCTTCGCCGGTCGCAGTCGGCATCAAACGTGCTTTTCGACCTGCATTTTCTTGATTTCGGCGATTGCCTTGGCCGGGCTCAATCCCTTGGGGCAGACATTCGCGCAGTTCATGATTGTGTGGCAGCGATAGAGGCGGAACGGATCTTCCAGTTCCTCAAGCCTTTCGCCGGTCATCTCGTCGCGGCTGTCAGCCAGCCAGCGATACGCCTGCAGCAGAATCGCCGGGCCGAGGAATTTGTCCGAATTCCACCAGTATGACGGGCAAGCTGTCGAACAGCACGCGCACAGGATGCATTCGTACAAACCATCCAGTTTTTCGCGCTGCTCAGGCGTTTGCAGCCGTTCCCTGCCGCTGGGCGTAGGCGTCACTGTCTGCAGCCAGGGGCGGATTGACGCATATTGGGCGTAAAAATGGGTGAAGTCGGGCACGAGATCTTTCACCACTTCCATATGCGGCAGCGGCGTGATGCGGATCTCGCCGCCCAAATCTTCGATTGCAGTGGTGCAGGCCAACCCGTTTTTGCCATTGAGATTCATCGAGCAGGAACCGCAAATACCCTCGCGGCAGGACCGGCGAAAGGTGAGAGTGGGATCTATGTCGGACTTGATCTTGATCAGCGCGTCCAGCACCATCGGTCCGCAATCGTCCAGATCGATCTCGAACCTGTCATAGCGCGGGTTTTCGCCGCTATCTGGATCGTAGCGGTAGATTTTGAATTTCTTCACTTTTCCCGCAGCAGCATCGGCCTGATGCACACGGCCCTGGCCGCTGATCTTGCTGTTTTTGGGGAGAGTGAAGGTAGCCATTGATTTCTATCCTGTTTCGGTGCTGCAACTGATGCGCCGGTTGGTCACGACCTACTTAGCGATTGTGCGCCGCAAGACAAGCCGCGGAACGGGCCGGTATTTGATCTGTTCAATCCATGGGGTTTATTGGCGCGGCAGCGTATGGGATAGCACCGGATGGTCGAAGCAGAGCAGCATAAGCAAACAGTGTGTATTTTCGGCGCCAGTGGCGGGATCGGCGCTGCGATGGTGCGGCTGCTGGCCGCGGAACCTGGCATCGGTTCGATCTATGCCGGATCGCGGTCCGGCAAGGTGCTTCGACATCCGAAAATTACCGGCTTTTCATTCGATCTGCTGCGCGAGAGATCGATTATGGAAGCCGCCGCGATGATGAAGCAGCAGCCGCCCGAACTGGTCATTATCGCCACCGGGGCGCTGACACTGGAGGACGGAACAGGACCCGAAAAATCATACCGCGCGCTGGACGCACAGGCGATGGGCGAGATTATGGCGCTCAACACGATTGGCCCGGCCTTGATTGCGAAACATATGCTCCCGGTGGTCCCGCGTGACCGGCGCGCCATATTGGCTGCGTTGTCGGCACGCGTTGGTTCGATTTCCGATAACCGGCTTGGCGGATGGCATTCCTACCGCGCCAGCAAGGCTGCACTCAATATGTTGATCCGCAATTTCGCCATTGAAATGGGACGTTCGCACAAACAGGCGATCATCGCCGGCCTGCACCCTGGTACAGTCGACACCGCACTGAGCGAGATGTTTCAGGGCAATGTAGCGGATGGAAAGTTATTTACGCCGGAATATGCGGCGGAGCGACTGCTCGCAGTGCTGGATGGCCTGACGCCGCAGGATAGCGGAAGCGTTTTTGGCTGGGATGGAAAGCGTGTGCAAGAGTAGGAAGCCACTCTTTCGGTAATGCCCGGTTTGAAGGAGATGAAAACCAGAATCGGATTTTCCGCTAACGACCCGATTACGGACGTAGCAGCGTGTGCTTTTGGCCCCAAGAAGCGGACCTTCGATGCCCTGTCATTTCTTTCGGCTATACTCCCCCCACATCGAATATTGCGAGCCGGTCGCAACCTTTTTTGCGTAATCAATTTCGTTTAATGGGGAGCTTCGCCAGAAGCCTTTGATGCAACTGGCTACTCATGGGCTAAGTTTTTCAACCAACGCAGAACCAGCCGGAGAAGAGCATGGAGACTGCGTAGCGTTGCAGTCGCTATATATCAATGTCGCTTGGATGTGAGGCTTAGATTTCACTTATTCAGCGTTGTACAATTTGCACCTGAACTCGTCTGGCCCAATTGAAAGAATAACGCCACTTCGCTCTGCTGTGACAACTAGATCGTCCATACCTTCGCGGGCAACTACGACGCTTTTCCCTTCGTAAATATAGGTCTGAATATTAAATCCTTCTGGAGTTTCTCCACCAAACTCGCCTTCGTTACCATAAATGCGAATTTGATCAGAAAAGCCGGGTTCGGATTTCAGGGACGGATCGCGTTCGGTAGGGTCTTGCTCCTTAAAGGCGCAAAGCGCGCTCGGAGTCGGGCTAAGCTCAAGGTCAGGCCAAGTTTCCCTTACCATACCGGCAGGTGTCTCAGCAGACCCTTCAGCAACGATCTCTTCATTTGGAACGTTTCGTGAGGGTTCTGTGCAGCTTAGCAAAAGCAGGGTTGCGAATGTGAATGGTAGAATTTTCATTTCGATCATTAGCAACTCACCTTTTCGTACAGACCAGATCGCATTGAGTTGGAGGAGGATGTATGCTTAAACACATTACAACAGCTCTGGTTGCTACCAGCGCGCTTGTAGCGCCCTTCCGTTCAGGGGACCGCTTAAATTTCCGCCAACTTGGCCGTGTCCAATATTGCCCCGACGAAACCTTCGGGATCATCTTCCTGGATGAAATGCCCGCCTTTCAATGTGCGATGCAAGTTATGTCTGGCACCTGGAACGCGGTCCTGGAATTGGGCAAAGCCGCCGCGCGTGATGGGGTCGCGGTCGCTGAATGCGCAAGTGAATGGCTTGCCGAATGTTTCCATAACCTTCCACGCTTCTAGCTGATCCGGCACCGCTTCGTTTTCACCCAGCGGAACCAGCGCAGGGAAGGCCCGGGCGCCCGCCTTGCTGGCGCGGCTGTCAAACGGTGCGTCATATGCTGCGACGACATCGTCAGGCAGTTCGGTCGTCGTCGCACGCTGGATAATTTTGCCAATGGGGAATACCGGGCTCCATTTTGCAAATCTCCGCCATTTGGCGAATGCGGGTGGCGGTTCTTGTCCCGCGGGCAGACCGCCGTTTGAAAGGACCACAGCGGCAAAGCGTTCGGGCATTGCTGCAACCAGCCGCAAGCCGACCAGCGAACCCCAGTCCTGACACGCCAGGACAACGCTGCCCAGATCCAGCGCCTCCAACCATTCGCGCATCCACGCTACATGGCCGGCATATGTGAAATCGGACTGCTTCAGCGGCTTGTCCGAACGCCCGAAGCCTATCAGGTCGGGCGCAATCACGCGGTACCCGGCGGCCACAACCGGGTCGATCATCTTGCGGTACAGGAAGCACCAGCTCGGTTCGCCGTGCATCATCAGAACGGGCGTGCCGCTGCGCGGGCCTTCATCCAGATAATGCAGCCGCAGCCCGCCCGACAAAGTGTGGTAATGCGGCGCGTAAGGAAATCCGGGCAAATCGCTGAAGCGTGCATCGGGTGTCCTGTGCGATTTCATCAACTGTCTCCTATCCATTGCATCATGCAACCTGTATTGCGGATAGGGAAGGGGAACTGCGATGGGCTTGGCAGGCTGGTGGGACAGGCACGCGGTGCCGCGCGTGATCAGGATCGCATGTGGTGCGCCGCAGATCATGAAACTGCGATCCTTTGTCGTGCCAATGGCCAGTGGCCGGGTGTTCGAACTTGGCTGCGGCGGGGGCATCAATCAGGCATTTTACGACAGCAACGCAGTCACCCATTTCGCGGGCATCGATCCGGGCGGAAAGCTGCCGGAATATGCCAAAGCTGCGGCAGTGGCCAAGGGATGGGAAGCCGATATTCGTGACGGAGTTGGCGAAGATATTCCGTTTGGCAATGACATTTTCGATAGTGTGGTGTGCACCTTTACGCTGTGTTCGGTGCAGGATCAGGCGCAGGTTTTGCGCGAGATGCGCCGTATCTTGAAACCTGGCGGTCAACTGTTGTTTCTGGAACACGGCCGCGCACCTGACGCCAAAGTTGCCAAATGGCAGAACCGGATCGAACCGTTCTGGAAACCGGTCGCCGGGGGGTGTCATTTGACGAGGCCGGTGACATCGGCGGTCGCGGCGGGCGGATTTCAGGTCGAGCCGATGGGCGCCAAATATGTCCCCAAAACCCCGCGCCCGGTCGGTTGGATGGAATGGGGCAGGGCGATCAAAACCGGCCGTTAGATGAACGGGTCCATCGCACAAAAAAGGGGGCTGTAAGCCCCCCTTTTCAGTAATCGATTTCGCGCTTCGGCTATTCCCCGAAAGTGCGCTGCCACCAGCCGCCGCGCTTTTTCTCGGGCTTGTCGGCGGCTGATGCCTTCGCCGGTTGAGCGACGCCCGGAGCCGGTTCGGCCTTGGCCGCAGCTTTGGGTTCAGCCTTTTTGCGCGGCGCACGCTTTGGTTCTGCCGGCGCATCCTTTGTAACCGCCGAAGGCGCAGCGTCAGCCGCCGCCTTGGGTTCGGCCTTTTTCCGCGGTGCGCGTTTGGCTTTGACCGGTGCATCGTCAGCGCCCGTTACAGGTGCCGCGCCGGTTTTGGCCTTGGGCTGCGCCTTTTTACGCGGTGCACGCTTTGGCTTGGGCTTTTCTGCTGCTGCATCGGTTGCCGGGGCATCAGCGTCTGTGCCTTCGGTATCCGCTTTCTTGCGGCGCGCGCGTTTAGGCTTGTCAGTCTGATCGTTCCGGTCGGCCATGGCTTCGGCCGATTGCGGCGCACCCTGTGGTCCCGATACTACCGCAATATCTTCCTGCATTTGTTCAGCAACAGCATCAAGCGCGGCCGGTGTACCTTCGGCGCCGTTTTCACTGCCTTCGGCGCCGTTTTCATTGCCTTCGGCACCGTTTTCATTGCCCTCGGCACCATTTTCATTGCCTTCGGAACGTCCACGCCCGCGGCCACCACGGCGTCGGCCGCCGCGCCGACGACGTTTTTTCGGCTTGTCCTCATCATCGTCGGATGATTGGGCGCCCAGTTCGGCATTATCATCCGAACCGTCCGGGCTTTCTTCGCCGTCCGTATCTTCGCGGTTCTTGCGATTGCGCCCGCGGCCACCGCGCCGGCGCCGTTTTTTGGGACGATCATCGTGATCGTCGCCATTATCGCCATTGTCGCTATTATCGGCGTTCTCGCTGTCGTCGCTGTCGTAGTTTTCATCATCTTCGGGCAAGTCATCATCGTCGTCATCGATAATGGCTTCGAATTTGGGCACTGATGCCGGTTTGGGACCAGAGCTTGCGACGCGCATTTTCGCGCCTTCTTCTTCGCCTTCGGGAATGACTTCGACAACGACACCGTAGCGCGATTCGATCTCGGCGAGATCGGAACGTTTGGAGTTAAGCAGGTAAACAGCAGCCTCGGTGCTTGCATAAAGCGAGACGGTGCTGCCTTTGCCCTTGGCGGCTTCTTCTTCGATCTGGCGAAGCGCGGAAAGACCCGCGCTGGACGCTGTCCGCACGAGGCCGGTTCCGTCACAATGCGGGCATTCGCGGGTCGATGCTTCCAGCACGCCCGTGCGTAAACGCTGGCGGCTCATTTCCATCAGACCAAAGCTGGAGATTCGCCCGACCTGAATGCGCGCGCGGTCGTTCTTCAGCGAATCCTTCATGCATTTTTCGACCTTACGGACGTTCGATCCGTATTCCATGTCGATAAAATCGATCACTACAAGCCCGGCCATGTCGCGCAGGCGCAACTGGCGGGCGATTTCGCGCGCCGCTTCCAGATTGGTGTGGAGCGCGGTCTGCTCGATACCGTGTTCCTTGGTGGAACGGCCCGAGTTGATGTCGATCGACACCAGCGCTTCGGTCGGGTTGATCACCAGATAGCCGCCCGATTTTAGCTGGACCATCGGTTCATACATTGCCGACAACTGGTCTTCCGCGCCGTAGCGCTGGAACAGTGGCACGGGGTCATTATACGATTTTACCCGGCGCGCATGGCTGGGCATCAGCAGTTTCATGAACTCCTTCGCCGAACGGTAACCCTGTTCGCCTTCCACCACAACTTCTTCGATTTCGCGGTTGTAAATATCGCGGATGGCGCGCTTGATCAGGTCACTGTCCGAATGGATATTTGCCGGCGCGACCGCGCCCATGGTGGATTCGCGAATACCATCCCACAACCGCGCGAGGTAATCGAAGTCACGCTTGATTTCGGTTTTGGTGCGGCTGAGGCCCGCGGTACGAACGATCAGACCCATCGTGCGCGGTAGATTGAGATCGGAGACAACCTGCTTGAGACGCTTGCGATCGTTGGCGCTGCTGATCTTCCTGCTGATACCGCCGCCGTGACCCGAATTGGGCATCAGAACGGTATAACGCCCGGCGAGGCTGAGATAGGAGGTAAGGGCTGCGCCCTTGTTTCCGCGCTCTTCCTTTACGACCTGGACGAGCAGAACCTGACGGCGCTGGATAACGTCCTGGATTTTATAGCGGCGGCGCAAAGCCATGCGTTTGGCACGCGCTTCGTCCACCTGCTTGGCGCGGGTGCTGCCGCCCTGATTGCCGCGACCCTTCTGGCCCCGGCCCTGACGGCGGCCACGTCCGCGGCCACCGCGGCCTTTGCCGCGAGATGTATCGTCACCATCGTCCGAGCCTGCGGAACGGTCGTCATCATCGTCGTCGCCGTCATCATCGCCGTCTTCATCATCGGAATTGTCATCGACATGACCTTCCTCGATTGTGGCGACATCGTCTTTTTCGGAAGTGTCGATCTCTTCCATACCGTCTTCGGCCATGTCTTCGGCCAGCGATTCGGAGGATTCGTCATCGGCGTCATATTCGTCACCGGGGATGTTGCCATCTTCTTCGTCTTCGTTGCGAAGGCGCGCTTCTTCCGCGGCTGCCTCGGCCTCGTCGGCGAGCAGCTGGTCGCGATCTTCTTTCGGAATCTGGTAATAGTCAGGATGGATTTCGCTGAAAGCCAGGAAACCGTGCCGGTTACCGCCGAAATCGACAAACGCTGCCTGCAGCGACGGTTCGACCCGCGTTACCTTTGCCAGATAAATATTGCCCTTGATCTGCTTGTGTTCGGCAGATTCAAAGTCGAATTCCTCAATCCGGTTGCCTTTTAGGACCGCCACCCGAGTTTCCTCGGTGTGGCGCGCATCGATTAACATGCGCGTTGCCATTGAATTTTCTCCGGACATATCCGGGCGGGGCTGGTCCTGAGACCGCTAATGCCGATGGGATATGTCGATAGTTGTGGAAACCGCCCGCTGAACGGCATCTTGCCGGAGCCGGGTCGGTCATGTGGGTAAGGCCTCCATAAATATTTATGGAGGCAGCGTTAGATGTGTCTACAGAATTCAAAATGTGCGAAACATGCACTGCCCGGTCCGCCCACATAGCTGCGCGGCCTTGCGGCTGCGGCTGCTGGGACGGGGAGAGGCTTCTCATTATCTGTTTCAACCTGTTTTCAGACCATGGGCGAAGGTGCCCTGACCTGTTCTGAAGGGTGATATAATACGCTTTGGTTTCAAACCAAGCGGGTATTCACCATCAGTCAAGGTTTGCTAGCACCGCAAATTTGCCGGAGCAACCATGTTGCGTATTGCAACGCAATTGCCATAGCAGGGTTACGATGTCGTTGCGTCTGCAGCTCTGGATGGTGTTCCTGGCCCCACTGGCCCTGCTTGCAGGTGTCTATGCGCTTGGCCTGACCATCCCCGTCCCGCACCTTGGGCGCGACTATGTTTTGCGGCTTTCGTTACCTGATGTCGGCGCGAACAGGGATCTGCCGACGATCTACGGCCCTGCCGATTCGAGCCGGCCACTGGTTCTGATCGATCCGGGCCACGGCGGGCATGATCCCGGGGCAAGCGGTGCCGGATTCCGCGAAAAATCGCTGGTGCTTGGTCTGGCTACCGCATTGAAAGACGAGCTGATCGAACGGGGCGGCATTCGCGTGGCGATGACCCGCGAGGATGACACATTTCTGCTGCCCGCCGAACGCGATGATCTTGCAAGGCGGCTTGGGGCGGATTTGTTTCTTTCGATACACGCCGATTCAGCCGGCGAGCAAAGCGGCGTGAAGGGCGCAAGTGTCTATACCTTGTCCAATGTTGCCTCCAGCGAGGCTGCGGCGCGGTTCGCGCAGCGTGAAAATGCTTCTGACCGGATAAACGGCGTAAAAATGGCCAGCGGAAGTGACGGGGTCAGCGACATACTAGTCGAGCTGTCGCAGCGCCGTACCCAGGAAGGATCGGTCGAATTTGCCAGATTGCTCTTGCGCGAAGGCGATGGCATCATCGACTTCCATCCGCAGCCGAGGCGGTCTGCCGCACTGGCGGTTTTGCGGGCACCCGACGTACCTTCAGTACTTTACGAATCCGGATTTATCTCCAATCCCGCTGATGCCAGAAGGCTCGCTTCGGCGGAGGGGCGCGATGCCTTTGCAGACGTGATGGCCCGGACCATCAGGATATTTTTCGCCCGACGGTCCGCAGGCTGAATTACGTTCTGGCGCAAGTCAGATTTCGCGTGCTAAGGCCGCTGCCAGATTATGCCCGAGACTTCCACAATCGAAAATGTTCGCTTCCGCATCCGCCGGGAAGCAAGCGGCCTGGCTGCATGGGCGCGTACCAATTGGCGCGAGCACAAACTGTTCCGCTGGGGCGCAAGTGCCGCGGGCGCCGGTGTGCTGCTGCTGATCATATTCTGGTTCGTTCTGGCACGTGATCTTCCCGATGCCGAAAGGCTGGTCGATTACGAACCGCCACTTCCCACCGTGGTGCGCGGAATGGACGGCGAAATTGTCGATTCCTATGCCCGTGAACGCCGGGTGCAGTTACGGTTCGTGGATTTTCCCGAACAATTGATCGACGCCTATCTGGCAGCAGAAGACAAAACATTCTGGACGCATGGCGGTGTGGACCTGACCGGTCTGATCGGGGCCGTATTCGATTATATCTCGAAACTGGGTTCTGACGAGCGCGCGAAAGGCGGCTCCACGATAACCCAGCAAGTGGCCAAGAATATTCTTGTCGGCGATGAATATTCGATCACGCGCAAACTGAAGGAAATGATCCTCGCAAGGCGCATCGAAGGGGTGCTGGAAAAGCAGGATATTCTCGAGCTTTATCTCAACGAAATTCCGCTCGGGCGGCGCAGTTTCGGGGTGCAGGCCGCGAGCCGTGCCTACTTCGACAAGGATGTCGGCGATCTCGCTCTGCACGAGATGGCTTATCTTGCGATTTTGCCCAAAGCGCCTGAAACCTACAGCCGCGAACGCAATTTCGACCAGGCGATGGAGCGGCGCAATATCGTGCTGAGCCAGATGGAGGAAAACGACTTCATCACTTCCGCCGAAGCCAATGCTGCCAAGGCCCTGCCGCTCGGGATTATCGACCAGAAGGCGATGCGCAAATCAGCGGATGCCGGCTATTTCCTGGAAGAAGTCCGGCGGCAGCTTATCGAAGATTTCGGTGAAACTGCAGATGCCGGTCCGCACAGTGTTTATGCTGGCGGATTGTGGGTGCGCACATCGCTTGACGTTGAATTGCAGGATGCCGCCCGCGATGCGCTGAGGGCTGGCATCATGCGTTACCAGGGCGGTCGCGGATGGAAAGCGCCCATCGCAACGATCGACCTTTCCGACGGAAGCTGGGAGGGGCAGCTAAGAAGTTCCTATATCGGCATCAATTACCGCGACTGGCGCGTCGGCGTCGTGACGCAGCGTTCAGGCTCCAGCGCGACGATCGGTTTCAGTGATGGCAAAACCTATCCGTTAGCCAATCTGCCCGATGCGCTAAAAGCCGGTGATGTGATTGCCGCTTCGCCGCAAGGCAATGGTTTCCGCGTTCGCACCGTGCCCGAGGTTTCAGGCGGCTTTCTTGTGCAGGACCCGCAAACCGGCCGGGTGATGGCCATGCAGGGCGGGTTCGATTCCCGGCTAGGTTCATTCAACCGCGCCACGCAGGCCAACCGGCAACCGGGTTCCACGATCAAGCCATTTGTCTATGCGTCGGGGCTCGACCACGGGATGACACCCTCCTCGATGGTGCCCGATAAACGCTATTGTTATTATCAGGGTGCGAAGCTGGGCCAGAAATGCTTCAGCAACTTTGGCGGCGAGTCCGGCGGCGGCGAGTATCCGATGCGCTACGGGCTGGAGCAATCGAAGAATTTGATGACGGTGCATATCGCGATGGATGCAGGGATGCCCAACGTGATCAAGACAATCGACAGTGTCGGCATCGGTTCGTACGAACCGTATCCTGCTTTTGCGCTTGGTGCGGGCGATACCACGGTCATGAAAATGGTTGCGGCATATTCTGCGCTGGTTGACCACGGGCGACTGAAAAAGCCGACGCTGATCGATTTTGTGCAGGACCGGTCGGGCAAGGTAATCTGGCGCGCGGACGATCGCAAATGTACCACCTGCAACATGGCCGAATGGGACGGTAAATCCATGCCCAGACTAAGCCCGCAGGGCGTTCAGGCGATGGACCCGCGTACCGCGTTCCAGACGGTCCATATGCTTGAGGGCGTGGTTCAACGCGGCACTGCTGTGACGTTGCGCGATCTGGGAATTCCGCTGTTCGGCAAAACCGGCACCACCACCGGTCCCACCAATGTCTGGTTCGTCGGCGGTTCGCCCGATATCGTGGCGGGCGTGTATCTGGGGTTTGATACGCCGCGCAACATGGGCGGTTATGCCCAGGGCGGCACACTGGCTGCGCCGATCTTCAAACAATTTGCCCAGGCATCGAAAGACAAGTTCAGCGGCGCACCGTTTGTCGCACCTCCGGGTGTGAGCATGGTCCGCATCAGCCGGGCCACAGGCAAGCGTGTGTTCGACGGCTGGCCGACAAACGATCCCAAATCACCGATAATCTGGGAGGCTTTCAAGCCCGATACCGAGCCGCCGCGCGCGACCCGGCAGGACGAAATCGCAGCGAAGCGGCAAGAGTTTCGGGAAGCGCTGCGAAACGTCAGGCGCGGTGCGCAGCGCCAAAGGGCTGCACCGGTCAAAGTCGAGGAGAAGGCCGACGACTTTGTCGAGGAACAAGGCGGAATTTACTGACCGTTTTCGCCCGGTCGCAGTTGCTTCCACCTTTACAACATCACCCCGTGCGCTAAGCGCCGAGTCCCCTTTTCGAGGGGTGTTTTACGGAGATTTGATATGCGTGCCGAAGGGCAGGCCAATATTGACCGGATAAACGCTGCACTGGCACTTGTCCGCCAGTCGCTCGACTGGGACCGTGCCTTGCGCCGGCTCGACGAGCTCAATGCACGCGTCGAAGATCCGACATTGTGGGACGATCCCAAATCGGCGGAAGCGGTCATGCGCGAGCGGCGCCGTCTCGAAGCGGCGGTTGGCACGGTGAATGAAATTTCGGCCGAAATGTCCGATGCGGTCGAATTCATCGAAATGGGCGAAGCGGAAGGCGATGACGACATCGTCAATGACGGGCATGACAGTCTCCAGAAACTCGCGGATCGCGCAGATGCCGACAAGGTTCAGGCTTTGCTGGCGGGCGAGGCGGATGCCAACGACACCTATATCGAAATCCATGCCGGGGCTGGCGGAACGGAAAGCCAGGACTGGGCCGAAATGCTCCAGCGGATGTATTCGCGATGGGCCGAGCAGAAAGGCTACAAAGTCGAAATCGTCGATTATCATGCAGGCGAACAGGCAGGCATCAAATCCGCCACGCTGCTGGTGAAAGGCGAAAATGCCTATGGCTATTCAAAAACCGAAAGCGGCGTGCACCGCCTTGTGCGGATCAGCCCCTATGACAGCGCTGCGCGGCGTCACACAAGTTTCAGCTCGGTCTGGGTTTATCCGGTAATCGACGATGATATCGACATCGAGATTAACGAAAGTGATTTGAAGATCGACACGTACCGCGCATCCGGCGCTGGCGGCCAGCACGTGAACACGACCGATTCGGCAGTCAGGATCACCCATCAGCCAACGGGTATCGTCGTCGCCAGCCAAAACGATCGCAGCCAGCATAAAAACCGCGCCACCGCCATGAATATGCTGAAAGCCCGGCTGTTCGAACGCGAAATGGCCGAACGTGAAGCTGCGGCATCCGGCGAATATCAGGAAAAAACCGAAATCGGCTGGGGACACCAGATCCGGTCCTACGTTCTCCAGCCTTACCAGATGGTCAAGGATTTGCGGACAGGATACACTTCGGCCGCGCCCGATGCTGTGCTGGACGGCGCGCTGGACCCGTTCATTTCAGCGGCGTTGGCGCAGCAAGTGACGGGCGAGGCCGTCGAAGTCGAGGATGTTGAATGATTTTGCGTGCTGCATTTTGCATCGCTGCGCTGCTGGCATTGTCCGGTTGTAAACCCGCCGGGCCGGCGGACCGTCCCGATACCGCGCTCCAGTTCCCTCAGCCCGACCGGCCGGTTTCCGAATTGGGTTCGAACCAGTTTTCGACAGAAACCAAGCGCGACAGTGTCGGCGAAGCGCAAAAGGTGATGGATTTTGCCGAAATATCTCCGGGCATGACCGTTGCGGATATCGGCGCCGGCGAGGGGTATTACACAGTCCGTCTGGCGGAGCGTGTCGGTAGCAAAGGCCGCGTGCTGGCGCAGGATATCGACCGGGAAGCGCTGGAAAGGCTTGGCAACCGCGTGGAACGCGAACGGCTCGACAATGTGTCGATCAAGCCGGGGGATGCTGACGATCCGCGTTTGCCGCAAAAGAGTTTCGACCGTATTTTTCTGGTCCATATGTATCACGAGGTCAGTGAGCCTTATGCGTTTCTATGGCGGCTTTGGCCCGCATTGCGCGATGGCGGGCAAGTGATAGTCGTCGATATGGACAGGCCAACCGACCAGCACGGCATTGCGCCCGATTTGCTGACGTGCGAGTTCAAGCGCGTGGGGTTTGATCTTGTCACTTTCAAAGACAGTCCGGAACTGGCCGGTTATTATGCCCAGTTCAAGGCTGCTGCCACCAGGCCGGAGCCGGAAGATATCGAGCCGTGCCGCGGTAAGAACAGCGGCGGCAATGCCGGGGCCTGAGCCTGCGGCAGATTTTTTAAGGAACCTGATTTCAATGGCATTCAAGGGCATCAATCCGATCATCTATGGCGGCCGCGAAGTATTGCCGTTGATCGAAGGCGGCAAAGGCGTTTCGGCGACCAATCACATGAGCTCGGGTGCATGGGCGGCTGCCGGCGGCATCGGAACGGTCAGTGCAGTCAACGCCGACAGCACCGATGAAGACGGTAATATTATCCCGCAAATTTATGATGCGCCCACGCGCGGCGAACGCCACCAGCAGTTGATCCGTTACGGTATCGAGGGCGGCACCGAACAGGTTCGCAAGGCGTTTGAAATGTCCGATGGACGCGGCGCAATCAACATCAATGTGTTGTGGGAAATGGGCGGCGCGCAGGCTGTGCTCGAGGGTATTCTGGAAAACACCAAAGGCATGGTGACCGGCGTCACCTGCGGTGCGGGTATGCCGTATAAGCTGGCTGAAATTGCTGCAACATATAACGTCCATTATTTGCCGATCATCAGTTCGGCGCGCGCGTTTCGCGCGCTCTGGAAACGCAGCTATCACAAGGTCCCCGACCTGATGGCGGCTGTAGTGTACGAGGATCCGTGGCTGGCGGGCGGGCATAATGGCCTGTCCAACGCGGAAGATCCCCGCGTACCGCAAGACCCCTATCCCAGAGTAAAGGATTTGCGCGAAACCATGCGCAAGGAAGGGGTATCGGAAGAAACCGCGATCGTCATGGCGGGCGGTGTCTGGTTCCTGCGCGACTGGGAAAACTGGATCGACAATCCGGAGATTGGCAAGATTGCCTTCCAGTTCGGCACGCGGCCACTGTTGACGCAAGAAAGCCCGATCCCGCAGGGCTGGAAAGATATGCTTCGCACAGTCGAGCCGGGCGAAGTCCTGCTGCATAAATTTTCACCGACCGGGTTTTATTCTTCGGCGGTCAAAAACCCGTTCTTGTATGATCTTATGCACCGCAGCGAGCGGCAGATTCCGTTTACCAAAAAGGGTGAGGATGCCGGTTCGGTCCAGTTGAGCGAAGAGGGCAAAGGTCGCAGTTTCTGGGTCAAACCCGAAGACCGCAAACGCGCCAATGCCTGGATGGCCGAAGGTCACACCGAAGCCCTCAAAACTCCCGATGGCACGATTGTTTTCGTCACGCCCGGCAGCCGCGACACGATCCGCAAGGATCAGCAGGATTGCATGGGTTGCCTATCGCATTGCGCATTTTCGGCATGGAAAGATCATGACGATTATACCACCGGAAAACTTGCCGATCCGCGCAGCTTCTGCATCCAGAAAACCCTGCAGGATATCGCCCACGGTGGCGATACGGACGACAATCTGGCCTTCGCCGGTCACTCCGCATTCCGCTTCAAGCAAGACCCGTTCTACAGCAATAATTTCACCCCCACGGTGAAACAACTGGTTGACCGGATAATGACCGGGGATTGATGCGGGCAAGGCAAAGCCGGGCCGGCGCTATGTGGGGCAGCGACAGAAAAGTTTGCTCAACCGATGCTGTAACGTGGCGGGCATAGGAATATACGCACGCTGGCCGCTGACCTTTATACCAGAGCGTCCAGCACCTGATCGGGGGGACGGTGTCCGTCGGCCCAGAAGCGGATATTGGCGATGACTTTTTCTCCCGAAGCCTCGCGCCCTTCGGCGGTGGCGCTACCGATGTGCGGCAAGGTCATGATGTTCGGGTGCGCCAGCAGCCGCGGGTCAACCGCCGGTTCATCGGGATAGACGTCCAGTCCGGCGCCAACCAGTCGCCCGCTGTAAATCGCTGCAAGCATGGCTTCCTGATCGATCAGATCGCCGCGCGCTGTGTTGATGATTGCCGAACCGGGTTTCATCAGGCTAAACGTCCGCTCGTTCATCATCTCATGCGTGTCCCGGGTATAGGGACAATGCAGCGTGACGATATCGGATGCGATCAGCAAATCGCCCAGGCTATCGACATATTTTGCACCCAGCATACGCTCCAGCGCTTCGGGCAAGGGCTTGCGGTTGTGATAGATGATTTCCAACCCGAAAGCGCGCGCGCGGTGGGCGACCGCCTGTCCGATCCGGCCCATCCCGACTATGCCCAGCGTCTTGCCGCCCAATTTACGCCCGAGCATCCCCGAAGGCGCCCAGCCGGTCCACTCTGCGCGGCGGATCAAAGCGACGCCTTCTCGGATACGGCGCGGTACACCGATAATCAGCGCCATCGCAAGGTCGGCCGTATCGTCGGTAAAGACGCCCGGCGTATTGGTGACCATGATGTTCCGGTCGCGCGCCGCCTTCAAATCGATATGATCGGTGCCCGCGCCAAAGTTTGCGATCAATCCCAACCGATCACCTGCCTCGGCCAGCATGTCGGCATCAATCCGGTCGGTCACTGTCGGGACAAGCACGTCCGCCGCATTCATCGCGGCAACCAATTGCTCGCGGGTCATCGGCTGATCGGCAGAATTCAGTTCGGTTTCGTACAGCTCGGTCAGGCGGGCTTCCACTGCCGGCATCAAGTGCCGCGAGACGATGACGCGCGGTTTACCTTCGACGCGGCGATTGGATTGTGCTGCTGTGTCCATTACCTTTGCGCTAGGACGCGGGGGGCAGGGTGGTCAAGCGGTCTTCGTAATGAACCGGCGGTTCGGGCTTGTCGCGGTCGCATCTGCGGCGTTAAAGACCAGTCATGTCATTGCTTTCCAGAATCGCTATACTTGCGCTGTGCTTTTCCGCTGTTCCGGCAAGCGCACAGGAACGCGAAGTTCCCTATTGGGCAGCAATGCGCGCCAGCGAAGTGAATATGCGCGTCGGCCCGAGCGCGGATTACAAGATCGACTGGGTTTACAAACGCCAGGGTTTGCCGGTGAAGGTTGTCCGGCAGATGGAAGGCTGGCGCCTGATACAGGACCCGGACGGAGCGCAGGGCTGGGTGGTCGCGCGCCTTTTGACACCCGAGCGGGGCGCAATCGTTATAGGAGATGGTCTTGCAGAGATGCGTGCGGGCGCGTCCAAAACAGCTGCGCTTAAATGGAAACTTGAACCCGGCGTGGTAGGACGCCTGGGCGACTGCGAAGCTGACTGGTGCGAGTTCGACGTCGATGGACACATGGGCTGGGTCGAAGCGGACCGGATCTGGGGTGACGGCGAACCGTAATCACCAGCGGAACCGGGATGGGCCCTGAAATTCAGGCTCACCCCGTCCGGTGTCACCAGTGGCTATCAGCTGCCTGCCCGTGTTACCGACCAGATTTCCTCGGCATCAGCCGTATTCGTCGCAGTCCAGGTTCCGTCAACTACTTCACCCAGAATAAAACAGCCGTCAGGAAATTCGCTGTCCGTATAAGTAAAACAGGCCTGGTTTTCGGCTTGTCCCATATCATAAGTGCCCGTGGCGACGACTTCGCCGTCAACCGTGTTTGTTACTTTTCCGTCATCGGTCAACGTCTGGGTTACGGAAGATCCGTCGGGCGCTGTGGCGACATATACCCCGGCAATCGGACCTCCATCGACAGCAATTTGTTCCGGTTCTGCCATGGCGGTAAGGTCAGGGCTTGTATCCCCCGAAGTGTCAGGCTCTGCTTGCGAACAACCGGCCAACGTCGCGACAGCGGCCAGTGCGATAATCTTCTTCATCCGTGTTCCCCCATTGAAACTGCGTAATTTAATAACAGATGACCCGGTTTTGTAAGTGCGGGAGCGACGACCGCCGGCCATCGCTCCCGCAAATCGGGGCATTTGCGTTTATGCAGGCGCGCGAACGACTGTAACCACGCGGCCATCGTCAGACGTCGCGGTCCAACTGCCATCGGCAGCAGGTTCGGCATCCGTCCAGCATTCTGCGACAGATCCCTCTTTGGACGATGTGAAGCACGATTTGCCGTCCACCCGGGCGAAAGTGCCTGTATCGGTAACCTCGCCATCGACCGTGTTGGTGAAGGTGCCATCTTCGGCGATTGTGGTCACACCGTTGCCGTCTTCGGAAGTGACATTGTAAGTGCCTGCCATACTCTCTTCAGCCGGTGCCTCGACCACGGCTTCTGCGACGGCTTCTTCGGCAGGCGCCTCGGTTTCAGCCGGAGAACAAGCCGCCATAAGTGAAACCCCGGCGATAATGGCAATTCTTTTCATGTTATTTCCTCCCCATAAATGGAGTGGAGCAAATACCATAGTTGTGCCAACTATACGAGTCTCGGGCAAGCAGACAAGAAAGTCGTTTTATTCAAATGAGTTCGATGGCGACGGCAGTGGCTTCTCCGCCACCTATGCACAAGCTGGCAACGCCTTTGGTCTTGCCTCGTTCTTTCAGCGCATTGACTAGCGTTACGATGATACGCGTGCCGCTGGCGCCGATGGGATGGCCAAGCGCAGTGCCGCCGCCGTTCACGTTGATCCGGTCATGCGGGATGCCGATATCTTTCATCGCAAAAATCGCAACACAGGCAAACGCTTCGTTTATTTCCCAAAGATCGACATCGCCGACAGACCAATCCGCCTTGTCGAGCACTTTTTCGATCGCCCCGACCGGAGCAATGGTAAACTCGGAAGGTTCGCGGGCATGAGCCGCCATTGCGACTATTCTGGCGATGGGCTTAAGGTCCTTGTCCGCCGCAACACTCTCGCGTGTCAGCACCACAGCGGCTGCCCCGTCGGAGATCGAGCTTGATGTTGCGGCTGTGATTGTCCCGTCCTTGGCAAAAGCGGGGCGCAGCGTCGGGATCTTGTCAGGATTGCCTCGGCCCGGCGCCTCGTCAGTATCGACAATCGTTTCGCCGCGGCGCGTGGTTACGGTTACGGGCACCACCTCGCCCGCAAATGCGCCGCTTTCGATGGCTGCATTTGCGCGGCGTAGCGATTCAATCGAATAGTCATCCATGTCCGCGCGCGTGAGCTGGTAATCATTGGCCGTATCTTGCGCGAATGTGCCCATTGCACGGCCTTCCTCATAGGCATCTTCCAGCCCGTCGAGAAACATATGGTCGTAAGCCGTGTCGTGCCCGATGCGCGCGCCGGAACGGTGCTTCTTGAGCAGATACGGCGCATTCGTCATGCTCTCCATGCCGCCCGCAATCACCAGATCGGCCGTTCCGCTGGCGAGCGCTTCTGCACCCATGATGACTGTCTGCATACCTGACCCGCAAACCTTGTTCACGGTGGTTGCCTGAACGCTTTTGGGTAGTCCGGCCTTGATCGCTGCCTGACGGGCGGGTGCCTGGCCAAGGCCCGCGGGCAGAACACAGCCCATATAAATACGGTCCGCATCACCGCCATCGATTCCGGCGCGTTCAACCGCCGCCTTGACCGCAGCGGCGCCCAGATCCGTTGCCGATGCGTCGGCCAGTGCACCTTGCATACTGCCCATGGGGGTGCGCGCATAGCTGAGGATAACGATCGGGTCGGCTGCGGAAAATGCGGTCATGAAGCTGGTCTTTCTGTTCGTACTGGGCGTTTGGCGCCGGGTCATCCGCAACCTAATGCTGCGCCGCGGCATTGGCAATGCACACAGGGTTGGCTGGCACGCTGCGGACATGGACACTTGCGCCGCATGGTGCGTTAGGGTCATAAAGTGGCAAGATAAAACCGGAGATTTTCAGATGACCGAAGCGACCCCGATGCAAATGGCGCTTGATGCCCAGCGTAATGCGTTCACCGAAGCGAGGCCTGAAGACCTTTCGGTGCGCCGCGACAGAATAAAGCGCACAATTGCCCTGTTGGCCGATAATGCCGACGCGCTGTGCGATGCGATGAGCGAAGATTTCGGGAACCGCAGCCGCAAACAAAGCATGATGACCGATATTGCCGGCACAATAACCTTCGGCAAATACTGCCTCAAAAACATGGACAAGTGGTCGCGGCCCGACAAGCGCAAACTCCAGTTCCCGCTCGGCCTGTTAGGGGCAAAGGGCGAAGTACGGTTTGAACCCAAGGGCGTTATCGGCATCCTGAGCCCGTGGAATTTTCCGATCAACCTGTCATTCGGTCCGCTGATGCAGATTTTTGCAGCGGGTAACCGTTCGATGATCAAGCCAAGCGAGTTCACCGAAGCCACAAGCGAACTGAGCAAAGAGCTGGTAGAAAAATACTTCGCGCCGGAAGAGCTGATCGTGTTTACCGGCAGCCCCGAAGTGGCGCAGGAATTTTCCGGCCTTGCGTTTGACCATCTGGTGTTCACCGGATCAACCGCCACCGGCCGCAAGGTCATGGAAGCAGCGGCGAAGAATCTGGTCCCGGTGACGTTGGAACTGGGCGGAAAATCGCCCGTCGTCCTCGGGCGTAGCGCCGATCTCAAAAAGGCTGGTGAGCGCATTGCGCTGGGCAAGATGCTCAATGCCGGGCAAATCTGTCTTGCTCCCGATTATATGCTTGTGCCCGAAGATCTCGAGGAGGGCGCAATTGCCGCCGTCGAGTTGAGCGCCCGCGAGATGTATCCCACGCTGCTGGACAATGATGATTATGCTTCGATCGTGACGGATCGTCATTTTGACCGGCTTCAGGATCTGGTGAAAGACGCGCGGCAAAAAGGCGCTGAAGTTATTGAGGTCAATCCGGCAGACGAAGATTTTTCAAACACCAATTCCCGCAAAATGCCGCTGACCATTTTGCGAAACGTAACCGATGATATGCTGGCCATGGAGGAAGAGATTTTTGGGCCGGTCCTGCCGATAAAAACCTACAAAGCGGTCGATGAGGCGGTTAATTACGTCAATCGGAATGACCGCCCGTTGGGGCTTTATTACTTCGGCACCGATGACAGTGAGCGGGAAAAGGTTTTGCAAGGCACTGCTTCGGGCGGCGTCACGGTCAACGATGTGGTGTTTCATGTATCGATGGAAGATTTGCCGTTCGGCGGAGTTGGCCCCTCGGGTATGGGGTCTTATCACGGTCCCGAAGGGTTCAAGGAATTCAGCCACGCGCGTAGCGTCTATACCCAGTCAAAACTGGATATTGCCGGTATCGCGGGCCTGAAGCCGCCATATGGCGCGAAAACCGACAAGGCGCTGGCGATGCAGATGAAGAAATAGCGGGCGCACCGGCTCCGCTCTGGACCGCGGAGCCACCCCGTTTTTGTATGAGAAGCCGGACAGTTTATGTCCGGGGCGCAAAATACAGACACCCCTTGCCCTGATGAGTGCGCCGGACTAGTGCGCAGTCAATTCAATCTAGCGCTTGCGAGTCAGCCCCTTGGACTATCTAGCCCAGTATCTGCCTATTCTGATTTTCCTGTTTATTGCAGTCGGATTATCAGCATTGTTCGTGTTCCTCCCGATGGGTGTTTCGCGGCTTACCGGAACGCATTCGCCAGATGCTTCGAAGCTGAGCGAATATGAATGCGGTTTCCCCGCATTCGAAGATCCGCGCAGCCAGTTCGACGTCCGGTTTTATCTGGTCGCGATTTTGTTTATTATTTTCGATCTCGAGGCGGCATTTCTTTTCCCGTGGGCGGTCAGCCTTGATCTGACAGGATGGCCGGGCTGGATTACAATGATGATTTTCCTGGGAGAGCTGGCAGTAGGGCTAGCTTACGCCTGGAAGAAAGGAGCGCTAGAATGGGAGTGAACACCACCACCATCCGAGTGCCCGAAGCCATGCCCACCGCTCAGCCGGGGCAGATGCTTCAGCCTGATGCGGAATATTTCAATGCGCTGCAAAACGAAGTCAACGACAAGGGCTTCCTCGTCGCCAGCACCGAAGACCTGTTCCAATGGGCGCGTACCGGTTCGCTCTGGTGGATGACCTTCGGCCTCGCGTGCTGTGCGGTTGAAATGATCCATGTAAACATGCCGCGGTATGATATGGAACGGTTCGGCGTCGCGCCTCGCGCCAGCCCGCGCCAGTCCGATGTGATGATCGTGGCCGGAACGCTGTGCAACAAAATGGCCCCCGCGCTGCGCAAGGTTTACGATCAGATGTCCGAACCGAAATATGTTATTTCGATGGGCAGCTGTGCCAATGGCGGCGGTTATTACCATTACAGCTATTCGGTCGTGCGCGGCTGTGACCGCATCGTGCCGGTTGATATTTATGTGCCGGGCTGCCCGCCGACTGCCGAAGCGCTGCTTTACGGTGTGATGCAATTGCAGCGCAAAATCCGGCGGTCCGGGACGGTCGAGCGCTAGGATGGCTACGGTTCTGCATTCCGCTCCCAAATCGGCGCCGCACGATGGCGTGATCGAAACGCTGGGCAACGCGCTGGGCGATATGATGGTTGGCGCGCGCGAGGAATATGGCGAGCTCACATTCACCGTTCGCCGCGACGATATCGAAGACGTGCTGCGCCTGCTGCGCGACGATCACGAATATCAGCAACTCATGGAAATTGCGGGGGTCGATTATCCGGATCGCGGTGAGCGGTTCGAAGTTGTCTATATGCTGCTGTCGCTCACGAAGAACCATCGCCTGATGCTCAAGGTTTCGACCGATGAAGCCACTCCGGTTCCGACCGCCACCCGCCTGTGGCCAAACGCAGGCTGGCTGGAGCGTGAAGTATTCGACATGTTCGGTGTGCTGTTCGACGGCAATACCGATCTGCGGCGTATTCTGACCGATTACGGGTTTGAAGGGCATCCCTTCCGCAAGGATTTCCCGCTGACCGGCTACACCGAATTGCGCTATTCCGAAGAAGATAAACGGGTGGTTTATGAACCGGTCGAACTGGCGCAGGACCTGCGCCAGTTTGACTTCATGAGCCCTTGGGAAGGCGCGGATTACATTCTTCCCGGCGATGAAAAAGCCGGTGGCCCGCCTCAAGTGGACGAGCCAAAGACGACCGACAGCCCCAAGCAGACAGGCGCGGGAAAGAAGACGGACAAAAAAGCTGCCGAGACCGTGAGCGCGGGCGCCCCGGCAGAAAAGGCTTCGACTACAAAAAAGACTGCGCCGGAGCCGACCGAAAATCGCCAGGCGCGCAAGCCCGGCAAAGGTAAAGTCAAAGACACCAAAGCTGCGACCAAGCCGGTGAAAAAGCCGAAGACGACAGCCGGGAAGGGTGACAAGACATGAGCGTCCAGCTTGAACAGTCGCCTACCACCGGCGATCAGTTGATTTCCAACTACACGATCAATTTCGGTCCCCAGCACCCTGCCGCGCACGGCGTTTTGCGCATGGTGATGGAACTGGATGGCGAGATTATCGAACGCATCGATCCGCATGTCGGCTTGCTGCACCGCGGTACCGAAAAGCTGATCGAGCATAAGACCTATCTGCAGGCGCTGCCCTATTTCGATCGGCTCGATTACTGTTCGCCGCTGTGTCAGGAACACAGTTATGTGCTCGCAATCGAGAAGCTGCTGAACGTCGAAGTGCCCATCCGCGCGCAATATCTGCGCGTGCTGTTTGCTGAATTGACGCGTATTTCCAACCATATGCTCAATATCGGCGCGCATGTGATGGATGTCGGCGCGATGACGCCGAACCTGTGGGTGTTCGAACTGCGCGAAGACTGCATGAACTTCTTCGAACGCGCGTCGGGCGCGCGAATGCACAGCGCTTATTTCCGTCCCGGCGGCGTCCATCAGGATGTGCCGCTGAAATTGCTCACCGACATTGGCGACTGGGTCGATGGCCGTTTGCCCGAACTGTTCGGCGATGCGATGAGCCTGGTGATCGACAACCGCATTTTCAAACAGCGCAATGTCGATATTGCCGTGGTCGAAAAAGACGATGCGATTGCGTGGGGTTTCTCCGGCCCGATGATCCGCGGCAGCGGCATCGCATGGGATCTGCGCAAGTCGCAGCCTTATGACGTCTATGACCGCATGGATTTCGAGGTACCTGTCGGCACCAATGGCGATTGCTACGACCGGTTCATGGTCCGCGTGGAAGAAGTGAAACAGTCGGCCCGCATCATCAAGCAGTGCCTCGCAGAGATGCCTGAAGGCCCGATTGCCAGCGACGATATGAAGGTTTCCCCGCCCAAACGCGGCGAGATGAAACAGTCGATGGAAGCGTTGATCCATCACTTCAAGCTTTATACCGAGGGATTTCATGTGCCCGCAGGCGAAGTATACGTCGCAACCGAAAGCCCGAAGGGCGAGTTTGGCGTCTATCTGGTTTCGGACGGCAGCAACAAACCCTATCGCTGCAAAATCCGCCCGACCGCCTTCAGCCACTTGCAAGCCATGGACTTCATGTGCCGCGGCCACATGCTGCCCGACGCAACCGCTATCCTCGGCGCAATCGACGTGGTGTTCGGGGAGTGTGACCGGTGATCCTGCGCGAGTTGTTCATATTTATCGCAGCGTTTGCAGCATTCGCATCGGGCGTTGCGGCCTATCTTGCGGGATTTCATGGCGGGGCGGGTTTGAAGGATATTCTCTCCACTGCATCGGCCGCCGTCATAGGCTTGTATGCCGGACGATACATCGAACGAAGGCTTATCAATGGCTGATCGCCAACTCGCACCCGACACACCTGAAACGCGCAAGCGGTGGGGTGATTTCAAATGGTCCACGGCCAATGCGGCCAAGGCCAAGAAATTTGTCGCGTCCTATCCTGAAGGCCGCCAGAAATCGGCTGTGATGCCGTTCCTCGATCTGGCCCAGCGGCAGGTTGGTGAGGAAACGGGCACGCAGGGCTGGTTGCCGCTGCCAGTGATGGAATTCATCGCCCGCGAGCTCGACATGCCGGTCATCCGTGTGCTTGAAGTTGCGACGTTCTATTTCATGTATAACCTTGTTCCGGTCGGCAAATTCCACGTGCAGGTTTGCGGCACCACGCCCTGTATGCTGCGCGGATCGGACGATATCATGTCCGCTTGCAAGAAACGCGGTATGGAAATCGGCCACACCACAGATGACGGTATGTGGACGCTGACCGAAGTTGAATGCATGGGCAATTGCGCCACTGCACCGATGGTCCAGATCAACGACGGCAATTACGAGGATTTGACGGTCGAACGCCTCGACGCCGTGCTCGATGCGCTGGCGGCAGGCAAGCAGCCGAAAGAAGGCACGCAGGAGCCGGGGCGCAAAACGTCCGAGCCCAGCGGCGGCCCGACCACGCTGAAAGAAATGGTCGATGCCAATCATGATTACCGGAAGGCCTGGTGATGGATAATACAGCCAAAGTCGGTCTGCCAGTTATCGGCATAATCTTCCTCGTTCTGGCGGTGTATAAACTTCTCAGCGGTGAACCGTCCGTCGTCTGGTTTCTTTTAAGCTTCCTGTTTGGCGGGTTCGGGATTTTCAAGGCCGTAACCTCGGGAGGGCGTGAATCGTGAGCATTGTCACTCTCATCATCGCGCTGGTCCTCGCGTTCATCGCGTTCAAGGTGCTCAGCGGTATCCTGAAAATCGGCGCCATTCTCGGGATAATCCTGATCGCGGGCTACCTTTACTCGCAGGGGTATCTGACATGAGCCTTCAGGATAAAGACCGGATTTTCACCAATCTCTACGGCTTCCAGGACTGGGGCCTGAAAGCTGCGCAGAAGCGCGGTGATTGGGACAACACCAGGGATATTATCTCCAGAGGTCACGATTCCATCATCGACGAGATGAAGGCATCCGGCCTGCGCGGGCGGGGCGGGGCTGGTTTCCCTACAGGTATGAAATGGTCCTTCATGCCCAAGGAAAGCAAGGATGGACGGCCAAGTTTCCTTGTCATAAATGCCGACGAATCCGAGCCTGGTTCGTGCAAAGACCGCGAGATTATCCGGCATGATCCGCACAAGCTGATCGAAGGCGCGCTGGTTGCCGGATATGCGATGCGCGCACGCGCGGCCTACATCTACATTCGCGGCGAATATATCCGCGAAGCCGAAACGCTGCAGGCGGCCATCGATGAAGCCTATGCCGCAGGTTTGCTGGGCAAGAATGCGGCCAAGTCGGGCTATGACTTCGATGTCTATATGCACCGCGGCGCGGGCGCATATATTTGCGGTGAAGAAACCGCGATGATCGAAAGCCTGGAAGGCAAGAAGGGGCAGCCCCGACTGAAACCGCCATTCCCCGCCGGTGCCGGTCTCTATGGCTGCCCGACCACGGTCAATAATGTCGAAAGCATTGCGGTTGTCCCGACAATCCTGCGGCGCGGCGCAAGCTGGTTCGCCAGCTTCGGACGCGAGGGTAATCATGGCACGAAGCTGTTCCAGATCAGCGGCCACATCGACAAGCCATGCGTTGTCGAAGAAGAGATGGGCATTCCGTTCAAGGAACTGATCGAGAAGCATTGCGGCGGCATCACTGGCGGCTGGGATAATCTGCTTGCGGTGATTCCGGGCGGCTCGTCGGTTCCGCTTGTCCCGGCGGACGAGATCATGGACGCCCCGATGGATTTCGACGGTTTGAAAGAAGTCGGCTCCGGCCTTGGTACAGCTGCCGTCATCGTCATGGACAAGTCCACCGACATCGTCCGCGCGATCAGCCGCCTCAGCTATTTCTACAAGCATGAGAGCTGCGGCCAATGCACACCGTGCCGCGAAGGCACCGGGTGGATGTGGCGCGTGATGGAACGGCTGCGCGAAGGTGACGCCGATGTCAGCGAAATCGATATGCTATACGACGTAACGAAGCAGGTCGAAGGGCACACAATCTGCGCGCTTGGCGATGCTGCCGCATGGCCAATTCAGGGTCTGTTAAAGCATTTCAGGCCAGAAATCGAACGACGGATTGAACTGCGAAATGCCCGATATGCCGAGGCTGCCGAGTAGATTTCTGAACGGGGTGCTTGAACTTGTGATCCGGGGGCCGCTGGATTATATTCGCGCATATTTTGGGGAGACATTCGATGATCAAAGAATTTTCCAGCGTATTCGGTATGGCGGCGGCGCTAGCGGTATGCACGCCGGTTGTGGCTCAAAGCCAGCCTACGCCGACGCCGACCCCGACCCCAAACACTCCGCGCGTTGACACCAGCAATATCACGCCGCGGAATTACCAGATAGAGCGGTTGGAGTTTGCCAAAGACCTGAACATGGATGTGGCGTTGGACAAGCCCGAGGCGGCGGTTGAATCCTACAAACGCGGGCTGGCAATTTCGGACTGCGTCACGAAATCCGGTGAAGCCGATCTTACGGCGATGGTCGACGGGGAATTCGCCAAGTTCGGCATTTTTACGCGCCTGATGACCGGGATGCGCAAGGGGCACAGCTTTTGCGTCAAGTCGGACAAGCCCGCAATCCCGTTCTTTGTGAATGCCGCCATGAGCGAGCGGTACCTGCAATCGCTCGAGGCGGGTGATCAGGCTGGCATGGCTAAAGCGGAAAATATGGGACAGGCCCGCTATTTCTTCATGGGCGGGAAGGACGATGTTTCGGTTTTTACAATCGGGCGCTGTGTGGCGGCATTGTCGCCGCAACTTGCTATGGATGTGCTGAAAACCGAGGTCGGCTCGGAACAGGAGATTTCGGCGCTCGACCGGTTGTATTCGGAAACGCCGCTGTGCGGGGTAAAATCGACACCGGGGAAAATCCCGTCAGCATTCCAGCGCGCCACTATCTCAACCGCGCTGTATGAGTGGCACCGCATCGCCAATACCGACACATAGTTGATTTCTGGCGGTTTTTTCATTGAAGTAGCCAATTCCATCGGGCTCACAGACCTAAAAATCCTTAAACCTGATATCGCTGTTTGCGCCGCGGCGGTCGCGGCGACATTCGGCCTGGCGATGGAGTTGTCCACCAGCGACGTCGGATCCGAAGATGAAAAACGCCGTTTGTATCCAATGTATTCGCAAACTCCCGAATGCCGGAAATCTGCTTCACCCAAAGGCGTGACGGTTGCCCTGCAGCGGGCAGCGATCGATGATCGAGTGGCTGCCCGCGACCTGGCGGGCGGCCCCATTTTTGTGTGATTTAGCGGCCGAAACGGGTTGCAAGTCCGGGGACTCTTCTACAGAGACATCCGGCAAAGAAGGTCGCTTCCGTTTTCGCATCGGAGCGCCATGGCTAGCGTAACAGGAAGCCCATGCCCAAAGTCACAGTAGACGGCCAGGAAATTGATGTGCCCGATGGCGCAACCGTGCTGCAGGCGGCGGAGCTGGCTGGCAAGGAGATCCCGCGCTTTTGTTATCACGAACGGCTGAGTATTGCCGGCAACTGCCGCATGTGTCTGGTCGAAGTGAAGCCCGGACCGCCCAAACCGCAGGCATCCTGCGCATTGCCTGCAACCGAAGGTCAGGAAATCCGCACCGATAGCGAGATGGTCAAGAGGGCGCGCGAAGGGGTGATGGAGCTGTTGCTCATCAACCACCCGCTCGATTGCCCGATCTGTGACCAGGGCGGCGAATGTGACCTGCAGGATCAGGCCATGGCCTACGGCCGCGGTTCGTCGCGTTATGACGAGAACAAGCGCGCTGTGACTGAAAAGTATATGGGGCCGCTGATCAAAACGATCATGACCCGCTGCATCCATTGCACCCGCTGCGTCCGGTTTAGCGAGGAAGTGGCCGGAGTGGATGAAATCGGCGCGCTCTATCGCGGCGAAAACATGCAGATCACAACCTATCTGGAAAAGGCTGCCGAGCATGAGCTGAGCGCCAATGTGATCGATCTCTGCCCGGTGGGCGCACTCACTTCGCGGCCTTACGCCTACGAAGCACGCCCGTGGGAATTGAAGAAAACGCTTGGCATCGATGTGTCCGATGCGGTTGGTGCGAATATCCGCATCGATAGCCGTTCGGGCGAAGTGCTGAGAATTCTGCCGCGCATCAATGACGATGTGAACGAGGAATGGATTTCGGACAAAGCGCGATATCAGGCCGACGGGCTTGGTCGCCGCCGTCTCGACAAGGTGTTCATCCGTAAATCCGGCAAACTTGTCGAAGCGGGCTGGGGTGATGCGTTCAAAGCGATTGCCAAGGTGAAAGCCGGTAAAAACGTCGCCGCAATTGCGGGTGATATGGTCGATTGCGAGACGATGTTTGCGGCCAAAACACTATTGGGCGCGGTGGGCTCGACACTTATCGAAAGCCGTCAAACCGGCATGAAATATGATGTGTCGAACCTGGCTGCTGTCAATTTCAACACCACTTTTTCGCAAATCGAAAATGCCGACGCGATACTGATTGTAGGCAGCCAGATCCGCATGGAAGCTCCGCTGGTCAATGTCCGCATCCGCAAGGCCGTAAAACGCGGGGCGAAGGTGTTTGTGGTGGGCCCCGAATGGGACACGACATATCCGGCGACTTTCCTCGGAGAAGAGATCGGGGTTCTGGGCAAATTGCCGAAAGCTGCGGCTGACGCCCTGAAAGATGCGGAACGTCCGGCGATCATCATGGGCGGGGCCGCTCTTGCGAACGGCGCGCTGGCCCTTGGCCTCGCATTGGCGGAGAAGTTCAAGCTGGTTCGCGATGGCTGGAACGGCTTCAACGTGCTGCATTTCTCGGCCGCCCGCATGGGCGCACTGATGCTGGGTTACGCGCAAGCAGGCGGTATGGCCGATATTGCGGCCCAAAAGCCCAAACTGGTCATTTCGCTCGGCGCGGATGAAATGGATTTCGCGCAGTTTGATGATGCCCTGAAGGTCTATATCGGCCACCACGGCGACAAGGGTGCCCATGCGGCCGACATCGTCCTGCCGGCGGCGGCATATACTGAAAAGGATGGAACTTACGTCAATACCGAAGGCCGCGTGCAATATGCCGAACAGGCAGTATTTCCTCCCGGTGATGCCCGCGAAGACTGGACGATCCTGCGCGCGCTTGCCGATGCACTGGGCGTTGATGTCGGATTCGACAGTTTTGCCGAATTGCGGCTGAAGATGATCGGGGCGGTGCCTGATCTTGGCGTAGAAGGGCTGGCCAATTACGGCGCACTCCCTGCTGCCGACAAGAAGGCAAAGGCTGAAGGTTCGATTGCGTCCTATCCGATTGCTGATTTTTATCTGACAAACCCGATCGCCCGCTCCAGCCCGACAATGCAACGTTGTTCTGCCGAACTTACACACGGGGAAGACTTTGCGGAGGCGGCCGAATGACCGAATTCTTCGTCAACCTCGGTATGTCCTACGGGGCAGCATGGTTTACAGCGACCATCGCCGGCATTCTGTTGATCGCACTGCCGCTGATGCTGTCGGTGGCGATGATCATTTATGTCGACCGTAAGGTCTGGGCAGCCATCAATTTGCGGCGCGGACCGAACGTTGTTGGCCCGTTTGGCGTGTTGCAGAGCTTTGCTGACGGGTTGAAGGTGTTCCTGCAGGAAACCATCGTCCCGAGCGCGGCAAACAAGGGCCTGTTCCTGATCGCGCCGATCCTGACATTTTCTGTCGCCCTGCTTGCGTGGGCGGTGATACCATTCAGCGAAACTGCGGTGCTGGCTAATATCAATGTTGGCTTGCTCTATGTGCTCGCCATCAGTTCGCTGAGTGTTTACGGCGTGGTTATCGCGGGCTGGGCGTCAAACTCGAAATACCCGTTTTTCAGTGCCATGCGGGCTGCAGCTCAGATGATTTCGTACGAAGTCTCGATCGGCTTCATTCTCGTTTGCGTGGTGCTGTTTGCCGGATCGTTCAACATGAACGAGATTGTGATGGCGCAGAAGGGGAACATGTTCGGCGTTCTCAACGGATTTGTGTTTCATCCGTTGTTGTTCCCGCTCTGGGTGATGTTCTTTATTTCGTCCCTGGCAGAAACCGCGCGTGTGCCATTCGATCTGACCGAAGCGGAAAGCGAACTCGTCGCGGGATATCAGACCGAGTACAGTTCGATGAGCTTCGCGCTGTTCTGGCTGGGAGAATATGCCAACATCCTGCTGATGTGTGCGCTGAACGCCATCCTGTTCTTTGGCGGTTGGCTGCCTCCGATTGACTGGGCGCCGCTTTACGCCGTGCCCGGCATTATCTGGTTTCTGGGCAAGACTTTCTTTTTCTTCTTCATGTTCAGCTGGGTGATGGCGACTGTACCGCGTTACCGCTATGACCAGCTGATGCGACTTGGCTGGAAAGTATTTCTGCCGATGAGCCTGTTCTTCATCGTCGTGATCAGCGGCTTTCTGATGGCAACCGGACACTTCAATTCATGAGCACGATCACACATCTCATCAAGAGTTTCACCTTATGGGAATTCCTCAAGGCGCATGCGCTCACCTTGAAGTATTTCTTCAAGCCCAAGGTGACAATCAACTATCCGTTCGAGAAAAACCCGCTCAGCCCGCGTTTTCGCGGTGAGCATGTTCTACGCCGCTATCCCAACGGGGAAGAGCGGTGCATTGCCTGCAAGTTGTGCGAGGCGGTGTGCCCCGCGCAGGCGATCACGATCGAGAGCGAACCGCGTGAAGACGGCAGCCGCCGTACGACGCGTTACGACATCGATATGACCAAATGCATTTATTGCGGTTTCTGTCAGGAAGCCTGCCCGGTGGATGCGGTGG